>NZ_JAVIIR010000005.1:0-412548 GCF_033977325.1 Mesorhizobium vachelliae
AAGGACGCGCTGGCGACGCCGGTCATCTTCGACGGCCGCAACCTCTACGACCCCAAGGTGATCGCCCGCTACGGCATCGAATATTTCTCGATCGGCAGGATGGCGGCGTGACGATGTCCTCAAGTCTCAAGAAGAGCTGCAGCCGCGAACGACGAGGCCGACAATGACCATGCGCGTGAAGCAGGAGGGTTCGATCTGATGGTGCTCGACGTTCGGCCCGAACAAATCGCCAGCGAGCACTTCGATCTCGTCGTCATCGGATCCGGCTTCGGATCGTCCTTCTTCCTGCACGAGTTTCTGAAGCGGCGCAAAGCCCGCGTCCTGGTGCTCGAATGGGGCCGCCACAACACGCATGAGTGGCAGCTCAGCCAGAACGCCAACACCGACATCGACGACGAAAGCACCTACAAGACCGACAATGCCGACAAGCCGTGGAACTACACGATCGGTCTTGGCGGCGGCACCAATTGCTGGTTCGCGCAGACGCCGCGTTTCCATCCCAACGACTTCAAGCTGAAGAGCACCTATGGCGTCGGCAATGACTGGCCGATCAGCTATGACGAGCTCGAGCCGTTCTACGGCGACGCCGAGGAGATCATGTCGATCTCCGGCGATCCGGACATGGCGCGGATGCTGCCGCGCTCGCGGCCGTTTCCGCAGCCGCCGCATCGCATGTCGACGCCCGACCGCATGATGAAGGCTGCGCAGCCGGACCAGCACTTCGTCATGCCGACCGCCCGGGCGCGCGTGGCGACCTCGCAGCGCGCCTCATGCTGCGCCAATCTCAGATGCTGGCTATGCCCGGCCGACGCCAAGTTCACCGTCAACAACGGCCTGATGCATGTCTTCCAGCATCCGGACGTCTCGGTCTGCCTGGGCGCCGAGGTGCGCCGGTTCGACCATGTGGGCGGCGCGGTCCGCTCCGTCGCATTCGTGCGGGACGACAAGGAATATTCGGTCAGCGGCGATCTCTTCATCCTCGGGGCCAATGCCATACAGAGCCCGGCGATCATGCTGCGCTCCGGACTTGGCGGCGAGTTCGTCGGCCTGGGCCTGCACGAATCCTATGGCTGGAATTACGAGGTCTATCTCGGCGGTGTCGACAATTTCGACGGCTCAACCATCACCACCGGCCTGAATTTCGGCCTCTATGACGGGCCGCATCGCGCCGAACACGCGGCGGCGCTCGTCTATTTCGAGAACCGCTGGCAGCACGGCATGCGCGCCGAGAAGGGCCGGCTGCGCCAGGTGCTGCCGCTGGTCGTCGTCACCGAGAACCTGCTCGACCCGGAAAACCGCGTTGTCCTTGACAAGGACGACAACGCTTTCGTGAGCTTCAAGGGCGCGTCGGACTACGCGACCAAGGGCATGGCGAAAGCGCTGGAAAGGCTGCCGGAACTGCTCAAGCCGCTGCCGGTCGAGCGGATTTTCGATCGCGGCATACGGCCGACCGAATCGCATGTGCAGGGCACGCTGCGCATGGGCACGGGCCTGGCCGATTCCGTGATCGACCGGGACATGATCCATCACCAGCTCAGGAACCTCGTGGTCGTCGGCACCAGCAGCTATCCGAGTTGTTCCTGCGCCAATCCGAGCCTGACCGCGGCTGCGCTCTCGCTACGGGCTGCGGGCAAGCTGGCGGCATGAAGGAGAGCACGATGAAGATCACGCGCCGTACCGCACTGGCCATCGTCGCCGGCGGAATTGCCTCCACCGGCATCGCGGCAGCTGCCGTCTCGTCCTTCTCGGACGAGGACCTGGTTCGCGTCACGCTGGAAAAATATTTCGGCCCGCTCAACATGCGCGTCGAGCACCTGCAGCAATTCGTGCTCGAGTTCCAGAACCGCAATCCCTGGATATTCCCGAGCGCCAAGGTGGCGGACGTGGTGACGCTGGCCGAAACGGTGAAGCTCGGCAAGGCGCGCGAGCTGCTGCCGCATGGCAAGCGGCGCGAACTCCGCCATTTCGACCGCTGGGTCGTCGCCGAGTTCCATATGCTCACCGATTACGCCTGGCGCAGCTCACCCGACGATCCGATCCGCTTCACCGGCTGGCATCCATGCACCAATCCCTTCGCCAATTTGGAACCGCAGAATGCGTAAGGCAGGCGGAACAGAAGCTCTTTGTTTTCACGCAATTCCGGACGGAAAACCGTCTCACGCTTTTCCTGGAATTGCTCTAGCATGAGGTCGCCAATGGCTGCGCAGCGCAAACCGACGGTCACCGTCATCGTCCCCACCTTCAACCGCGAGAAATTCCTGCCCGAATCCATCGGCAGCTTGCTGCGGCAGACCGTGATGCCGGATCAGATACTCATCGTGGATGACGGCTCGACGGACGATACCGGCGCGGTGGCGGCCTCGTTCCCTGCGCCGGTGGAATATCACCGCAAGGACAATGGCGGCAAGTCCACGGCGCTGAACTTCGCCCTGAAGCGCTGCACGGGCGATTTCGTCTGGATATTCGACGACGACGATGTCGCGCACCCGACGGCGCTGGAGCGGTTTCTCGCCACTTTCCAGCGGGAACCGGACGCTGATTTCGCTTTCGGCGAATATGCGCGGTTCCAGCGCTCGGCCCAGATCGAGGAGCAGGATTACGAGATCGTCGCCTTCGGCCATGTCACCCGGGACAATTTCTTCCCGTCCCATCTCGAATATTGCCATGTCCACCAGCCGGGTCTCCTGGTGCGCCGCAAGTGCTATGATGAGGTTGGAGGCTTCAACGAGACCCTGGTCCGGTCGCAGGACTATGAGATGATGCTGAGGCTCGCGCGCCGGTTCAAGGGCGTCAGGGTCGACGGCCTGATGTTCTTCCAGCGCCAGCACGACATGGTTCGCGGCAGCACCAAGGTTGTGATTTCCTATACCGACCGGATAAAGGCCTGGGGCTCGTACGACCGCGTGATCATGGAAGAGATCCACAAGTCGGTCGATCTGCACGAATATCTCGACCGCTCGGAGCAGGTCTTGCCGAAGACGGCCGATCTCGAGATGCAGGCATTGCTGCAGCGTTCGAGCATCATGGCCAGGAAAGGCCTATGGCACCACGCGGCCGAAGACATCCGCCGTTACGCCCAGCTTGCCGAACGGGCCGGAAAGACGTCGCTCAGCGACAAGGAACGCGCCATCGTGCGGCGCACCTTCGAAGCCTACGACACGGGCCTGGCTACCGCTCCCGCCGACGAATTCGTCACTGCGGTGAAGGCATGGAAGTCGGGCCCGCTGAAGGCCGACATCGTCAGGGAATACATGCATTCCTTCCCGCATTACCTGGCGCGGGACCTGAAGGCGGGAAAGGTGATCCCGGCTTCGAAGCTGTTGCGGGACTATTCGACGCTGTCGCTTTCCGTCTCGCTTGGGCGGTTGGGCCAAGCGATGACGTCGAAGCTTCAATTGGCGCGCAGCGCAAGCTGATGCGCCGTGGCTTGCGGATGCTCGCCCGGGCCGAATTAGGAGCAGAACGATGAAAGTGCTTTTTGCAAGCGGCAACGGATACATTCCCGAGTTCACCGGAGGCGTGCAGTCCAACACCCACCACCTTGTCGAGCAGTTGATCGAGCATGGTCACCAGGCGTCGGTCCTCGCCTCGCTGTTCGGCGACGGCGTGTTCGGCTTCAAGGCACGCGCCAAGATGAAGCTGCTGCGGCAGCCTGCGGTCGTCGACAATTTCCCCGGCTACCCGGTGATGCGGGCCTGGTTTCCCTGGGAGGCCGCAGGCTTCGCCGTCGAGAAGACCAGACCCGACGTCGCCGTCGTGCAGTGCCACAAATCCGTCCTGCTCGGAAAGGCGCTTATGGCCGAAGGCGTGCCGCTGGTCGTCTATCTCCACAATGTCGAATTCCACGAGCTTGCCGGCGATCCGCGTGAGCTCAATTCGGCTTTGTACATCGCCAATTCGGAATTCACCGCGCGCACCTACAAGGAAAAGTTCGGCATCGAATCCATCGTGCTTCCGCCGACCATCAACGACGCCCTCTACTGCACGCACACGACCGGCGAATTCGTCACGATGATCAATCCCTATGAGGAGAAGGGTTTCGATCTGGCGGTCAGGATTGCGGCTGCCTGTCCGGAGATTCCGTTCCTGTTCGTGGAGAGCTGGAAGCTGGACGACGACCATCGCGCCCGCGTCGAGAAGACCATCGCGCCGCTCGCGAACGTCACGCTGGAAAACCGCACCAACGACATGAAGACGGTCTATGGCCGCACCAAAATCCTGCTCGCCCCGAGCAAATGGGAGGAGGCCTGGGGCCGTGTCGCATCCGAGGCGCATTGCAGCGGCATCCCTGTCGTCGGCTCGAGGCGTGGCGGCCTGCCCGAAGCCATCGGTCCTGGCGGCGTCGTGCTCGACTACGATGCCCCGCTTGCCGATTGGGCTTCGGCGGTGAAGCGCTTGTGGAACGATCGCCAGGAATATGAACGGCTTTCGGCTGCGGCCCTCGCTTTCGCCAAGCGCCCCGAGCTCGATCCCGCGCGGCAGTTGGTGGTATTTCTCGATCTGCTCGAGAAAGCCGCTCGGCAGGGCGCCCGCAGGGCGGCTTAGCAATTCAAACGGCTTGTGAGAGCCAGCCTCACGAGCCGAGGTCGGTTCGCTTGTAGCCGTGAATGGTCATGACCAGCTTGTCGGTGGGCGCCATCGGCTCCCATTGGCCGGCCCAGCGTGGGTCCATCACGGTTCCCGCCGCGACCCATAGGTCGAAATAGGGCCTCATTGGATTGTTCGGAAAGGCGCCGCCGGCCGTATCGGCGGGCGTCACGACAGCGGCTTCTTTCCCGTTGACCAGGAAGGTCACACGCTTGCCCGCTTCATATTCGATGCCGAGCCGGTAGCGCTTGCCGGATAGATCCCCGAGCTCGATCCATTTGACCCAGACGCTCTTGTGCTGGTTGTTCACGCTCGCCCAGACGGTAAGCTGAAGCCCTTTCGTGCCGACGATTTCGAAGTCGATTTCTTCATGGGCCTTGTCGTTGAACGTCCAGAGCGGGGCGGCGATGAGCCCTGGCCTCATCTTCGGCAACGTGACGTCCACTTCCCAGCGTGCCGACGAGGAATCCGACTTGCCGCCGGTGATGACCTGTGCCGAGGCCTTCTCGCTGACGGTCAGCTGAAGCTCGCCGCCTACGACCTTGACGTTTTCGCCTTTCCAGCCATAGCCGCCGAGCTTGGGTTCGTTCCATTGCGAGGGAACGAACGGATTGTCGTATTTCCAGAGCTGGAGCTTGACCTTCGACCAGTCGGGAAGCGGGCCGAGGGCGGGCTTTGCCCCTTGCTCGGCAGCGGTTTGGGCAAAGGCGCGTCCCGCTAGCAGCGGCATTGCCACGGAAGCGCAAAGCGGTACCAGTAACTCTCTGCGTGTGATGTCCATAGCCGATCTCCGATTACAGCCCCGGTCGCCGATGGGCTCGGGGGCGTTCATTCTCGATTGGACTGAGCTTGCATGAAGAGGTGCCCTCGGTTGACGTGGTCAGGCCGGCCGTCTGACCCGGCTCTTGACCGACTCATAACCGCGCTCGCCAAGCAGCAGCCGGGCCATTTTCTTGGCGACGGCCTTGCGTCCGCCGGGAGAATTGACCTGTCTCAGGCGTGTCGGAAGGTTGCGGGCGGCCTGCTCGAGCGCGGGCAGCGACAGCGCATCGGGGTAGCTCACGACGTTGGTTTCGACGCACAGCACCGGCTTGCCCGAGAGCTCCGCGATCCTCAGCGCCTGCTGGTGCTCGCTCTCGATGAACAGGATGGCGTCCGACTTGCGGTAGAACTCGGCCTTGAAGCTGCCGTGCGCGCCGAGCCGCTGCCGCTCGGCCTTGTTCGGCAGGTCGAGCATGATGAGGTGATCGTATTTGACGTCGTGGCTGGCGAGCCATGCCTCGGTCAGCTTGCGGTATTTTTCCAGGCGGCTCGTCACCAGCCAGCCGATCTTGCGGGTCGGCCCGAGCAGCGGCCGCGCCTCGGCGAGGAATTTCTCGTAGGCCGGGCCGTCGTCGTTTTCCTCCTCGGTCGGGTCGAGGCAAAGCACGCCGTCAATGTCGACGCAGCATTGCTCGAGGAAGACATGGTGCATGAAATTCCACTGGAACATCCTCGGATGCGGCACGGCCTCGAAGACCATGTCGGTCTCCTCATGCTGCAGCGACAGCCCGAACACGGCGGCGAAGATGAAATCCCCCTCGATGCCGCTGGCCGCGACCTTTTCGCGCGCATCGCGCATGGCGGTGCCGCCGATGATGCTGTCGTCGATCACCAGGATCTTGCGCATGTCGGAGGCCTGCCGGTCCAGGCCCGCCCAGCGTTTCGTGATGCCGGACGTATAGATTCGGCCTGCCAGGAAGCTGTCGAGGTCGGTCATCGGGATGTTCGCGGTCAGGCTGACCAGCGTCGCGGCGAGGATGCCGCTCCTCGGCACGCCGACGACCAGGTCGATGTCGCGCGGCAACCGATGCAGGTTGCGCACGATCGCGTCGTTCATGTCCGAAATCGATCGATAGTTCATGCGGTCGTTCCTGTTCTGAGATCGGCGTGTCGCGGGCCGTGTGGTCTCATCCCGCCCCGCCTGAGCATGATGCCGGAAAGTGTGAAGCGGTTGTTTCGAAGGACGTCATGCTCGATCTCTTTGATTTAGAGCCCGATGATTCCAGGTCGAATCGGCCTGAAATCACCCGGCTCTGGACGCTGCGAGAATCCCTCTTGCCGGGATCAGCCGCAACGCCTCGCGAAGCGCTTCGCGGCCCGCGCCGAAGGCAAGCGCGACGACGATGGTGACGGCATAGGAGAGCGCAGCACCCCCGGCCAGCGCGACGACGGGCGGCGCCTGCAGCAACGGTTTGGCGAGCCAGACCACGCCGAATGCCAGATGCGCGCCAAGCACGAAAGGCAGTGCCGCGTGAAGCACATGGCTTGCCTGTAGCGGTCCGGTCTTTCCCACATAGAGCCACAGGAAAGGCGTCCTCAGATATTCGCTGACCGCATAGGCGACCGCCACGCCGAGCGCGCCGTAGGGAAGGCCGATGGCAAAGGCCAGCACCGAGGTCACGGCGGTGACGATGCCCCAGCGCATGAAGTCGCCTGAACGGCCCTGGCTTACGAACAGCCATCCAGCCGGGTTGTTGAGCGGCTGCAGCAGGCCCGCAAAGCCCAGCGCCAGGAAGATCGGCGCGCTTCCCCGCCACTGCTCGCCGAGCACGAAGGGAATGAGTGTGTCCGACATGGCGGCGGCGAAGGCGACACCCGGAAGCGCCACCAGAAGGATCAGCGGCATGACGCGCAGATAGGCGCTGCGGTAGCGGTCCGGCTCGTCCTTCAGCCGCGACAGCGCCGGCACCATCACCTTCGCCAGCGGGTTGGTGATCTGGCTGAGCGGGAAAAGTAGAAGCTTGTAGGCGCGGTCATAGAGGCCGAGCTGCGCCTCGCCCCAGTATTTGCCGATCAGCACGTTGTCGAGGTTGCGGGCAAAGAAATTGGCGAAGTTGAAGCCGGTGATGCCGGCGCCGAAATTGATCAGCGCGCCGATGCCGTCGACCTTGCGCGGCAGGCCCGGGCGCCAGCGCGAGGAGTACCAATAGCACAGTGTCGGCAACACTGCGCTTGCCAGCGTGCCCGCGAACAGCGCCCAATAGGAGCGATCGATGAAGGTCCAGACGATCGAGACGGCGACGCCGACGACGGCGCTGGCGATGTCGATGACGGCCAGCCGCGTGAACTCCATGCGGCGCGTCAACAGCGCCACATGCTGGGCTCCCAGGCCATAGGCTATGATTTGCAGGCCGAAGGCGGCGACGAGGCCTGTCACGCGCGGCTCGCCATAGAAGGTGGCGACCAGCGGCGCCGAAGCCGCGAGCAGGCAGGCAAGCAGCGTGCTCACCGCCACGTTGATCCAGAACAGGTAATTGACCTCTTCGTGGCGGATGCCGCTCTTCTGGATCGTCGCCTGGGTCAGGCCAAAATCCTGGAACAACGCGATGAAGGCAAGCACCGGCGCGCACATCGCCACGACGCCGAAATCCTGCGGCGACAACAAGCGCGACAGCACGATGACGGAGATGATCTGCGTCGCCACCCGCACGCCTTGCGCGATCGCGGTGACGACCGCGCCGCGTCCGACCGATTTGCGCAGAGAGCCCTCAGGTGGATCGAATGCACTGGCTTGCAAATTCAGGATTCCTGACTTTCGCACAGTCGGGTCCGTGAACCTGACCGTCGTTGAGTACCGAAATGCCCCCGTCCAGCATCAAGCGTGCATCAAGGATATGGCAATTTTTGCGACGCCGCATCAAGATTGTTGCAATGCAGCAAATTTTTACGATTTGTGAAAAGGCAATGGCACTTGGTCCATCGGGACGTCTTCCTGCGAGGATCGTTTGTCGTCCTCAAAGCATGTCTCCCGAAAGTGGGAACCGGTTTCGGATAAAGACATGCGTAAAATCAAAAACTTTAAGCGCAGGGAGCGAATCTGAAAGATTGCGACGCGCTTTAGGCGGCACCGGTGCTCAAGCCGCCGAAGAGACCGGCGCGTCGGGCGATTGAATCGCGGTGCCCTGCGGACTTGAGGCGTGCGGCAGGAATAGAGGGGAGGAAGTGTCGAGCGCAGAATCGAGCTGCGCAGGATCGCTGCTCCGCTCCATTGCCACACGGTCGTAAAGCGCGTCGAGAAATTCGCCCGCAGGGCCCGACGCGAACATGGTCTCCGCGGTGCGGCGGGCCTCGCGCCGAAGCGGCGCCATCAGATTTGGCTGTCCAATATAGACGGTCAGCCGTGCGACGGCCTCGGTGGCGAGGCGCTCGACCTCATCGCGGAAATATCGCGCGTAGTCCGCATCGCCGCGGAAGTCATACCCCGGGCTCCACCAGTCGCCGACGTCGTTCAGCTTGACCGGCAGGGAAATCCCGTTGACGCCATCCTCGAGGAATTCCGGCAAGGCGCAGATCTTCGTTCCGAGAACCGGTGTGTGCTCCGACATGGATTCCAGCGCCGAATAGCCGAAAGTGTCGCCGAACGTGGCAAGAATGCCGAAATGCGAATTGCGCAGCAATTGCCGCACCGCATCGTTGGGCAGCGCGCCGTGGTGCCGGACGTTCTTCAGGCCGAGCAGCTTGATGTAGGGGTCGAAGAAGCCCGGGCTCGTCGGATCGGTCCATATATGGCCACCCACCTGCAGGCTCGAAACGATGTTTATCCGGATGGGCAGGTTCTGTTCCATCGCCTTTTCCGCGATCTTGACCGCCACGCAGCCGCCCTTGCGGCCGAAATGAGCCCCGACGAAGGTCAGGATGAGTTCTTCGGCGCTGTCGTTCACCATGGCGTCCTCGACGGCGGGAATGACGATGCTGGGATGGCGCACGATCAGCTTGTCGGCAAGCAGGCCGGCATCCGGGTAGTCGGCATGCTGGCTCAGGAAACATCTGCGGGCAAAATGCGACAGCGCAATGATGCGGCGGCAGGCATGGCCGGCGATCCTCGATCGCATGTAGGTCGCCATTCGACCATTCCTGCGAAGGGCGAACTGGCGCGGCAGATGGGACTCGAATGAAATGATGAACTTGGAGGAATTGAGCGGTATGCGGTTGAAGGCGTGCACGAGGTCGACGGAACGGTCGGGCTCGATCAGCGTGATGCCTTCCAGTTTCGTCGAGACAAGGTTGAATGGCAGAAAACGCTTGCGCACCATTGTATGTCTGGACGAGCGCGGCGTGACGAAACTTGTCGGATACCGGTCGTCATAGACGGCAACGCGAAGAGACTTGCCCATGTCATAGCCCGCCCGTGCAAACCAGCGGCATGGGGAGTCTTCGCAAAACCTGCCGGCAGCGCAAAGTCATTACAACCATGCACTTCCACTCCGCAACAAAGTGCAGGTGGCGGTCCCCAACGCTCAGGTCTGAAAGCCTACTTTACGTTTACCAAATTAAAACTATTTCCTACTGCACTGCAACATAATATTTTAGCAGGCGCTTATCGCCCGGCCCGATCGTGCCTCGGCCCGATCCGTGTCCAGGATCGTCGCGTGCGCCACGACCGGGACCGATCTGGGCCTCCTGCTGAAAGATTGTGCAACGCAGCGCGGAGGGGTGGGAATTTGCTTCGCCGCACCAAAAATGTTGCGATGCAGCAAAAGCTGTACTAGCATCCCTGATGGGTGGGCCCAACAGCGGTCGAGTTACATGCTGCATGTCTTGTACCTTGTGCATGACGTATCCGATCCGGCGGTGCGCCGGCGGGTTCAGATGCTCAAGGCAGGCGGCGCCGGGGTCACCCTGGCGGGCTTCCGCCGCACCACCAGCCCGGTCGGCGAGGTCGAGGGTGTCGAGCCTGTCGACCTCGGCGCGACGCGCGACGGCCGATTCGCGCAACGCCTCGGCGCGGTCGCCAAGGCAGCCATGTCGATCGGCGCGAAGCTGGGCGCGATGCCCGCGCCCGATCTCATCATTGCCCGCAACCTCGAAATGCTGGCGCTGGCCCGCCGCGCCAATGGCGCGCTCGGGGCAAACGTGCCGATCGTCTATGAATGCCTCGATATCCATCGTCTGGTGCTGCGCGATGATTTCGTCGGCAAGACGCTGCGCGGCGCCGAGCGTCATCTCGCCCGCGACGTGAAGCTTCTGGTGACGAGCTCGCCGGCCTTCATCGCCAATTATTTCGAGCCCTTTGGGCAGGTCGGCGCGCCCGTCGAGCTGATCGAGAACAAATATTTCGAGGCGACATCCGTTGTCGCCGCGCGTTCTTTCGAGGACGACAGCCCGGCGACGCCGCCCTGGCGCATCGGCTGGTTCGGCGCGCTGCGCTGCCGCCGCTCGCTGGAGCTGCTGGCCGATTTCACCCGCCGGCAGGCGGGGCGTTTCGAGGTCGTGCTCAGGGGCCGTCCGGCGCTGTCCGAGTTTCCGGACTTTCACGGTTTCGTCGAAGCCGAGCCGTGGCTTTCGTTCGGCGGCCCTTACCGCAACCCGGAGGACATGGCGGCCATCTACGGGCAAGTGCATTTCTCCTGGGCGATCGATTTCTTCGAAGCCGGCCAGAATTCCGAATGGCTGCTTCCCAACCGCCTCTATGAGGGCTGCCGCTTCGGCGCCGTGCCGATCTCGATGGCCGACACCGAAACCGGCCGGTTCCTGAAGCGGCAGGATATCGGCGTGCTCCTGTCTGAGGCGACGCCTGAAAGCCTCGAGGCGATGCTCGGCCGGATGGACCAGGATCGATATCGCGGCCTGAAGTCGCGGGTGTTGGCGCGCAATCCGCGGACCTGGAGCTACGATCGCAGCGACTGCGCGGCTTTCGTTGAAAAGTTGCGCGGCCTCGCAGCCCTGCCTTCAAATTTTGCGACGGCGGAGGCCGCGGCGTGATGGCGGAGGGCGCACAAGAACCGATGGCGCAGGCCACTCCGTCGATCCTCATCGTCATTCCCTGCCTCAACGAGGCGGTCCATATCGGCGGCCTGCTCGACCAGTTGCGGCCCGCGGCGGCACGGCTCGGCGGGCGCATCGTTGTCGCCGACGGCGGCAGCACCGACGGCACGCAAGCCATCGTCGAAAAGATCGTGGAGCAGGACCCCCGTGTCGTCCTGCTCGCCAACCCGAAGCGCCTCCAGAGCGCCGCCATCAATCTCGCTGTGGAGAGCCTCGGCGAAAGCGCCGACTACCTCGTCCGCATCGACGCGCATGGCGGCTATCCGGACGATTATTGCGATCGGCTGGTCGAGGAAGCCCTTGCCACCGGCGCCGATTCAGTCGTTGTCTCGATGCTGACCGCCGGCACCGGCGCCGTGCAGAAGGCGGTCGCGGCGGCGCAGAACTCCAAGCTCGGCACCGGCGGCTCGAAGCACCGGCATATGTCCGAGGGCGAATGGGTCGACCACGGTCATCACGCGCTGATGCGCATCGCCGCCTTCTGGCATGTCGGCGGCTATGACGAGAGCTTCAGCCACAACGAGGACGCCGAGCTAGACTACCGGCTTCGCCAGGCCGGCTACCGCATCTGGATGAGCGGCAGGACGCAGATGGTCTATTATCCGCGCTCGACGCTGAAGAGCCTCTATTTCCAGTATCTCGGCTATGGCCGCGGTCGCGCCAGGAATGTGCTGAAGCACCGCATGGTACCGAAGGTCCGGCAGATGATCCCGCTGCTGGTTGCGCCCGTGGTGCTGCTCGCCCTGTTCTCCTTCGTCCACTGGCTGGCGGCGGTGCCTTTCCTTTTGTGGGCGGCGGTGTGCCTCGGTTACGGCCTGGTGACGGCGATACGTCAGCGCAACGCCGGCATCGCGCTCGCCGGCGTCTCGGCCATGGTCATGCATTTCGGCTGGTCCGTCGGCTTCTGGCAGCAGCTCTTGACGTCCCGCTTGCAGCGCAAGGTGGCGTGATGGCCGGGCGCTCGATCGACATCTGCATCTGCACCTTCCGGCGGCCGGAGCTGGCCGACACGCTGCGCTCCGTCGCCGCGCTGGAGACGCCGGCGGGGTTGGAGATCGGCATCGTCATTGCCGACAATGACGATGAGCCCAGCGCCCGGAAACTGGTGAAGGCATTGGCCGAGGAACTGAAGCTTCCAATCCGCTACCGCCACGCGCCGGCGCGCAACATCTCGATCGCCCGCAACGCCTGCCTCGACGCCAGCGTGTCGGACTTCGTCGCCTTCATCGACGACGACGAGACGGCGTCTCCCTCCTGGCTGGTCGAGTTGATGGCGGCCGCCGACGCCACGGGCGCCGCGGCGGTGCTGGGACCGGTGCGGGCGCTTTACCGCCACGACGCGCCGGACTGGATGCAGAAGGGCGACTTCCACTCGACCTTGCCGGTCTGGGTGCGCGGCGAGATCCGCACCGGCTACACCTGCAACGTCCTGCTTAGAATGACCGATCAAAGCCTGCGCGACCGGCGCTTCAGCCTGGCGCGCGGCCAGACCGGCGGCGAGGACACCGAGTTTTTCGACGCCATGGTCAAGGCCGGCGGCCGCATCGCCTTCGCGTCGCAAGCCTTCGTCGACGAGGTCGTGCCGCGCGCCAGGGCCGCGTTCGACTGGCTGCGCCGCCGCCGCTTCCGCTTCGGCCAGACGCATGGCCATCTGATCGGGCGCGGCACCGGCGGCGTGCGCCGCGCCGGCCAGGTCGGGCTGGCCTCGGCCAAGGCCGCCTACTGCTTCGGCATGGCGATTTTGACCGCGATCAGCCCGGTGCGACGGAACCGCAGCGTGCTGCGCGGCATTATGCACGTTGGCGTCGTCAGCGGTTTGGTCGGCGTTCGGGAAATTCGCCAATACGGCCTCACGTCGCCAGAACAAGGGAACAAGCGTGCAGCCTGACGTCAGCTTCGTCATCGCCGCCTATAATGCGGAGGCGACTCTCGACCGCGCCATCGCCGGCGCGATCACCCAACTCGGCGTGACCGTCGAGGTCATCGTCGTCGACGACCAGTCGTGTGACGGCACGCTGGATGTGGCGCGCGCCTATCCGCAGGATATCGTCAAGGTGGTGGCGCTGCCCGCCAATCGCGGTCCGGGCGGAGCCCGCAATGCCGGCCTCGACCTGGCCCGCGGCCGCTGGGTGGCGGTGCTCGATTCCGACGATGCGGTCCTTCCCGACCGCCTGGCCACGATGATCTCCCGCGCCGAAGCGGCGGGCGCCCAAATTGCGGTCGACAATGTGCAGGTCGTGCGCGAGGATGGCACGCCCGACGACACAATGTTCCCGGCCGGCTATCTCGAAGACCTGCGCGAAATCTCGCTGGCCGACTACATCGACGGCAATTTGGTCTTCGAATCGCGCTTCAATCTCGGCTATCTCAAGCCGATCTTCCAGCGCCGCTTCCTCGACGACAACAGGCTGCGCTACGACGAGAAGCTGCGCATCGGCGAGGACTACATTCTCTTGGCAAGCGCGTTGGCCAGCGGCGGCCGTTGCGTGGTCGAGCCGACCGTCGGCTATGTCTACCACATCCGCACCGGCTCGATCTCGCGGGTGCTGGAATTGCATCACGTCGAGGCGATGACGCGTGCCGACGCCGCCTTCGCGGCGGCATATCCCATGGACAGCGGCGCCCGGGCGGCCTTCGCCAGGCGTGGCCGCAGCCTGCGCAAGGCGGTGTCTTTCCTGTCCCTGGTTCAGCACATCAAGGCGCGCGCGCCGCTCAAGGCGATCGGTGCGGCGCTCAGGGATCCGGCCGCGATCGGGCATTTGTCGATGCCTATCGCAGTCCGACTCAGAAGGGTTGCGGCGCAAATTCGCCGTCGGGGCGGGGAGACGAAGCATGCCGGCATTTTCATAGCCAGCGATAAGTGAAATCTTTTCTGTCAGAAGGAATATCAGATGCAGAAAGTCAGGAAGGCTGTCATCCCGGTGGCGGGGCTCGGAACGCGGTTCCTGCCGGCGACCAAGTCGATGCCGAAGGAAATGCTGCCCGTCGTCGACAAGCCCGTCGTGCAATATGCCGTCGACGAGGCGTTCGAGGCCGGCATCGAGCACATCGTCTTCGTCACCGGCCGCAACAAGGCGGTCATCGAGGACTATTTCGACCTGCATCCTGAACTGATCGGAACGCTGGAGCAGACCGGCAAGAAGGCGCAGCTCGAATCGCTGGAAAGCCTGCTGCCGATGGCCGGCGCCACCTCCTTCATCCGCCAGCAGTCGCCGCAAGGCCTCGGCCACGCCGTATGGTGCGCGCGCGACGTGATCGGCAATGAGCCCTTCGCGCTGCTGCTTCCCGACATGGTGTCCTTCGGCGCGCGGGGCTGCCTTGCCGAGACGGTCGACCTTTACCAGCGCACCGGCGGCAATGTGATCGCCGTCGAGCGCTGCGATCCTTCCGAAACCAGCAAATACGGCATTGTCGGCCGTGGCGACGAGGTCGGCTCCGGCTTCAAGGTCACGGAGATGGTTGAAAAGCCGGCGCCCGCCAACGCGCCGTCGAATTTCTACATCAACGGCCGCTACGTCCTGCAGCCGGAGATCTTTGCGCTGCTCGGCAATCAGCAGCGCGGCGCCGGCAACGAGATCCAGCTCACCGACGCCATGGTGCGCCTGGCTCAGAGCCAGCCGTTCTACGCCCAGCCTTTCGACGGCCGCATGTTCGACTGCGGCTCCAAGGAGGGCTTCATCGAGGCCACCATCGCCTTCGCCCTGGCGCGCGACGACATGAAGGGCCCTGTCTTCGAGATGCTGCAGGAATTTGTCCGGTCGCATGAGCGCCGGGAAGTAGCCGCATAATGCCCATCTTTCGGGTGCATATGCGATTTCGCGATGGCGCGACAGCCACTCAAGCGCCCGGGCCTTCCGGCCCGGCGCATCCTGGCAACAACGTTGCGCGGTCTTTTCTGGTCACGACGCCGATCTACCAAGGCCGATAGCGCCTGCAACCTGGAATTGGACCGATTATGAACTATGCCAACTTCCCTCTCGACAAGAGAATGCCGTTGCCCAGTGCCGATCAGGAAAAGGGTGAAGACTTCATCGATGTCGAGCGTCTGCTTGGCATGGCCGCCCGACAGGCCAAGGTGGTGGCGGTATGCGCCGCCATCGGCCTGTTCCTGGGCGTGATCTATCTGCAGACCACACCCAAGCAATACATGTCCGCGGCGAGCGTCCTGATCGACGAGGGCCTGAACCGGGTCGTCGACGACATCTCGGCGGCGTCGCAAACCGTGCAGACCGACGCTTCCTTTCTCAGCCAGATCGAAATTCTCACCTCCGCCCGCCTGGCATCGGTGGTGGTCGACAAGCTGAAGCTCGATCAGAACGACGCCTTCATGAACCCGCCGCAGTCGGCGCTGGCCAAGGGCGTAGGCTTCCTGCGCGGCGTGGTCGGATATTTCCGCGGCAACTCGGCGAACGACATCCCCGGCATTGAGAATGTCGACGAGGCGACTCGCCAGGCCATGATCAAGACGGCGACGCACGACTATGCCGTGCTGAAGCTGCAGAGCGAGGTGCTGGCGCAGCGCAACGGCCGCAGCTACGTGATCTCCATCGGCTATCAGGCGCCCGACCCTGCTCTGGCCACGGCCATCACCAAGGCCTATGCTGATGCCTATCTGGCGGACCAGCTCAATGCCAGCTTCGACGCCACCGAGCGCGCCGCCTTGTGGCTGCAGGGCCGGCTCACCGAGTTGCGCGAAAGCTCGCAGCAGGCTGCAATGGCGGTCGAGAAGTTCAGGGCCGAACATGGGCTCTCCGCCAACAGCGACGGCCAGTTGCTGAGCGACAAGCAGCTCGCCGACCTCAACGCGCAGCTCATCGTCGCCCAGGCCGATACCGCCAGGGCCAGCGCCCGCTACCAGCAATACAAGGCGATCGTCGACAGCGGCTCCGAAGCCGCCTTCAACGATTCGGCGGTCGGCGCCGACCAGCCGAGCAGCTCGGTCATCATCGCGCTCAAGACCCGCTACCTGGCCATTGCCAAGCGCCTGCAGGACGTCGAGGCGAATTTCGGCAAGGACCACCCGCAGGCGGTCGCGCTGACCAAGGAAAAGGCCGATGTCTCGGCGCAGATCTTCGGGCAGTTGAAGCAGCTCACCGAAAGCTACCGCAACGATTTCGAGGTGGCGCAGGCGCGCGAGACGGCGCTGCGCGACAAGATCTCCACCGCCGCCGGCAAGAGCTCGATCGACAACCAGTCGCAGGTGAAGCTGAAGGAACTCGACCAGCAGGCGCAGGCGCTGACCACCCTCTACCAGACCTTCCTCAGCCGCTATGAGGAAGCCTCGCAGCAGCAGTCCTTCCCGGTCGGCAAGGTCCGCATCATTTCCGACGCGACGATGCCGCTCGCGGCTTCCAGCCCCCGCACCTTGCGCGTGCTGGCGCTGTCGCTGGTGCTCGGCCTGATGCTCGGCGCCGGCTTCGGCGGCCTCAACGAGTTCAACGAGCGGTTCTTCAGGACGGGCGAGGACATCCGCGACCGCGTCGGTCTGAAATTCCTCGGCTATCTGCCGACGATCGGCGGCGGCAAGGCCAAGGAAGCCAAGCCTGACGACGTGCCTGTCGACAGCAAGGTCGCGAGCCTTTCCGCGGCGGAGAAACGGGCGCGCATGCGTGTCAGCATCGACGCCCCGGCCTCGATGTTCGCCGAGACGCTGCGCAACGCCAAGATCGCCTTCGACGTCGTGATGGAGGACCGCGGCAGCCGGGTGATCGGCGTCATTTCGGTGCTGCCCGGGGAGGGCAAGTCGACGGTAGCCGCGAATCTCGCCGGCCTGCTCGCCGCCAACGGCGCCAGGACTTTGCTCATCGACGGCGACCTGCGCAATCCGGGCCTGAGCCGCAGCCTCGGCATGGAGACCGAGCAGGGCCTGATGGAGGCGGTGGTCAACGGCCAGACCTGGCAGTCGGTCGGCAAGGTCGACCGCCAGACCAAGCTTGCCATCATTCCCGCCGTGCTGCGTGGCCAGTTCTCGCACACCAGCGAGCTTCTGGGCTCGGCCGGCATGCGCCGCTTCATCGAGAACGCCAAGGAGACGTTCGAATACATCATCGTCGACCTGCCGCCGCTCGGGCCCGTCGTCGACGCCAAGGCCTTCGCGCCGCTGGTCGACGGCTTCGTGCTGGTCACCGAATGGGGCCGCACGCCGCGCAACATGGTGCGCTCGATGCTGGAATCCGAGCCCTATATCGCCAACAAGGTGATCGGCGCGGTGCTCAACAAGGTCGATTTGAAGAAGCTGGCCAAATACGGCTCGCTCGGCGGCTCGGAAAGGTTCTTCGACCGCTATTCGACCTATTATCTGGAAAAATCCGAGCAGCGCCCCAAGCAGGCGGCCTGAGGGGGGCCGTTCGGAAAGACAGCGATTGGGGCGGTTCAGCCTAAGAGGCTGAACCGCCCTAATCTTTTGAGGACAGCAGCCGTCCGTATCTGCCGACGATCCTGACGGCAGTCAGCCGTCCCGTCTGAAAGGCGCCGGTGTCGATGTCGAGCCGGCGCCCGTCGAGCGTCGGAGCGTCGACGATCGTGTGACCGTGGACCACCCAGCGGTCGAGGTGATGCGCCGCCTGGAAGAACTCCTCGCGGATGTTGAGCAGGTCGCCCTCGTCCTGCGCCTCGAGCGCGATGCCGGGCCGGATGCCGGCATGCACGAAGACGAATTGGTCGGAGCAGATCATCGCCGGCAGCGTGCGCAGGAAGTCGACATGGCTGGCGGGAATGGCCTCGCGGATGCGCGCATCCGCCTGCTCGCTCGAACCGTAGAGGCTTATCAGCCGGTCCGGGTCGACGCCGTAGGAGAACAAGGTCTCGCGCCCGCCATAGCCGAGCCAGGTTTCACGCGAGAGATGACCGTCCAGATAGAGGAGCAGCGCGACTTCGTGGTTGCCTACGAGGCAGACGCGCTGGAAGCCTTTCGGCGGCGGCGCCATCAGATGGTCGATCACGCGCCGCGAATGCGGTCCGCGGTCGATATAGTCGCCTAGCATGATGATGATCTTGCGGCCGTTGAACCGCTGCGCGTCGAACTGGATCTTTCCTTCCAATGCGCGCAATTCGTCAAGGCAGCCATGCACGTCGCCGATCGCGTAGACGACCGTGTCGCGCATATCCATGACGAGGCGCTCGCGTGGCGCGGGTCGAGGGCGTCTCGATCGTTGGAACAGGTTCACGGATTGAGGCTCGGATGCTTGCACTGCTTTGCGCCTCGATATCATGCCGAATGCAAACAATTCCACAACCAGCGCGCGATCGGCAGTCGCGTCGTCAGGCTGCCTTCAGCCGGTAGCGGAACAGCGTATGGTCGAAGAGCAGCCGGATGCGCGGCTCGGCCTCTGCCGCAATCAGCCAGCTCACCGCGATCATGGCGGCGCCGACGACGGGAATAGCGGCCAGATAGGGCACGCCGGCGCGCATCAGGGCGCCGAGCATCGCCGCGCCGATGACATCGTGTATCAGATAGAGCGGATAGGTCATCAGCCCGATCCGCCGCCAGCCGCGCCAGGAAAGGTCGAGGTGCAGCGACCACGCCATCAGCACGACAGCCGCGAGGAAGATGGCGATCGGCGCCGCGTAAGGCATGGCGGCTCCGACCTTGATGCTGTGCACGTCGACCGAGCTTGCGATCTGCAGCGCGCCCGCGAACAGGAACAGAGCCGTGAAGGCGAGGCGCGGCAGGGTCAGCGCCTTGAAGCGCATCAGCCACAGAAGCACCCCGACGGCGAAGAACGCGCCGTGATGCACCAGCGTCACTTGCAGCCAGCGCGTCTCGGCAAGATCGTTCCAGCCGAAGGCGAAATAGGCGCACCAGAACAATGTGCTAACGAGGCCGATGACGATGGCCACAGCCTCCATCAGGTCGAAGCGGCCGAGCCGCAGCAGGATCCAGACGATGGCATAGAACGCGATCTCGATGCCGAGCGTCCAGTAGACGCTGTCCACCCACGGCTCGAAGGGCACGAACAGCCCGGTGCGGACGAGACGGATCACGGCGTCCGTCGGCCAGGAGAGGCCGACCATGAGCAGGATGATCGCGGTGACCGGCGCGCAGATCCAGACCGCCGGCACCAGCCGCCTGAAACGCGCTTCGAAGAATTTCAGCGGCGTCGCGTTCTCGGCGCTGAAGGCGATGACGAAGCCGCTGATGACGAAGAACACCTGCACGCCGACCCAGCCGGAACCGGCGAAGGCCATTTCGGGATGGGGTGGGATGCCGCCGGTGGCGCGGGCCGAAATGCCGTCGGGGAAGGCCCAGACCCAGAAGCCATAGTGATAGAACATCACCATGACGGCAGCCAGGAAACGCAATATGTCGACGCCGCCGAATGTCGTCTTGTGCTGAGCCATGCCGTGCCTTCGGTATGGCCCCCCATGCAAACCTTAAAGTCTATTGCTGCGTTGCACAACAAGCGATTGCAGTGCGGGACAAATTGATGAATTCGCCCTTAACGCGATCGTCCGCGGGGCGGCTACACTCCGATGCCACGTCCCTTCAATGCCGCCGTGATCTCGTCGAGGATCGCGGGATCGTCGATGGTCGCTGGCATCGTCCATTCCTCCTTGTCGGCGATCTTCTGCATCGTGCCGCGCAGGATCTTGCCGGAACGGGTCTTGGGCAGCCGCTTGATGGTCACCACGGTCTTGAAGGCGGCAACCGGGCCGATCCGTTCGCGCACCAGCCCCACCACCTCGCTTTCGATCGCGCCGGTATCGCGCGAGACACCGGCATTGAGCACGACGAAGCCGAGCGGCACCTGGCCCTTCATGGCATCGGCGATGCCGATGACCGCGCATTCGGCGACATCGGGGTGGGCGGCCAGCACCTCTTCCATGGCGCCGGTCGAGAGCCGGTGCCCGGCGACGTTGATGATGTCGTCGGTGCGGGCCATCACATAGAGATAGCCATCCTCGTCCATCAGGCCGGCATCGGCCGTCTTGTAGTAGCCGGGGAACTCTTCGAGATAGGCCTGGCGGAAGCGGGCGTCGGCATTCCACAGCGTCGGCAGGCAGCCGGCGGGCAGCGGCAGCTTGACCACGACATTGCCCAGCGTGCCGCGCGCCACCTCATGGCCGGCATCGTCGAGGATGCGGATGTCGTAGCCGGGCATCGGCACGCCGGGCGAGCCGTATTTCACCGGCAACAGCCCGAGCCCGGCCGGGTTGATCGTCATCGGCGAGCCGGTCTCGGTCTGCCACCAGTGGTCGATCACCGGACGGTCGAGCTTCTGCTCCGCCCATTTGATGGTTTCGGGGTCGGCGCGCTCGCCGGCGAGGAACAAAGTGCGGAACTTCGACAGGTCGTATTTCGGCACGAACTCGCCCTTGGGATCCTGCCCTTTGATGGCGCGGAAGGCGGTCGGCGCGGTGAACAGCGCCACCACGCCGTGCTCAGAGATCACCCGCCAGTAGGTGCCGGCGTCCGGCGTGCCGATCGGCTTGCCTTCGAACAGGACGCTTGTGCAGCCATGCAGGAGCGGCGCGTAGACGATGTAGGAATGGCCGACCACCCAGCCGACGTCGGACGCAGCCCAGAACACTTCGCCGGGCTTGACGCCGAATTCGTTGTCCATGGTCCATTTCAGCGCGACCATGTGGCCGCCATTGTCGCGCACGATGCCCTTCGGCTGGCCGGTCGTGCCGGAGGTGTAGATGATGTAGAGCGGATCGGTGGCCAGAACCGGCACACAGTCGACATTGGCGCCGGCCGCCCGTTCACGGGCAACGGCATCCGCATAGTCGAAATCGTAATTGTCCTTCATGTCGCAGCGCAGCTGTTCGCGCTGCAGGATGAGGCAGGCGTCGGGCTTGTGCTTCGACATCTCGATCGCCTTGTCGAGCAGCGGCTTGTAGGCGACCGTGCGTCCGGGCTCCAGGCCGCAGGATGCGGAGATGATCAGCTTCGGCTTGGCGTCGTCGATGCGGGTGGCGAGCTCATGCGAGGCGAAGCCGCCGAACACCACCGAATGCACGGCGCCCAGCCTCGCCGAGGCGAGCATGGCGATGGCCGCTTCCGCCACCATCGGCATGTAGATGATGACGCGGTCGCCCTTGCCGATGCCGCGATGCCTCAGCACCGAGGCCAGCGCGACCACCTCGCGCTTCAATTCGGCATAGGTGAATTTCCGGATCGTGCCGGTGATCGCGCTGTCATGGATCAGGGCCAGCTGGTCGGCGCGCCCGCCGGCGACATGGCGGTCGATTGCGTTGTGGCAGGTGTTGCAGGTGGCGCCGGTGAACCAGCGGCCATAGACGCCTTCAGTCGGATCGAACACCTTCTCGGCTGGCCTATACCAGTCGATAGCCTTCGCCGCTTCGGCCCAGAACCCTATGGGGTCGCGTTTCCAGCCCTCATAGACTTCGTGATAGCGTGAGGCCATGTGCTCTTCCTCCCCAGGAACGTTTGCCGCCTTGCCATAGACTAAGCCGTGCGTGGCGGCCATGTCTTCCTGCATTTTGGTCGACATCGCCGGCAAAACGTCTCTGTTCGGCGCCTCCGGTGGAGGCGTCGCTGTCACTGTCTGTGATCTAAGCCGGCTTAGAGCGGCAGCGCCGCCAGCATCAACCCGACGCCGCCTGCGATCAGGATGGCCGCCGCAAGCGCCTTCCGATGGCGCTCGAACGCCGTCGGAGCCCGTTCCCAATTGTAACGCATACAGATCACTCCCCAAAGCCCGGCGGACTCATAGCTTACTCTGGGGAAGGAAGGCAACCCTGGCGGGCCGCCGATCGCCCTCTGCAGCCTGCGCGATGTCTCCACGCGATGGACAGCGCCGCTGTCCCGCGCTAATTGCTCTGCGGCTAAAGGAGCGGGCGGATGGCTGAAATCGGCTCTGAAACAGTGCTGCGGATGGCGGACGACGCCTCCGTGCAGCATGTCGGCGATGGCGCCGTCGTGCTTTTGGCGCGCAGCGGCCAGCTTTATACCTGCAACGACACGACCGAGGCTTTCCTCGACAAGGTGAATGGCGCGCGCAACCTCGACCAGATCGTCGACCTGCTGTCGCACGAATTCGACGTCGACAAGGCAACGCTCGACCAGGATATGGCCGAATTGGCCGCCGAGCTGGTGGCTGAAGGCATCCTCGCCGACCCGGGCACGTGATGATGGCCGACGGACCGGTCCTGCGTGTCCTGTTCCGCGTCCATTTGTGGATCAGCGCGCGGCTGATGCCGGTGCTGGTCGGCCGGCGCGATTTCGAAAGCGTGCTGAAGCTGGCGCCGCTGCAGTCGCCTGCGCCCTATCGTGACTTGCCTTGGCCCTACATCGTGCATCGCGTCAATCGGGCCGTTCGGCACCCCTGGCTGATGCGCGACCGCAGATGCCTTCGCGAAGGTCTGCTCGGTTTTCGCTTCCTGCGCATGGCCGGCCTCGACCCGGAGCTGCGTTTCGGCGTCGACGCCAGGTCGATGCACGAGCCCCGCCTGTCGGCGCATTGCTGGGTCTGCCTCGACGGCAAGCCGGTGGTCAGCGACAGCCAGCCCGGCATGGTGGAGATCTACCGCCACCCGGCCAGGATGAAGGCGCCAGCCGCTTGAGCGACCAGACTTTCCGATACGACCTCAACGGCCAGGTCATGGGCATCACCGCCGCGCGCGCCGATCTCTGGCCGAGCTTCGACCTGATGCTTGGCGCCTTGCGTGTGGACGAGCCCGCCCAGCCCGGTTTTCGCGTCGACATCGTCGAAGCGCTCGAGTTGCAGGAAAACCCCCGGGGAAAGCTGGCTTTTGACGGCGAAGTGCCGCTGGACGGCCATTGCCGCATGATCGACGCCGGAAGCGTCTTCCATCTGGTCTTTCCGGGCCAGCAGACGGTGTCGATCCATGATGGCGAGGCCCGGGCCGAGATCCGCCTTCATCCGGACAGCAAGATCAAGTGGACCTTGCTGATGATGGTGCTGGACGCGGCGCTCGATGCGGACGGCCAACATATGCTGCACACCGCGGGTCTCACCTTGCCTGGAAAGGATGGCCTGGTTCTCATCCATGCGCCAAGCGGCACGGGTAAGTCGACGACGTCGCTCGCGCTTGCGTCGCAGGGCTTCGGCCTCTGCTCGGACGACGTGATGATCCTCAATGCAAACGGGCAGGGCATCTCGGCCTGGGGCATACCGCGCAAGGTGAAGATCCACCGCAACACGGCGGCGATGCTGCCCTTCGTCGCGCCTTGCCTGGGCGAAACATGGGATGCCGAGGGCGAGCAATCCGTTTCGCTGGACCGCCTCGGCGAAATCATCCGCGTCGAGGATGTGCGCGCCAGGCCCGTCGCCGCGCTCCTGCATCTCGCGCGCTCAGCAGACGGCGAAACCCGTCTGCTGCCGATGGCCAGGACCGACGCCATGGTGGCTTTGGCCACGGACAATGTGCGGACCGGCATGACCGGCCTGCTGTCCCTGCAGAAGAGGCGCATGGCGATGATCGCAACCCTGGTGAAGGCAGTGCCGACCTTTACGCTGGAGGTCGGAGCGAGGCCGGACGAGGCGGGGGCGCTGATCCGCGCCGCGGTGGATATTTAGCTGGAAGTGAGCTTCCCTCACGCCGGATAAGGTCTCGGCCGCGCCAGCCTTTGCACCCAGCGGAAGGCATCGCGGCTGAGGCGCGAGCGCAGCTTTTCGCGCGAGTTCACCCGAAGCAGCATGTTGCCGGTGATCAGCCATTTGGCCAGCCGTATCGAGAGATCCGGCTTGATGCGGTCGGCGAGCTCGATCGCGCGGGGCGCGGCGAACAGGCGTCCGGTCACGTTGAGGACCGTCGCCAGCTCGAGCTCGATGCCGGTCATGCGGGCGGCCTCGAGCAGGCGCGCTTCGTCTTCCGGCGATTTCAACGCCCGCACGCCTTGCAGCACGTCGACGCAGAGCTGCAGCCGATGGAACTTGTGGCCGCCGGCGGCATGGACGATGGCGATGGTCAGCAGCGCAGCCGGCGTGTCGGTCTCGCCCTTGTCGATCGCCTGCAGCTCACGAAAGCCGAGCGACAGGCGCCTGCGCATGCCGGTATCGTGCACCAGATTGCCGTGCAGTTCGATCAGCAGGCTGGAGTTCTCTTTCTCCAGCCATTTGAATTCCTGCAGTTCGTGCGACTCGGTCTCGCCGCTGCCGAGCTCGAAGCCGCATTCGGCGATGGTCCGGTTGGCCGCCTCGATGCTGGCGGGGTCAACGAGGATGTCGATGTCGGTGAAGGGGCGGTCGGCAAGCTGGCGATAGAGCCTCCGCGCGAACACCGGTCCCTTGACGATCCGGGCCGGGATATCTTTTGCCGCCAGCGCCTTCATGATGCGGTCGCCGTGATATTGCAGCAGCATCGACTGCCCGGTCGCCGTCGTCATCTGGTCGCGCAGCTCGGCCAGCTTTTGCGGCAGACCCCCATCTTTCGGCAGATCGGCGTCGCCGCGTTCGCGGAGCTTGCGCAGCACGATCGGCAGCACGCCGTGGAACTCCGCATTGGCCAGCAGTGCCAGCAGGCCGGCGGCTGAAACATCCTTGTCCCGATCGGCGGGCGCTTCCGGGTCCGCAAGGCTGATCAGCAGTTTTTCCTGGGCAGGCGAAAGCTCGGGCAGCATCGTTCAGGCAACAGCAGCAAGGTTCCACGCATGCTTGCCAGAAAAGCACTGGGGAAGCCAGCGACGGCTAGAGCTTGTTTTTGCGCAATTCCGGGCGGAAAACCGCTTCACACTTTTCTTGGAATTGCTCTACATCCCCCAGCGCAGCGCCGCCGTGTGCACCGGCGCGTCCCACAGCGCCGTCATGTCATCATCGAGCATGGCGAGCGTGATCGAGCATCCGGCCATGTCGAGCGAGGTCACATAGGAGCCGACGAGCGAGCGGATCACTGTCACGCCCTGTTTCTCGAACATTTTGCGGGCGCTGTTGTACATCAGGTAGAGCTCCATCGACGGCGTGCCGCCGAAGCCGTTGACGAAGAGCAGCGCCGGCCCTTTGGCCCGATCGCCGAAGTCGCCGGAAATCGCCGCGCAAATCTCCTCGGCGATGGCATCGGCGCTCTTCACCGCGTCGCGGCGCCGGCCGGGTTCGCCGTGGATGCCGACGCCGAATTCCATCTCGCCGTCGCCGATCTCGAATGTCGGCCTGCCGGCGGCGGGCACCGTGCAGCTGGTCAACGCCACGCCCATCGAGCGCGTCGCGGCGTTGACGCGGTCGCCCAGCGCCTTGAGCGCGGGCAGGGCCATGCCTTGCTCGGCCGCGGCGCCGACGATCTTTTCCACCACCAGCGTGCCGGCGACGCCGCGCCGCCCGGTCGTATAGGACGAATTCTCGACCGCGACGTCATCATTGGTCACCACCTGCAGCACGCCGTCCGCCATCTCGGCCGCCATGTCGAAATTCATCACGTCGCCTTCGTAGTTCTTGACGATGAACAGGCAGCCGGCGCCGGTGTCGACAGCCTCTGCGGCGGCCAGCATCTGGTCCGGCGTCGGCGAGGTGAACACCTGGCCGGGGCAGGCGGCGTCCAGCATGCCGTGGCCGACCAGCCCGCCATGCAGCGGCTCATGGCCGGAGCCGCCGCCGGAGATCAACACTACCTTGCCTGGCTTCAGCTCCTTGCGGCGGATGAATTTGTGCTCCTCGCCGAGCACGAGGATGTCGGCATGGGCGGCGACGAAACCGTCAAGGCTCTCGGTCAGAATCGTGTCCACCGAATTGAGAAACTTCTTCATGGCAGTCCTCCCGAGTACATCCTGCTTAGCCGCTGCCCTTGCCGGCGATGCTGGTGATCTTCTGGATGAATTCGTTGATCGCCCGGTCGAGCGCGGCGTTCTGCTTGTCGTCGCCGAAATCCGGCACGATGAGCGAGACATGGCGTGTCTTGCGCGATCCGGAAGCGGCGGACACCTTGCCGGGATGTGCCTGGTGATAGGCGGCCATGAACTGATCGCGCTCGGCCTGGCTGAAATGGCAGACGGAAAAGATCGACGGCAGATGCTTTGACGGAATCGGGATCGAATAGGCCGGACTGGAAATCTGCGTGACGAAGCTGCGGTGCTTGCCGAGCGCATCGGCCAGGCGCTGGCGCATGCCGGACGGGCGCTGGTCGATCACCTCCGACAGGATCGTCTTATAGGCGCGGATCGCCTCTTCCGCGCCTGTTTCAGGTATCTTCTCGGTCCTGGCCATGCCGCGCTTACACCGGGACGTCCGCGATGGCCGCCTTGGCCATGGCGAGTTGCGCAGGGGCGACCGACAGGTCGCGCAGGCCGGCCTCGATCAGCGCAGGGATGGCTGCCGGATCGCCGCCCGCGTCGCCGCACAGGCTGACCGGAATACCTCTCTCCCGTCCTGACGCGGTCACAGCAGCGATCAGCCGCAGCACCGCCGGATGGCGGACGGAATTGAGATGCGCCACTGCTGCATTGTCCCGCGCGGCCGCCATCACATATTGCGTCAGGTCGTTGGAGCCGATCGAGAAGAAGGCGACGTCGGCGAAGGCCTCCGGGGCCAGCGCGACGGACGGCACCTCGACCATGATGCCGAGCGGCGGAAGTTGGTGCGCCACGCCTTGCGCGGCAAGCGCAGCCTGTTCCTGCGCGAACAGCGCGGCGGCTTGGCTGTATTCGTCAGGCGTGGCGATCATCGGGAACATCACCTTCAGATTGCCGTGGATGGCGGCGCGCAGCAATGCCCGTATCTGCACCCGGAAGATATCGCGCCGCTTGAGCGAGAGCCTTATGCCGCGCAGGCCGAGAAACGGGTTGGTCTCCTCGACGGTGAAGCCGGGCACCGGCTTGTCGCCGCCGGCATCGACGGTGCGGATGGTCACCGGCTTGTCGCCGGCCCATTCCAGCACCTTGCGATAGGCACGGTATTGCGTCTCCTCGTCCGGCAGCGTCTTGCCAAACAGGAATTCGGTCCGCATCAGCCCGACGCCGTCGCAGGTTGCTATGTCGATGCCGTCGACATCGGAAGGGTAGGCGATGTTGACCTGCACGCGCACGGCGGTGCCGGCCCTGGTCACCGCCGGCGCCGTCAGGAATGTCTGCGCTGCGCCTTGACGGTCGGCGAAGGCGGAGGCCGATTGCCGGAAGGCTTCGATCTCGGCCGGCGACGGCGAGAAAACGACCCTGCCGCGTTCTGCGTCGAGCAGCGCTACGCCGGTGGGCGGTGCGGCCGACGCGCCGAGACCGACCACCATCGGCACGCCGCGCGAGCGCGCCAGCATCGCGACATGGCTGGCCGTGCTGCTGGATCGCAGCGCTATACCGCCGCCCACGCTCCAATCGGTTTCGAGGAAGCGCGTCGGCGCGATGTCCTCGCCATAGAGGATTGCGCCCGGGGGGGCTGTGGCCTCGTTGTCCTCGCTCAGCGCGCGCAGCACCTGGTCGCGGATGTCCCGCAAATCCGCGGCGCGGGCGCGGAAATAATCCTGGTCCGACGCTTCGTAGCCAGCGATCTCCCCGTCGAGCGCCGCGCGCCAGGCGACATCCGCGGGTTGCCCGGAGCCGATCGCCGCCAAGGCCGGACCGCTCAGCGCGTCGTCCTCCAGCATGGCGATGTGGAATTCGAGGATGCCGGCGGCGTCGCCGTCGGCGGTTTCGACCAGCGCTGCCAGCCGGCCGACGGCCTTGCCGATTGCGTTTGCCAGTGCGACCTGTTCTTCATCGGCGCTCGCCTTGGCCTTGTAGCGCGCCGGAGGCCGGTCGAGGTCGAACAGCGGGCCTTCGGCGTAACCGGGAGAGGCGGGAACACCGTCAACCCGCATGGCTCGCCTTCCTTGCGGGCCGATGGACATGCAGGCCCGTTTCAAGCGGACCGGACATGATCCGCGCCCTCGTCGAAGTCGCGCCGCACCAGATCGACCAGGGCTTTCACCGCCTGGGCCGCGCCGTCGCCCTTTGCGCGGATGTGCAACAGCGTGCCTTTCGGCGCCTTGGCCGCCATCACCTTGACGATGCTCTTGGCGTCGAACCAGGGGCCGTTTGCCGCCACTGCCACTTCCACGTCGGCCGCGAACGACTTGGCGAGCTTGGTGAACTTCACCGAAGGGCGGGCGTGCAGGCCCACCGCATGGGTGATCAGGATCGTTGCTTCGGCGGATGCGGACATTCAGTCGGTTCCAGTTCGTTCACGACGGCGACAATTCATGCGCCGTCGCCACCACTTCCTTGAGCGAGGCGCCGCCGGAGGATTCGGTCGCCGCCATCACCGCGCCCTCGACGATCGGCGCGTTGCAGACGACTATTCTGTGCGAGCGGGGCTCGCCGATCATCTCGACGGCCATCTCCGAGTTGGTCTCGGCGCCGCCGAGATCGACAAGTATGGCGACGCCCGCTTCCGACCAGGCCTTGTCGATCGCCGCCATGATCGCCTCGACGCTGGTGCCGAGCCCGCCATGGCCGTTTCCGCCACACCATGCAAGCGGCACCTCGTCGCCCACCATCTGGCGCACCATGTCGGCCGTGCCCTCGGCAACCAGGGGCGAGTGCGACACGATGACGATACCGACATTGCTCATCAATTGCCCTCTATCGCTCCCGCGACCGCGCGCACCAGAAGCGCGGTCGAGCGCGCTCCGGCGTCCATATGCCCGATCGAGCGCTCTCCCAGGAAGGAAGCGCGCCCGCGCAGGGCCTTCATCGGCACCGTGGCCTCCGAAGCCTTGTCAGCCGCGTCGACGATTTCGGCAGCCGTCTGGCCTTGCGCCAATGCCTCATACACCGGCTGCAGCACGTCGAGCATGGTTTTTTGTCCCGGCTGCGATTTGCCGCGCGCCGCGACAGCCTCGATCGCCTTGCCAAGCGCTGCCGTCAGCCCGTCGCGATCCGGGGCAGCGGGCAATTCCTTGCCGAGCGTCATGAACAGCGTGCCGAACAAGGGCCCGGAGGCACCGCCTACGGTCATCACCAGCTTGGTGCCGACCGCCTTCAGCGCGTCGGGCAGCGGCTTCGCCGCGAAGGCGTCCGCCTCGGCGCGCACGGCCTCGAAACCGCGTTTCATGTTCAGCCCGTGGTCGCCATCGCCGATCGCCTGATCGAGCGCGGTCAACTCCTCCGCATGCGCGGCGATCGTATCGGCCGCCGCCACGATCAGTCGGGAGAAGTCGGCTGCGGCCATCACTTGTTCCTCATGCCGGGACGAACAGTGCCGCGACCGCCGCGAAAACTTCGGCGACCGCGAAGGCGCCGGGATCCGCAACACCGTCGAGTTGGCCGCCAATATAGACGGAACGGCCGGCCTTGGCCTTCCGCATCGCGGCGGTTGCCGCAGCACCTTGCCGCGCCGCCTTGGCGGCTGCTTCCGGCCCGCTCGCGTCTAGGGCCTTCAGCGCCGGTTCCAGCGCATCGACCATGGTGCGGTCGCCGATCTCGGCGCCGCCGTAAAAGGTCATCCGGTCGAGCCCGGCGAGCAAGGACCTGCCGAGCGATGCGCCAGTGCCGAGAGACTGCGAGGCGGCGGTGAAGAAGATCGACAGCAGCACGCCGCTGGAACCGCCCATCGAGGTGCCCAGCGTATCGCCGATTTCGGCGAATGTCGCGGTCTTGTCGGCAAGCGGCAGCGTGTCGATGCGCCCGAGGATGCTTCGCGCGCCGGTCGCCACGGTCGAACCTGTATCGCCGTCGCCTGCCTTGGCGTCGAGCGCGTTGAGCGGCTCTTCGAGCGCGATCAGCCTTTGACAAACGGCCGTGATCAGCCGCTCGGCGGCCGCATCGCGGCTGGCAGGCTTTGTGGTTGCGCCGATGGCGGGCCTGCTCATCGCCAAGACGACTGGGGCCCGGACCGGCTTCGCCGGCAGCCAGGCGTGCGGGCCGACCGGCGCCTTGAGCGCCGCCTCACGTTCCGCGTCCAGCTTGATCAGCGACAGCGAGAATCCGTTCATGTTGAGCGCCGTCATCAGATGCCCGGGGCCGATCGTCAGCGCCACGGCCTTTGCCAGCGGCGAGGCGAGCACCGCATTGGCGATCAAGGACATTTCGAGCGTTGGCACCGAGCCGAGATTGTTGATCAGCAAGGCATAGCGGCTGCCGGCATCGAGCCGCGCGGTAAGGCGTTCCGCCATGATCGCCACCAGCGCGCCGGCGCTCTGTAGCGTAATGCGTTCGACGCCGGGCTCACCATGGATGCCGAGGCCGAGCTCCCCGTCCTCCGCGCCGAAGCGCTCCTCATGCGCCTGTCCGGGGATCGAGCAGGAAGAGAGCGAGATGCCGAGCGAAACAATGTCCTTCGCCGCAGCGCGCGCCGCGGCGGCAACCGACGCCAGGTCGCCGCCGGTCTCGGAGAGGTGGCCGGCGATCTTGTGCACGAACAGCGTGCCAGCGACGCCGCGCGGCTGTGCGATGTCGGGCAGCGCGATGTCGTCGCCGACGATCACCATCTCGACCGGCAGGCCCTCGGCGCGCGCCTTCTCGGCGGCCAGACCGAAATTGAGTCGGTCCCCGGTGTAGTTCTTGACGACCAGCAAGCAGCCGGCCGGGCCGGTCGTGGCGCGGATCGCCGCCAGCACCGCCTCGACGCTCGGCGAGGCGAAGATCTCGCCGGAGACGGCCGCCGTCAGCATGCCGGCGCCGACGAAGCCCGCATGCGACGGCTCATGCCCGGCGCCGCCGCCCGAAACCACGGCCACCTTCGTCTTGTCCCAGTCGGCGCGCAGCACGACCTTGATCTCTGGATAGCCGTCGAGGCGGGCGAGCGCGCCCGATCCCGCCGTGGCGAGGAAGCCGTCCAGCGCCTCGGTGACGATCGTGTCCTTGCGGTTGAAGAAGTGCTTCATGGATTTCGTCCAGTCCGTATCTGCGGTCGTCAATCGGTGTGGGAATATATGGCGCGAACCGGCTACATGAGTCTTTGCCCGTCCGAGCCGAAATAGAGCGGAGCCATGTAGCGGATCGTCACCTTGTCCCCCTTGGCCAAAGGCGTGTCGGGATCGGTCAGCGTCACCAGCTTCTTCGCCCCCACGGTCACATGCAGGTGGTTCTGGTCGCCGAGATGCTCGACCCAGTCGACGACGCCGTCGGCATGGCCGTTCATCGCCTTCTCGATCGCCAGATGCTCGGTGCGGGCGCCGATCGTCGTCGTTCCGGTCGGCGCGCCGCCGTCGGGCAGCAGCCCGGCTGGCAGGAGGTTGATCGCCGGCTGGCCGAGGCGGGCGGCGACATGCAGGTTCGCCGGCTCTGAATAGATCGCGCGCGGCGTGCCGATCTGCACCAGCACGCCGTCGGCGAGGATGCCGATGCGGTCGGCCATGGTCATCGCCTCGATCTGGTCGTGCGTGACATAGAGCATGGTGGCGCCGAGCTCGGACTGGATGCGCTTCAGCTCCAGCCGGAGATCGGCGCGCAGCTTGGCGTCGAGTGAGGACAGCGGCTCGTCCATGAGATAGATCGCGGGCTTGCGCACCAGCGCGCGGCCGATGGCGACGCGCTGCATCTCGCCGCCCGACAGCTTGGTCGAGCGGTTGTCGAGCTTGTGGTCGATGCGCACCATGCGCGCGACCTCCTCGACACGCCGGCGCACCGCCTCTTCCGGAAACCGCCGCGCCGGCGAGCGCAGCGGGAAGGCGAGGTTGTCGAACACCGAAAGATGCGGATAGAGCGAATATTGCTGGAAGACGAAGGCGGTGTCGCGCTCGGCCGGTGACAGCGCCGTCGCATCATGGCCGCCGATATGGATCGTGCCGCTGTCCGGCCGCTCCAGCCCGGCGATCAGCCTCAGCGTCGTCGTCTTGCCGGCGCCAGTCGGCCCAAGCAGCACGACGAATTCGCCGTCCTTGATCGCGAGGTCGAGATCGCCGACCGCGACCGTGTCGCCAAAACTCTTGGTCACGCCCTGGATATGGACATCAGCCATGGCGCGCCTCCATCGCCTGATCATACATGGCGGTCCTGACCGCGCGTCCCGAGCCTTTCTCGAACAGCGACAGCCGGGCGCTGCTCAGCGCCAGCCCGACCTGTTCGCCGGGGCTGAGATGGATGCCGGCCGGCACGCGGGCCTTGATGATGCCGTCCGCCGTCTCGACCGCGACGATCTGGGTCGTGCCGAGATATTCGGTGCCGTAGATTGCGCCGCGCAGTTTCGAGCCGTCGTCGAAGCGGATGTGCTCAGGCCTAATGCCGAGCGCCATGTCGGCGGGCGCGATGTCCTCGCGCACTTCCGGCACGGTGACCTTGGCGCCCTGCACGACGATTTCCTTGGCGCCCCTCGCAAGCCCGCCGCCGAAGCGCAGGAAGTTCATCGGCGGCGAGCCGATGAAATCGGCAACGAACATGGTTGCCGGCCGGTCGTAGATTTCGCGTGGACTTCCGAACTGTTCGATGACGCCATGGTTCATCACCGCGATCTTGTCGGCCATCGACATCGCTTCCATCTGGTCATGCGTGACATAGACGGTCGTGGCGTGGATGCGGTTGTGCAGTTCGCGCAATTCATGGACCATGAGGTCACGGAATTCGGTGTCTAAAGTGCCGAGCGGCTCGTCCATGAGAAAACACTTTGGACGCCGCACGATGGCGCGGCCGAGCGCGACGCGCTGGCGGTCGCCGCCAGCGAGGCCGGAGACCGATTTGTCGAGCAGGTGGTCGATGCGCAAGAGCTTCGCCGTCTCTTCCACGCGTTGACGGATCTCGGCGGCAGGCATGCCCTGCGCCAGCAGCGGGAAGCCGATATTTTTGCGCACGTTCATGTGCGGGTAGAGCGCGAAGAGCTGGAAGACGAAGGCGATGTCGCGCTCGCGCGCCCGGCGCATCGTGACGTCCTCGCCGCCAAGCAGGATCTTGCCGCCGGTCGGCAGTTCGAGGCCGGCGATCATGCGCAGCGTCGTCGTCTTGCCGCAGCCGGATGGCCCGAGCATGACGAAGAACTCACCGTCCTCGACGACGAAGTTGGAATCCTGCACGGCGACGAACGCGCCGAAGGCCTTCCTCAGGTTCTGAACACGGATCTCGGCCATCGTTATTCCGGGAATTTCGAGACGATGATGAACATCACCGTGCCGGCAAGCATGGTGACGAAGGAATAGCTGTAGAGCGACAGCGCGAAGGGCTGGAACAGCATCAGGAAGCCGATGGCGATGATTGCCGTCGCGATGTTTTCCATCAGGCCGCGCCTTGCCCAGACGGGCCAGGAGGAGCGCTTGGAGGCAACAGAGCGGTTCATGCGGCACCCCCTTCCTTCTCCCCGGTTACGGGGAGAGATGGTTGCCAGGTGGTTCCCCCACTCCGTCGCTGCTTCGCAGCGCCACCTCTCCCCCCTCCGGAGGGAGAGGAAGGGAACCTGGCTGGAATCGCCTCGCGCCTTTCCTCTCCCCCGTCGATCGGGGGAGAGGTGTCGAGCGAAGCTCGACGGAGTGGGGGTCGACTTGTTTCCACATCAATCATTTGCGCACCGCTCCGAAGGTGATGCCGCGCAAGAGCTGCTTGCGCAGCAGGATGGTGAAGACGAGGATCGGCACCAGGAAGATCGTCGTGCCCGCGGCGACCGCCGGCCAGTCCTGGCCGCCTTCGCCGATGATGGTCGGGATGAAGGGCGGCGCGGTCTGCGCCGTGCCGGAAGTCAGAAGTGCGGCGAACGCATATTCGTTCCAGGCAAAGATCAGGCAGAAGATGGCGGTGGCGGCAATGCCGGTCGTCGCCTGCGGCAGCACGGTGCGCCAGAACGCCTGCAGCCGCGTGTAGCCGTCGATCATCGCCGCTTCCTCATACTCGCGCGGGATCTCGTCGATGAAGCCCTTGAGCAGCCAGACGGCCAGCGAGACGTTGACCGCGGTGTAGAGCAGGATCATGCCGAGCTCGGTGTCGGAGAGGCCGAGCTCGCGGTACATTAGGTAGATCGGGATCGCCACCGCGATCGGCGGCATGAATCGTGTCGACAGGATGAAGAACAGGAGGTCATCGGCCAGCGGCACCTTGAAGCGCGAGAAGCCATAGGCAGAGAGCGTTCCGAGGAACACCGCGCAGAAGGTCGAGCCGAAGGCGATGATCAGCGAGTTGACGAAGCGCGGCAGGAAGTTCGACGGGCCGGCGATGACCATGTTGCGCTTGCGCACCGTTTCGTCGCAGAGCCCGGTCGCCGGCCCGAGCGCGTTGATGTATTCGGGCGTCTGCCTGGTGCGGGTGGTGAACAGGTTGCAATAGCCTTCGAGGCTCGGCTGGAAGACGATCTTCGGCGGATAGGCGATCGAATCCGGTGGCGTCTTGAAGCTGGTGGCGAAGATCCAGAGCAGCGGCACGATCGAGATCAGCGCGTAGCCGACGACGATGGCACCGGCGATCCGCTTCGAATTGGCCGAGGGTGCGACGACGGAATGGGCGGTTGTCAGGCTCATCTCTGCTTCACCTTGTTGAGCGCCTTGACGTAGATGTTGGCCAGCCCGAACACGGCGACGAACAGGATGATGGCGAAGGCCGACGAATAACCGGTGCGCCAGCTCTCGAAGGCCTGCCGCTTCAGCGTGATCGAGGCGACCTCGGTGGTCGAGCCGGGCCCGCCGCCGGTCAAGAGGTTGACCATGTCGAACATCTTGAAGTTCTCGATGCCGCGGAACAGCACAGCCAGCATGATGAAGGGAAGGGCCATAGGCAGGGTGATCGACCAGAACTGCCGCCAGTTGGAGGCGCGGTCGACCTCGGCCGCCTCATAGATGTATTCGGGGATCGAGCGCAGGCCGGCGAGGCAGATCAGCATCACGTAAGGCGTCCACATCCAGGTATCGACGATGATGATCGCCCAGGGCGCGAGCTGCACGCTGCCCAGCATCTCGAAGGACGAAGGCGGCAGGCCGGTGAAGAAGGCGACGATGTAGTTGAACAGGCCGGTTTGCGGCTGGTAGAGGAAGCGCCAAAAATTGCCGACCACTGCCGGCGACAGCATCATCGGCACCAGGATGATCGTCGTCCAGAAGGCGTGGCCGCGAAACTTGCGGTCGATCAGCCAAGCAAGCGTGAAGCCGATCGCCGTCTCGAGCAGGATCGTCCAGAAAACGAAATGCGCCGTTGCCTGCATGGCGATCCAGATGTCCTGGTCGCCGAGGATGCGTTGGTAATTGGCAAGTCCCAGATTCTTCACCACCTCGTTGGGTCGGTTGGCGCGATAATTGGTGAAGGAAAGATAGATCGCCCAGAACAGCGGAAAGATGTTGATCGCCAGCAGCAAAAGGATCGTCGGCGAGATGAACAGCCAGGCGAGGCCCTTGTCGCTGATGCCCCGGATCTTGCGGGCCAACGGTTCCGGTGTCGCCCGGGCAAAGTTGTCCGCAGTCCGATCAAGCATGGTTAATCCTGCGTCGGTCACTGGTAGCTCTCGTCGATGGAATTTATCTGAACTGCGTCCCGTGCCAAGGCGGCACGGGACCAGAGCATGATGCCGAAAAGTGTCAGCGGTTTTCGGACGACATCATGCTCTATCTCTGATCTTAGAGGCGGAGATTTCAGGTCGTCTCGACCTGAAATCTCCGGCTCGGGAGGAGCCTTACATCTTGCCGTCGTCCTGGAAGGTCTGCGTCCAGTCCTTGACGAGGCTGTCGAGCGCTTCCTGCGCGGTGCCCTGGTCGGCCACGACATAGTCATGGACGCGCTTCTGCATCGCCTGCAGCAGCGTGGCGTAGCTTGGCTCGGCCCAGAAATCCTTCACGATCTGCATCGATTGCAGGAAGTCGGGAGCGAAAGGCGCGCTTTTCGGGAAGGACGGAGCCTCGACGACCGCCTTCAGCGCCGAGTAGCCGCCGATCTCCCACCACTTCTGCTGCACGGCAGGCTGTGCGAACCACTTGATATATTTCAGGGCGGAGTCCTTATGGTCCGAATAGGAGACCACCGAGATGCCCTGGCCGCCGAGCTGCGTGAAGTGACCCTGCGGTCCGGCAGGATTGGGGAAGAACCCGATCTTGTCGCCGCCGACATTGGGATCCTTGTAAAGGCCCGGGAAGAACGCGAACCAGTTCATCTGCATCGCCACCTGGCCTGACTTGAAGGCGTCAAGTCCCTCCGACATGTAGGCGTCGGTCATGCCCGGCGCTGTGCAGCACTTGTAAAGGTCCTTGTAGAATTCGAGGCCCTTCGCCGCGTCCGCGGAGTTGACGAATCCCTTCATGGCGTATGCCTTCTTGGGATCCTCATATTGGAAACCATAATCGTAAAGGACGTTCGTCACGCCCATCGTGATGCCTTCTGACCCCCGCTCCGTGAAGATGTAGGCGCCGTAGACCTTCTTGCCGTCGATGTTGCGGCCCTGGAAGAATTCAGCGATCTGCTTCAGCTCGTCATAGGTCTTCGGCGGGGCGAGATCGCGGCCGTACTTCTCCTTGAACTCCTTCTGCAGTTCGGGCTTGGAGAACCAGTCCTTGCGGTAGGTCCAGCCGACCGCGTCGGCCATGGCCGGCAGCGCCCAGTAATTGGGCGTGTTCTTCGGCCATTCCGAATAACCGACGACGGTCGCCGGCACGAAGTCGTCCATGCTGATATGCTCCTTGTCGAAGAAGTCGTTCAGCTTGACATAGTGCCCATTCTCGGCGGCGCCGCCGACCCATTGGCTGTCGCCGATGATCAGGTCGCAGAGCTTGCCGTGCGAGTTGAGCTCGTTGAGGAAGCGGTCGGCATAGTTGGTCCACGGCACGAACTCGAACTTCATGCCGATGCCGGTTTCCTTGGTGAAGTCCTTGGACAGTTCCACGAGCGCATTGGCCGGGTCCCAGGCCGCCCAGCATAACGTCAGGTCTTCCGCATGCGCGACGTTCGAGACGGCGGTCGACGCAAAGATCGCCGAGGCCAGTCCCAACGCCAGTTTCAAGGTCGATTTCATGCCTTACCTCCCATTTGCGAAACGCGTCCGGATGACGGTTTCAAGAGCCCTCAACCCTCGCTCCTCCGAGGGCCCAAACACGGCGGCGCGCGTTGCGCAGCCGATGTTTAGTAATTTGTTTAGTAGTGCTCTTTTTACTAAACAACGCAAGCGAATTCGTTGCTGCGCCGCAGCATCGCGGGAAGGGTCATTGAAATCGTTGGGAAATGATCGCCGGGCGTCTGCGTCCGTCGTCAGCCGGCGGGGTTCGGGCTTGCCGTCACCGGCCGGATCGGCGGCGCGGGCGGCAACAGCGCGCGTATGTCGGCGAAGGGGAAGGTCGGCTCGAAGCGGAAGGCCTCGGCCAGCGCGCTGGCGGTGCCGTTGCATTGTCCGGCGCGGAACTCGTTTTGGAGGCGCGCCCTGTGCACATAATGCTCCGGACCTTGCGACTGGTGCGCGCGGATCGCTTTAGCCTTGATGTCCCAGTGATGCGATATCTCGACATAATGCGTCGGCGAAAAACCGGTGCCGCCGAGCGTGTCGGCATGCAGCACCGGCACCGCGAAGGACGCCGCGATGCGCACGCCGTCGGACAGGGCGCGGTGGTCTCCGTGGTAATCGTAGGGCGCGTGGGTGATGGCGAGGTCGGGCTTCACCTCGCGGACCAGCGCCTTCAGCACCGCAATGAACGCGGCATCGGCGATGAGCGCGCCGTCGGGAAAGTCGAGGAAACGCGGCTCGACGCCGAGCAGGCCCGCCGCTTTGGCCGCTTCCTCGCGCCGCAAGCGGGCAAGCGCCTTCGGATCGCCCTTGCCGCCCTTGGCACCATCGGTGGCTATGGCAAAAGTCAGCTCTGCGCCTTGCGCGGCATAGGCGGCCAGCGTACCGAACATGAATATCTCGATGTCGTCGGGATGCGCTCCCAGCGCCAGTATCTTCACGTCTTCTCTCCCGGAAATGGTATCGTGCCGAACGGAATCCTGCTCGCCCTGATCGCTTATGCAAGCTATTCGTTCAGCGACGCCGTCATCAAGAGCCTGGGCGGGCAGTTTACCGTCTTCGAGATCGGCTTCTTCTCGACCCTGTTTGCCGGCTGTTTTCTGTTCTTCACCAAGCCCAGCGACGAACGCTGGCGCGACGCCTGGCGCACCAAGAGGCCTTGGGCGGTGCAGGCGCGCGCCTTGGCGGGCATTGCGTCGGGCGTGCTCAGCGTCTTTGCCTTCACCACCATTCCGCTGGCGGAAGTCTACGCGCTGATCTTCCTGGCGCCGTTGCTGGTCACCATCCTGTCGACGGTCATCCTGAAGGAAAGGGTCGGTCCCTGGCGGTGGCTGGCCGTCGTCGCCGGCTTTGTCGGCGTCATGCTGGTGGTGCGGCCGGGCTTTCGCGAATTGCATCTCGGCCATCTCGCCGCCTTTGCCAACGCCTTCCTCGCCGCGACCAGCGTCATCCTGATGCGCTCGCTCGCCCAGCAGGAGAAGCGTACGACCATTCTAGGCGCGCTGGTCGGATATGGCTTGGTCTTCAACGGGGTGGGTGCTGCCGCGACCTCGTTCTCGCTCCCCGGTCTCGGGCAACTGGTCTGGCTGATGCTGGCCGGAATCTTCACCGCCGGCGGACAGCTGCTGCAATTGCTCGCGGTCAAATACGCGCCCGCAAACCGCATTGCGCCGACGCATTACTCGCAGATCGTCTGGGCGGTCATCCTCGGCGCGCTGTTCTTCCAGGAATATCCCGACTGGCTGTCGCTGGTCGGCCTGGCGGTGGTCGGCGCCTCCGGCCTGCTGACGATGGTGCGCGAAGAGGTGAGGCTCGGCACCGTGCGCTGGAACCCGTTTTCGCGAACCAGGCTTTGAGCGTGCACCCTTCCGGCAAGTTGCATGGCGACCGCGACCGCTGATATGCGGGCGACATGACGACGAAACCCCTGCCGGAGCTTCCGGTCACAGCCGTGCTGCCGGCACTCGGCGAAGCGCTCGCCCAGCGCAACAGCGCCGTGCTGGTGGCGCCGCCCGGCGCAGGCAAGACGACGCTGGTGCCGCTGGCGCTGCTCGACGCGCCATGGCTGGGGCAGGGCCGGATCGTGCTGCTCGAACCGCGCCGGCTCGCCGCCCGCGCCGCCGCCCGCCGCATGGCCGAGCTGCTGGGCGAAGAACCCGGCGGCACGGTGGGCTACGCCATGCGCATGGAGAACCGGACCTCGGCGCGGACGAAAATCCTGGTCGTCACCGAAGGCGTGCTCTCGCGCATGATCCTCGACGACCCGGAACTGCCGGGCGTCTCCGCGGTGATCTTTGACGAATTCCACGAGCGCTCGCTCGACGGGGATTTCGGCCTGGCGCTGGCGCTCGACGTGCAGGGCGCGCTGCGGCCGGACCTGCGCCTGCTGGTCATGTCGGCGACCCTCGACGGCGCGCGCGTTGCAAAGCTTTTGGCGCAGGCGCCGGTGATCGAGAGCGAGGGCCGCGCCTTCCCGGTCGAGATCCGCTACGACGAACGGCCGGCAGGCATGGCGATCGAGGACGCCATGGCCAGGGCCGTGCGCGCGGCCCTGGCCGGCGAGCAAGGCAGCGTGCTCGCCTTCCTGCCCGGACAGCGCGAGATCGAGCGTACCGCCGAGCGGCTTCAGGGCAATGTCGCCGCCGACACCGATATCGTCCCGCTTTACGGTCAGCTCGACAACAGGGCGCAGGACGCGGCGATAAAGCCGGCACCGGCCGGCCGCCGCAAGGTGGTGCTGGCGACCTCGATCGCCGAGACGTCCATCACCATCGACGGCGTGCGCGTCGTCGTCGATTCCGGCCTGTCGCGGCTGCCGCGCTATGAGCCGGCGAGCGGCCTGACCAGGCTCGAGACGGTGCGCGTCAGCAGGGCTTCGGCCGACCAGCGCGCCGGCCGAGCCGGCCGTACGCAAGCTGGCGTGGCGGTGCGACTGTGGCGCGCCGAGCAGACCGCGTCGCTTCCTGCCTTCACGCCGCCAGAGATCCTCGAGGCGGATTTGTCCGGCCTGCTGCTCGACTGCGCCGCTTTCGGCGTTGCCGATCCGTCGAGCCTTTCCTTCCTCGATCCGCCGCCGGCCCCGGCGCTCAACGAAGCGCGGGTCCTGCTGCGCGCGTTGCATGCCATCGATGAGGCAGGGCGACTGACCGAGGCGGGCGGCGCGATGCGCAAATTGGCGCTGCCGGTGCGGCTGGCGCATATGGTGGCCGAAGCGGCGAAGACCGGTCATGCGCTCGATGCGGCGACGCTTGCCGTGCTTTTGACCGAGCGCGGACTGGGCGGCGACAGCGCCGATCTGGAGCTGCGTCTGATTCGTTTTCGCGGCGAGAAATCCCCCCGCGCCAATGCCGCCAGGCAGCTCGCCGAGCGTTTGGCCAGACAGGCCTTACCCTCCTCCTCGAGGGGAGGGTCGGCGAGCGCGCTGAGCGACGCTCAGCGTGATCGACGGGGTGGGGTCGCCGGTAGCGTGGCCGAACCGACCCCACCCCGATCCGCTGCGCGGCTCGACCCTCCCCTCGAGGGGGAGGGTAAGAGCGCCGGCTCGCTCCTCATCCATGCCTGGCCGGATCGGGTCGCGAGGGCGCGCGGCGAGCATAGCCGCTTCGTGCTCGCCAACGGGTCGGGCGCCATGGTCGATGCCGCCGACCCGCTTGCCAACGAGACCTGGCTGGTGGTCGCCGACCTGCAGGGCAAGGCGCAGAACGCCCGCATCACCGCCGCCGCCCCGGTCGGCGAAGCCGATATCCGCGCCGCTCTTGCCGATCGCATCGAGACGAAGCGCGAGGCGAGTTTCGACCGCGAGCGCCGCGCCGTGCGCATGCGTGAGACCGCCCGGCTCGGCGCCATCACATTGTCCGAACGCATGCTGCCGGCGCCGTCCGGCGCCGACGCCGATCGGGCTATCCTCGATGCTTTACGCGAGCACGGCCTGTCGCTGCTCGACTGGGGCAAGGAAGCGGAGACGCTCCGCCAGCGGCTCGGCTGGCTGCATCGCGGCCTGGGCGCGCCCTGGCCCGATGTTTCGGATGCAGCGCTTATCGAGGGCCTCGACGATTGGCTCCTGCCGTTTCTCTCCGGCGATGCCTCTTTCGCGGCCATCAAGCCGGCGACTTTGTCGTCGGCGCTCATGGCGCTGGTCCCGCACGACCTGCAACGCAGGGTCGACGCGCTGGCGCCGACCCATTTCGACGCGCCATCGGGCAGCCACGTGCCGATCCGCTATGACGGCGAATGGCCAGTGCTTTCGATCCGCGTGCAGGAGCTGTTCGGCCTCGACCGTCATCCGACGATCGCCAACGGCGCGGTGCCGCTGACGCTGGAGCTGCTGTCGCCGGCGCATCGTCCCATACAGACCACGCGCGATCTTCCCGGCTTCTGGCGCGGCTCCTGGGCGGACGTGCGCACCGACATGCGCGGCCGCTATCCAAAGCATGTCTGGCCGGAAAATCCGCTGCTGGCTGCCGCCACCAGCCGCGCCAAGCCGCGTGGGACGTAGTTCATGCCGCTGCGGCACGTTGGCGATTGGCGCAAACACCCATCGCTTCGTCATCCACGGGCGGAGCAAGGAGCGAAGGGCTACTAGCGCTTACCCTCCTGCGGTTATAATCGTAAGTCGATGATCAACATCCTGCGCGCGCCCGATTCCCAGCAAAGCCAGCGGTTGCGGCTCAACACGCTGATCCGACTGCGCTGGCTGGCCATTGTCGGCCAGAGCATTGCGGTGCTCGTCGTCGCCTACGGGCTGAAATTCCCACTGCCGGTGTCGATGTGCTTCGCGCTGATCGCCTGCTCGGCCTGGATGAATCTGTGGCTCACCTTCCGCTATCCCGCGGCGCACCGCTTGACCCCGCTTTCGGCCTTCGCGATCCTCACCTTCGACGGCATCCAGCTTACCGGCCTGCTCTACATGACCGGCGGCCTGACCAATCCGTTTTGCGTGCTGCTTTCAGTGCCGGTCGTCATCTCGGCCGCTTCCCTGCCGCTGCGCATGACCGCGGTGCTGGGCGCGCTGGTCATGATAGCCGCGACGCTGCTGGTGTTCTTCCACCTGCCGCTGCCCTGGTATGAGGGATCGCCGCTGCCGATGCCCTTCATCTATGTCGCCGGCATGTGGATGGCGGTCTTCGCCTCGATCGCCTTCACCGCCATCTATGCCTTCCGCGTCGCGGCGGAAGCGCGCCTGCTCGCCAATGCGCTTGCCGCCACCGAACTGGTGCTGCAGCGCGAGCAGCATCTGTCCGCGCTGGACGGGCTGGCCGCCGCTGCCGCGCATGAGCTCGGCACGCCGCTGGCCACCATCACCGTCGTCGCCAAGGAGATGGAGAAGGCGCTCGGCAAGGACCCGAAATATGGCGAGGACGTCAAGCTCCTGCGCTCGCAGAGCGAGCGTTGCCGCGAGATCCTGAAGCGGCTGACCAGCCTTTCCTCGGAAGGCGAAGCGCATCTGTCGCGCATGCCGCTCACCTCGCTGATCGAGGAGGTGACGGCGCCGCATCGCGACTTCGGCATTTCGATCCGGCTGCGGCCCGGCGAGCGCATCGGCCCGGAGCCGGTCGGCCAGCGCAACCCTGGCGTCATCTACGGGCTCGGCAATCTGGTCGAGAACGCCGTCGATTTCGCCCGCAGCTCCGTCACCGTCAGCTGGAGCTGGGACAATGAGGCGGTCACCTTCTCCATCATCGATGACGGGCCGGGATTCCCGGCCGAGATCATCGACCGCATCGGCGAGCCCTATATGTCGACGCGCCAGGGCACCGAGGCCGGCGGCGGCCTGGGGCTCGGGCTGTTCATCGCCAAGACCTTGCTGGAGCGTTCCGGCGCCACCATCGATTTCCGCAATTCGAGCGGTCTCGGCGAAGGCGCGGTGGTGCAGATATCCTGGCCGCGCGGCGTCTTCCTCAACCAGGAACAGGCCTCGGCCACCATGTTCGACAACGCCTAAACCTTGCAGTTGTCGCATGGCAGCTCTGTTGCCGGCTCTAAAAATTGGACATTGCCCTTGCGGGACTGTATCTGCGTAAAAGTGAAGCATGTCGCCCAAAATTGTGTCTGGAAAAGCGGCATGCCCGAAAACATGGACTTCAAGCGCCTTCGCCGGAATTCGTTTCGACGGGTGCGCTTTTGGTCAATAGGATGCCGATAAGATGAGCGGAGACGAAACGACTGGCGCAATGGTCGAGGGCGAGGACACCTCGCTGCTCATCGTCGAGGACGACAAGCCCTTCCTCACCCGGCTTGCCCGGGCCATGGAGACAAGGGGCTTCGTGGTCGAGACGGCGGAGAGTGTGGAAGAGGCGGTCGCCAAGGCGCGCGCCCATCCGCCGGCCTATGCGGTGGTCGATATGCGGCTTGGCGACGGCAACGGCCTCGATGTCGTGGCAGTCATTCGCGAGAAGCGCGGCGACGCCCGCGCCATCATCCTGACCGGCTACGGCAACATCGCCACCGCGGTGACGGCGGTGAAGCTCGGCGCCGTCGACTATCTTTCCAAGCCCGCTGATGCCGACGACGTCTTCGCCGCGCTCACCCGCACTTCCGGCGAGCGCGCCGCGCCGCCGGAAAACCCGATGTCGGCCGACCGCGTGCGCTGGGAGCACATCCAGCGCGTCTACGAAATGTGCGACCGCAACGTTTCCGAAACGGCGCGCCGGTTGAACATGCACCGCCGCACCCTGCAGCGGATACTCGCAAAGCGGGCGCCGCGCTAGGCAAGCGTCGTCATCCACGAGTCTGCGCCGCGTCGCTTCGCTCCTTGCTTCGCCCGTGGATGACGAAAGGACAGGCGTTTCAGCTAACTTTCGAAGCATGCGCTGTCGTGTGACTTGTAAGCCTTGCGTCATCACGGATGCTGCGCATCATTGGACTACAGATTCCCGGCCAACAGGCTAGGTTAGCGAGGCACCATGCGAGACGAGCGGCCGAAATCGATCCTGCGCGAGTTCCTTGACGGCGAGGCCGCTGGCGGCATCATCCTGATGGCGGCCGCAGCCCTTGCGCTGATCGTCGCCAACTCGCCTTTGGCCGCAACCTATTTCGCCGTCCTGCACGCTTATCTCGGGCCGCTCAGCGTCTCGCACTGGATCAATGACGGGCTGATGGCGGTGTTCTTCCTGCTGGTCGGGCTGGAGATCAAGCGCGAGATGCTGGACGGACAGCTCTCGACCTGGCCGCGACGCGTGCTGCCGGGCATCGCCGCCGCCGGCGGCATGGCTGTGCCGGCGCTGGTCTATGTCCTGATCAACCGCAACAATGCGGCAGCGCTCTCCGGCTGGGCGATCCCCACCGCCACCGACATCGCCTTCGCGCTCGGCGTGCTGTCGCTGCTCGGCAGCCGCGTGCCCGCCTCGCTGAAGGTGTTCCTCACCGCTCTGGCCATCATCGACGATCTGGGCGCCGTCGTCATCATCGCGCTGTTCTACACAAGCGGCCTGTCGCTCGCCTATCTGGCCGCCGCCTTCGTCGTCATCGCCCTGCTCGTCCTGCTCAACCGTATGCGGGCCATGAAGCTTTGGCCGTATCTCCTGCTTGGCGTCGTTTTGTGGGTGCTGGTGCTGAAATCGGGCGTGCATGCCACGCTGGCCGGCGTCGCGCTGGCGCTCACCATCCCGCTGGAGCGCTCTCCCGGCATCAGCCACAAAACAGAACATTCGCCGCTGCACCGGCTGGAGCACGGCCTGCACAAGCTCGTGCCCTTCCTCGTTATCCCGATCTTCGGCTTCGCCAATGCCGGCGTGCCGCTCGGCGGCCTGAGCCTTGCAGCCCTTGTCGAGCCGTTGACGCTGGGCGTCGCCGCCGGCCTGGTCGTAGGCAAGCTGGTCGGCGTCTTCGGCTCCTCGGCGCTCGCGATCCGCTTCGGCCTCGCCGACCTGCCGGTCAATGCCGGCTGGCTGCATATGTTGGGCATTTCGCTGCTTTGCGGCATCGGCTTCACCATGAGCCTGTTCATCGGCCTGCTTGCCTTCGCCGACGATCCTGCGCTCCAGGGCGCGGTGAAGGTCGGCATCCTTGCCGGCTCGCTGGTTGCCGCGCTGCTGGGCGCCGCCGTGCTGCTCACGACGCCGGCGGCTGGCGGGGCGGAAGAAGATCTGGGCTGACCCCTCAGGACACGACAGGTTCCGGCGGCAGGCCGAAGGCCGCAAACAGGCTGGGACCGAGCGGCGGGACATAGATCGTCAGCGAGGCGATGTTGCCGCCTGCCGGCTCGATGACATGCAGCGAATGCGGCCGCCACTTGGAATCGTGGCGGCCAAGCGCGTAGACGCCGACGGCCGGCTGGGTGTTGGCGCCGACGGCCGCCGCGCGGTAGCCGGCAAAATTGCTCCAGACACTCCCCAGGAAGGCTCCGATGGCCGGGCGTCCGCGGTACCATTCCCGCCATGGCGGCATGTGATAGATGGCGTCATCGCGCAGCAGCTCGACAAGCCCGTCGAGATTGTCGGCCTGCCAAGCCTGCATATAGCGTTCGAGCAGCACGCCTTCGTCCGCACTGGGCTGCAACCACTGCGTCGCGCGCCCCTGGAGATAGCGATTGCCCATCGTCGCGCGGGCCCGCTGCAAGACGCTGTTGATCGAGGCGGTCGATCCGCCCAGCAATTGCGCGGTCTCGATCGCGGACCATCCGAGCACATCGCATAGCAGCAAGGCCGCGCGCTGCCTGGGTGGCAGGAACTGGATCGCCGCGACGAAGGCGAGCCGCACGGCCTCGCGGGCCTCGTAGCGCGCTTCCGGGCCGGGCCTGTCGTCGGCAATGTCTGGCAGCTCCGCGTCCGGATACGGCTCCAGCCAGGCGAGCTCCGTGGCTGGCCCGCCGGTCGCTTCTCCTTCAGAGGGTGGCCGTCGGGGCTGCTCGAGAATGCGCCGCGCTGACGAGCGTGCCTTGATCGCATTGAGGCAGCTTTTTGTGGCAATCGCGTAGAGCCAGCCGCGCGCTGAGCCGCGTCCGTCGAATTGCGACCGCGCGCGCCAGGCCTTGAGGAACGTTTCCTGGACGAGATCGTCCGCCTCGTTGAGCGAGCCCATCATCCGGTAGCAATGGAGCTTGAGCGCGCGGCGGTGGGCGGCGCTCAGGCGCTCGAAAGCCAGCCGGTCGAGGACCGGCTGGCCTGGCCGGCCCAAAGGCTCGAGAGGGCCGGTGGCGTCAGTCATGCGGAGCCCGGGGCACTGGATTCGGCCGCCATCCTGCGCGCCTCATGCCGCCGCCGCAAGGCCGCTGCCGCTCACGGTGAAGGAACTGCCCTGCGGCTTGCCCGTTACGAGCTGGACCACTGCCCGTCCGACATCGGCGGGCGTCTGCATGTCGCTCATGCTGGCCAGGAAGTCGGCCGGACGGATGCCCATATAGGCCGCGATGCCGTCGATGCCGCGGTCGCCGACCCCGGTGCCCGGCATGATGCGGGCCGGCGACAGCGCCATGAAGCGCAGGCCGAGGCCGAGTCGGTCCGATTCCTTCTGGCAATGGCCGGCCAGGAATATCTGCATGCGCTTGGCGCCGGCATAGCCGCCCGAGTTCGGCGGGCCGCCGCTGATAGCGGCGCCGCTGGCGATCAGCAGCACACGGGCGCCTGGCTTGAGCCGGCCCTTGAGGGCTTCTCGGCAAAACAGGAACGACGCCTTGACGTCCATTTCCCAGTTCGCCGAGAAGACCTCCCAACTCTGCTCCTGGATCGGCGCCGAAGGGGCGAGCGCACCCGCGCAGACCACCAACACGTCAGGCGCAAGCGCATCGAAAACCGCTTGCGGCGCGGCTTCCGCCGTCGCGTCGATGGCAAGGGTCTTCAGGCCCGGCCGTTCCCAGGCGAACTGCTTGAGGTCGTCGGCGCCGCGAGCGACGGCAAGCACATGCGCGCCCGCGTCAAGCGCTGCTTCCACGATCGAACGGCCGACACCCCGGCTGCCCCCGACGACGACGACATTCTGATTTTGCAACGGTTTCATGTGATCACCTCTTTCCAGGCCGCCGGCCATCCGGACGCGCCTGTAGGTGAAGACAAACGGGATCGACGGAAATCATCGGTGCGAGACGAAAATTTTCGCGAGCCTCTGGGGAGACCGGGTCGGATGCCAGCCGCCGCCGTCAACGCGGCGCGACTTCTATCTACTCGCTCTCGCCATCCAGCGCCGGCACCGCGACGCCGGCAAGCTCGGCTGCCAAGAGCCTCGCGGCGCCCGCGCGGGCGATCCGCAGCATCAGCGCCTTGCGCGTCGCGGTCGCCATGCGGTGCTCCGGCGCATCGCGAAGGATCTCCGCGCCATAGCCGTCGGAAAGGATGAAGCCGCATTCCTCGGGAAAGATGTCCTGTTGAACGCCGGGATGGGTGGCGAAGAAGAACCGGTCGGAATGCAGCCGGTAGTCCGGCCATTTGCGGTCGACCCTGAAATCCTCGATTGAGGATTTGATCTCGATGATCCAGATGTCGCCCTGCCTGGTCAGCGCCACGAGATCGGCGCGCCGCCCGGTGGCCAAAGACAGCTCCGGCAGCACATGCGCGCCCATTTCTCTAAGCAGCCGCTGCACGCCGCGCCGCACCAGCATGGCGCGCTCCGACTGGCGGCCGTCGATCAAAGGGTTGAGGGGAATCGGGGAAACGATGGGCATGGCAGGCACCATGCCAGATTTTGTTCACGGTTTGAACCCAGTTTCAGGGGGCGATTATATATTTGACAAACCAGGAGTGTGAAAGGAATGGAGGTCTGAGTGGGAATTGAACCCATTCCGTCGGTTTTGCAGACCGATGCGTCACCGTCCCGCCCTCAGACCATGGTGCCTCTATGCCTAGTCAATCCGGGCGTAGTCAACCTCATAGAATTTAGCTCTTGTTAATCCTGCCCTGTGACTTCAGTCTCGGCCCAAGAACCGCACCTCGGCTGGATTTTGGCGTGGAGGATGCCATGACGCGCGATCAGATGCTTGCCCACCTTCGGTCCGCCGACGCTGTCGCGCGTGAGGCGGCGGCGCATGGGCATCATCCGTTCGGCTGCGTGCTGGTCGGGCCGGACGATCGCGTCTTGATGCGGCAGGGCAATCTCGACACGGTGCGCCATGCCGAGACCGAATTGGCCCGTCGCGCGGCGGCGGCCTATGAGCCTCAGTTCCTGTGGCAATGCACGCTGGTCTCGACCTTCGAACCATGCGCGATGTGCGCCGGCACGATGTACTGGGCGAATATCGGGCGGCTGGTCTACGGGGTCGAGGAAACCAGCCTCCTGGCGCTCACCGGGGACCACGCGGAGAATCCGACGATGAACCTCGCCTCGCGTACCGTCTTCGCTTCCGGCCAGAAAAAGATCGAGGTCTTCGGTCCGTTCCCCGAAATTGCGGACGAGTTGCTCGCCCCGCACCGCGATTTCTGGATGCGCTGACAGGACTGGGCCTCAGGCAGCGCCCGCCATGTCGTCCAAAATTGGGCAGTCCGGCCGGTCATCGCCATGGCAGGCATGGATCAGCTTCTGCAGCGTCGAGCGCATCGACTGCAATTCGCGCACCTTCTCTTCGATCGCTTTGACATGGGCGGCGGCGATCTCGCGCACGTCGTGGCTGGCGCGGCCGCGATCCTGATAGAGCGCCATCAGCTGCCTGCAATCGTCGATTGAGAAGCCGAGATTGCGCGCGCGGCGCAGGAAGGCAAGCCGATGGATATCGTCGCCGGAGTAATCGCGATAGCCGTTCTCTGCCCGCGCCGGACGGATCAGGCCGATCTCCTCGTAGTAGCGGATGGTCTTGGCCGGCAGTCCGGAACGCTCGGCGGCATCACCGACATTCATGGCGCTCTCCTCGAACTCCAGGCGGCTCTATAACCGCCTCATTGATTTTGCTTCACAATCCTGTGAGCCCTGTTGCCGAAATGCCGCAGTTCGGCACTTACCGGCGGGGAAGGTCTTGCATATAGGCAGTGCGCGCTTGGCAAGCAAAAGAAATGCCAGCATGAATGATGGTAACAAAGCGGCCGACTCGTGCCGCTGACATCGAGACAGGGCGTCGGACTTATTCATGCGCTTGAAGTCAATTGCAATCCTCGCCGCTCTTGCGCTGTCGACCGCGATCAGCGGGTGCAGCACCATCGGTGGGCAGATGTTCACCAACAACTATGGCGCGATGACCGATGCCGGCTATCAGCTGCCGCGCATCCCGATCGAGAAGGTCCCCGCTAGGTACCACCGCCAGGAAGTGCGGTATGACTCTTCCGAGAAGCCGGGCACCATCATCGTCGATACCCAGAACAAATTCCTCTATTTCATCGAGGGCGACGGCATGGCGATGCGCTATGGCATCGGCGTCGGCCGCGAAGGTTTTGAATGGCATGGCACCGCCCATATCGCGCTGAAGCGCGAATGGCCGACCTGGACGCCACCGGCGCCGATGATCAAGCGCCAGCCCGAGCTCGCCAAATTCGCCGGCGGCATGGAGCCGGGCCTGAAGAACCCGCTTGGCGCGCGCGCCATGTATCTCTTCAACAAGGGCGGAGACATGGGCTACCGCCTGCATGGAAGCCCGGAATGGTTCTCGATCGGCAAGGCGATGTCGTCGGGCTGCATCCGGCTGATGAACCAAGATATTATCGACCTATACGACCGCACCTCGGTCGGCGCCAAAGTCATCGTGATGTAGGCGAGAAAAAGTTTCACAAGCGGACCGTCTAGGCAACAACAAGACGTCCTGAAAACAGAAAACCGGGCTGTTGGGGCCCGGTTTTTTGTTTTTTGCGATAGGGGTCGGTCGCGCAGAAACCGGCCCGGAATGCGTCAGGCGACCTGCTCGACCTGCTGCACTTCCGGAACAAAATGGCGAAGCAGGTTCTGGATGCCGTGCTTCAGCGTCGCCGTCGAAGAGGGGCAGCCGGCGCAGGCGCCCTTCATATGCAGGAACACCGTGCCGTTCTCGAAGCCGCGGAAGGTGATGTCGCCGCCGTCCTGCGCGACGGCCGGGCGCACGCGCGTGTCGAGCAGTTCCTTGATGGTCAGCACCAGCTCCTCGTCGGCCTTGTCGTAGAACTCGCCGGTGCCGCCGGCTTCGCTCGCCGGAGCGGCCGAGGCCATGACCGGCGCGCCGGACATGAAATGCTCCATGATGGCGCCGAGGATCGCCGGCTTCAGATGCTGCCAGTCGGGGCCGTCCTTGGTCACGGTGATGAAGTCATAGCCGAAGAAAACGCCGGTGACGCCCGGGATCTCGAACAGCCGGCCGGCCAGCGGCGAGGCCTCCGCCGCTGCATCGGCGTTGCGGAAATCGGCGGTGCCTTCGCGCAGCACTTCCTTGCCGGGAAGAAACTTCAACGTCGCCGGGTTCGGCGTCGACTCGGTCTGGATGAACATGGGTATCTCCAGGCCCTTCGCGGGCCGATAGTTTGGAATAATTCTAAATAGGCTCTATCGGCTGGACATTCAAGCGAAACGCGTCGCTAGGAACGGCTGGCTGGCGGAATGTTTTTGCCATGGCGGGATGTCCGAACCGTGGCAACCCTCATCCTCCAGCTTCGACGGTCAATTGTCCACTCGTCTGCAGGATATCGACTTCGGCGCCATCGCCGGTTCGCCTGAATTCGAGATCGGCGCTGCTCTTGCCGACACGCAATCCGCGAAGCTCGATACGGTTCACGAAACCGGGCATCCGCGGTCGCACGATCCGCAGCTTGTTCGCGAAACCGTCGGGTTCCAGGCCAAGGCACACCGTCAGCAGGAAGGGCGCTGTTCCGGCCGCCCAGGCCTGGGGGTGGCAAGCCACCGGGTAATGCACTGGTACCTGGAAATCCGCGCGCGGAAAGCCCGCCATCGCTTCCGGCAGCCTGTGGTGGCGAAAGTGCATCGCGGCCTCGGCGATGCCCGTGAAGATCCGCAGCGCCGCGTCGTCCTCGCCATATTGCCGGCAGCCGGCCGCCACCAGCGCATTGTCGTGCGGCCAGACGGTACCGAGATGGTAGCCGACGGGATTGTAGCGCCGCTCCGAGGTGGCGAGCGTGCGCACGCCCCAGCCGTTGAACATGTCGTCCTGCATCAGCCGAGCTACGGAACGGCGGCCCTTGTCGCGGTCCGCGATACCGCACCACAGCGCGTGCCCGGGGTTTGAGGAAACGACCGCGACCGGGCGGCTTCTTGCTTCCAGCGCGAGGGCGAAGATCCCTTGGTTCTCGCACCAGAAGTCACGATTGAAGCGTCTTCGAAGCCTGTCGGCCTCCTGGCGAAGCTGTCTTGCGCGACCAGCTTCGCCGCTGCGCTCATAAAGGTCGGCGATGGCCTGTTTGGCGGCAAAGACATAGCCCTGCACCTCGACGAGGGCGATCGGCGGCCCGGCGAGGCTGCCATCGGCTCTCGCGATCGCGTCGCCCGAGTCCTTCCATCCCTGGTTGACGAGACCCTCGGCGGACCTGCACCGGTACTTCAGATAGCCCTCGCCATGATCGTCACCGGCCCTGGCGATCCAGTCCAGCGCCTTTTCCACCGGCGCCTGCAATTCGCGAAACAGGTCGAGATCGCCGGTCCAGGCGGCATGACGGCCGAGAAGCAACAGGAAGAGCGGGGTAGCGTCCACCGTGCCGTAGAACCTGGCATGAGGAACATCGCCAGCGCGCGCGAGCTCGCCGACGCGCAGTTCGTGCAGGATCTTGCCGGGCTGCTCCTCCCGCCATCGATCCGTTCGGCTTCCCTGATAGCTGGCGAGAAGACGCAGCGTCTGGGCGGCGATCTCCGGCTGGAAGGCCAGCATTTCCAGCGCAACGATCAGGCTGTCTCGCCCGAACAGGGCAACGAACCATGGCACGCCGGCGGCAAAATATTCACGGCTCCCCAATTCCGAGCGCAGCATCGCGACATCGCGCAGGGATCTCTCCATGATGCTGTTGAGCAGAAGGCTGTCGCTGTCGAGCTTCGTATGCTGCTCCAGCCATTCTTCGGAATTGGTCCGGAGTTTGCCGGCGACGCCGTCGAGCGTGTCCGCCGGGCGCTGGTTCAGTTGCCCGGCCTCGGCGTCTTCCGGCTGCTCCTCCAGCGCGATGGTCACCGCGATGGTTCGTGCGGCTCCGGCCGGCACATCGATCCGGAATTCGGCCGCCGTCTTGTGCGTGGCGTCAGGCCGGGGCGAGAATGCGATCGTCGCCATCCTGCGGAGCCGGTCGGCACCGTGATAGGCGAAATACAGCCTGCCATCCCGCCAGGCGGGCCGTTCGGCCCTGCCGAGATTCTGCTGCACCAGCCCGCGGACGTTGAAGATATCCTCGAAACCGGCGCCGAACTGCAAGCTCAGCGGAAAGTCATGCGCCTCATGTCCAAGATTCTGGATGGTCAAGACTTCCCTGACGCATGTCTGTTCGGCGTCCAGAATGCGCTCCCAGCGAATGCTGAGCTCATCCTTGGGGATCAAGCGATTCTTGTTGGAGTGCAGGTCTGGATTGGTCAGTTCGAAGAGCGCCGCGTACCCTTTCTGGGCGGTCGAGGCCAGGACGACCGGCGTCAGGCCGGCCAAGGTCATCTGATAGCCCCCGATGAACCGGCAGTCATGAAAATAAAGCCCGAAGCCGTGCCCGCCGCTCACGGGTATCTGCGCGTCGGCGGCGATGACGTAATAGAGATCGAGGCTCTTGACGGTGATCGCGCCGGCGATGCTGTCGACCATGGCCGGATGGCCTTTGGCCAGCACGCGATGCTTGCGTTCGCGCTGCGCATGCGGCGTCTGCCGGGCTTTTTCCTGGGTGCGCGCCGACTGCGGGCGCGGCCGCGCCTGCGAACCTGCGCCCACGGCTTTCGCCCTCGATTGTTCGCGTCGGCCTGCCCCTTGATCCGTTTCGGTCATCGGCCCTCCATTGGAATGCGCACATGATTCCAAATGGCGCTCCGAAAGCGCCGGCCAAGGGTAGGGTTATTCTTGTGTTGGCTTAGGGTATGTGCGCCGCGGATAAGAAGCCCAGCGCTGGCCGGAAGGCCTTCGCAACTCAGGCCAGGCTGTCGATCTCTTCGTCGGACAGGTTCTGCGGCACCACCGTGACCGGGATGGGGAACGCGGCGCCGCGGCCGGCGACCGCGCTGACCAGCGGTCCCGGACCTTCCTTGCCGGCGCCGGCCGCCAGCACCAGAATGGCGATGTCCTGGTCTTCCTCGATCAGCTTATGGATCTCTTCGGGCGGCTTGCCTTCGCGCACCACAAGCTCCGGCTCGATCCCGACGCTCTGGCGCACCTTGTTGGCGTAGCCGTCGAGTGCTCCGCGCGCCGTCGCGTTCGCTTCCTCACGCATGATCTTTTCCACGCCCAGCCAGTGCTGGAAATCATCCGGCTCGATGACATAGAGCAGCACCAGCACGCCGCTGGTGTGTTGCGCCCGCTTCGAGGCATAGGCGACGGCACGCTCGCATTCGGGCGTGTCGTCGATGATCGCCAGGAATTTTCTACGATGCCCGGCTTCGCGGCTGAGGCGTTTGGAGACCATGTCTATCTGCTCGGTATGGTTTCGGTCGCAATCTGCCACCGCCGCGAACCGGCGGCAAGCCGCCGGCCGGCACGGCAATGGTCCTACGGAACCTGTCGATCAGTCCTGCAGCAGGCCGATGATGTCGCGCACGGTCTTCATCGTGCCTTCGGCAATCGTCCGCGCCCGGTCGCCTCCATCCTTGAGCACGGCGTCGACATAGGCGCGGTCGCCCTCGATGCGGCGCATCTCGGAAGCGATCGGCGCCAGCTTCTCCACGGCAAGGTCGGCAAGCGCCGGCTTGAACACGGAAAACTGCTGGCCGCCATATTCCTTCAGCACGTCTTCCTTCGAGATCTCGGCGAGGCCGGCATAGATGCCGACGAGGTTTTCCGCCTCGGGCCGGCTTTCCAGCCCGTCGATCTCGCTCGGCAAGGCCTCCGGATCGGTCTTGGCCTTGCGGATCTTCTTCGAGATTGTGTCGGCATCGTCGGTCAGGTTGATGCGCGACAGGTCCGACGGGTCCGACTTCGACATTTTCTTGGAACCGTCGCGCAGGCTCATGATGCGCGCCGCAGGGCCGCCGATGACCGGTTCGGTGATCGGGAAATAGCCGTTCACCGTCTCTTCGCCGACCTGCATCTCGACGCCGACGCCGAGCGCCGCGATCTTTTCCGAGAAGTCGTTGTTGAATTTCTGCGCTATGTCGCGCGTGAGCTCCAGATGCTGCTTCTGGTCCTCGCCCACCGGCACATGGGTGGCGCGGTAAAGCAGGATGTCGGCCGCCATCAGGCTCGGATAGGCGAGCAGGCCGAGCGAGGCGTTCTCGCGGTCCTTGCCTGCCTTGTCCTTGAACTGCGTCATCCGGTACATCCAGCCGATGCGCGCCACGCAGTTGAAAATCCAGGCAAGCTCAGCGTGCTGGATGACCCGCGACTGGTTGAAGACGATGTGCTTCTTCGGGTCGATGCCGGAGGCGAGGAACGCCGCGGTGATCGAGCGGGTCTGGTCGCCCAGGTCCTGATGCACGAGCTGCGCCGTCAGCGAATGCATGTCGACGACGCAATAGATGCAATCGGACTGTTCCTGGAGGGCGACGAATTTCTTGATGGCGCCGAGATAATTGCCGAGATGCAGATTGCCGGTCGGCTGGACGCCCGAAAAGACGAGTGGCTTGAAGGCGGACATGAGTTCCTCATGGCTTGTGGAGGGCCGTCTAAGCATGATTCCAAAAAGTTGCAGACTTTTTGGAGCCAATCATGCGGCTGGAAACCGCGCGCGGCGAAAGTCTTTCGACGGCGCGCTTATGGACGAAGCACGGCATCCGATCAAGAGGCACGCTCTGGGCTGATTGTGACTTAGCGGGGCATTGACATTCACGCGCACTAGCTACATCTTTCGAGCTACATAAAGGAATGTAGCTTTGACCATCAACATCAACAATAAGGAGGCCGACAGGCTAACACGCGCTTTCGCCAAGGCTGAAGGCGTAGGTCTCACCGAGGCGATCGTGATTGCGATGCGAGAGGCATTGGAGCGTCGCCGAAATCGTGAAACACCTTTGGAAACGGCAGCACGGCTGCGGGGAGAGTTTGGGATCAAGCTCAGCGAGCAGGCGCGCAAGCCGCTGCCTCGCTCGGTCTACGACGAATTGTCTGGCGACGACTGATGTTTGTCGACGCAGCAGCCATCGTCGCGATGCTAAGCGACGAGGTCGAAGCGGAGCGCTGCGCGCGAGCGGTCACCGAAGCGTCGGCACCGTTTACTTCCGCCATCGCCGTTTGGGAGGCAGCGATGGCGCTAGCGCGACCGGAAAAGCTGGCCATACCGGTCGCCAGAAGTGCAGAAATTGTGGGCCGCTTTCTCGAAGAGCGAGCAATTGCATTGCGCGAGCTTCCCCCCGCGCCCGAGGCAGCGTCGCTCTCCATTGAGGCCGCATCACGATTTCGCAGCAACGCCATGCGCCTGAACCTGGCCGATTGTTTCCACTACGCCTGCGCTCGCTACTACGCCGCTCCGATGCTCTCCACAGCCGACGAATTCAGGCTCACGGATCTGGAGACTGTCCCGTGACAGGCGGTGCCTTCGACCCGCGCTTGACGTTCCTGCGAACCATGCCGAAATCGGCGCCGCCGGTGCCGAAGGCGGCGACGAAATAGAGCGCGGCGCCCCCGGCGACCAGCGCAAGCACGGTCGTTGCCTTCACGACCAGCGGTGACCCGGGCCCGATCTGCGTGGCAAAGTGGCGCTCGGCAAAATAAAGCGCCGCGGCCATGATCACCGCGGAGAGCACCAGCCGGGGAATGCGTTTCAAGAGCGGCACGTCCCGGCCCCAATGGCCGCGCCTGATCAGCATGCCGAGCAGCATCAGCGCGTTGACCCAACCGGCGACGGCCGAAGCGACCGCGATACCCGGCGCGCCCATCGATGGGAACAGGGTCAGCGCCGTGGCGACGTTCACGCCGACCGAGATGGCCGCGAAAATCATTGGCGTGCGCGTGTCCTCGCGCGCGAAATAGCCGGGCGTGAAAGCCTTGATCAGCACGAAGGCCGGCAGGCCGAGGCCGAAGATCGCCAGGATCGAGGCGACGATCGGCGTCGAATGGTTGGCTGCGAAGGCGCCGCGTTCGTAGACCAGGCGCACGATCGGTTCCGACATCACCCAGAGCGCCGACGCCGCCGGCAGCGTCATGAACAGGGTGAACTCGACCGAGCGGTTCTGCAGGTTTGCAGCCTCGACCAGATTGCCCGATTTCAGCGCCCGCGACAGTTCCGGCAACAGCACGATTGCCACGGCCACGCCGACGACGCCGAGCGGCAACTGGTAGATGCGGTCGGCATAGGCCAGCGACGACACGGCGCTGTTCTGCGCCGAAGCGATCGCCGTGCCGATCAGCTGGTTGATCTGCGTGATGCCGCCGGTGATCGCCGCCGGCAGCGCCAGGATCAGCAGCCGCTTGACATTCGGCGTCATCTTCGGCCGGCGGAAACCGATCGAGATGCCGGCGTGACGCACCGCCACCCAGACGATGGCGAGCTGCACGATGCCCGCCGCCAGCACGCCCCAGGAGAGCCCGAAGCCGACATCATGCGCGTCGAGCCCATGATACCAGGCATAGGCGAGCACGCTGATCAGGATGATGTTGAGGAAGGCGGGCGCGATCGCCGCCGCGAAATAGCGGCGCAGCGAGTTCAGCATGCCGGCCATCATGGCGCCGAGCGACATGCAGATGAGGTATGGGAACATGATCGTCGCGAGCGTGACGGTCGTCTCGAACTTGCCCGGAATGTCGGCAAAGCCTGGCGCCACCAGGTAGCGCACGATCAGCGGCATCGCCAGCTCCATCGCGATGGTCAGCGCCAGCAGCGCCGAAAACAGCACGCCGAACACTTCCTCCGAGAAGCGCTTGGCGCCCTCGTTGCCATGCTGCTCGATCTCCTTGGCGAACAACGGCACGAAAGCGGCGTTGAAGGCGCCTTCGGCGAACAGCCGGCGGAAGGTGTTGGGGAACTGGAAGGCGGCGTTGAAGGCGTCGGCGACCGGCCCGGTGCCGAGCGCCGCCGCCATCAGCATCTCGCGGCCGAAGCCGAGCGCACGGCTCATCAGCGTGCCGGAGGCGACGGTGGCGAATTTCTTGACGAGGCTCATGCTGGGAATGACTGCCAGAAAAATTGCGTCAAATGGATGGTCACTCGGCCGCCGCCTTGGCCTTGCCGTTGCGTTCCGACGAATTGCCCTCCAGCGTATCGATCAGCCGCTTGTGGATGGCGGCGGTGCGCGTCGGGCTGTCGATCTTCTGTCCGGTCAGGTCGGTGACGTAGAAGGTGTCGATGACCTTTTCGCCAAAGGTGGTGATATGCGCCGAGGCGATGTCGAGCGAGAGGTCGGAGAGCGTTCCGGTGATCTCGGAGAGCAGCCCCGGCCGGTCGAGACCCTCGACCTCGATCACCGAGAAGCGGTTGGACAGCGTGTTGCGGATTTCGGCGCGCGGCGGAATCCTGAAAGCCTTGGCGCCGCGCTTCGGCTTGGTGCGCTTCTCGATCATCTCGGGCAGCCAGCTCTTGCCGGACAGCACGTCCTCGATCAGCCGGCCGACGCGCTCGGCGCGACGGCGCTCGTCCTCGTCGAGGTCGAACTCCCGGGAGATCAGGATGGAATCGAGCGCGCGGCCGTCAGAGGTGGTGAAGATCTGGGCGTCGACGATGTTGCCACCGGCCGCGGCACAAGCGCCCGCGATGATCGAAAGCAGGCGCGGATGGTCCGGCGCCAGCACGGTGATCTCGGTCACCGCCTCGAATTCGTGCGTCTTGACCATGGTGGCGAGCTTCTTGCCGGCCGCATCCGCCTCGCGAACGAACTCGGCGTGGCGCAGCTGATCGGGCAGGTCCACGGTGAGCAGATAGTTCTCGTAGTGCAGCGCGACATAGCGCTTGCGCTCCTTGGCCGGCCAGGCCGACAGCGCCTCTGCCAGCTGCTCGCGCGCGGCGGAAGTGCGCTCGGCGCGCGACACTTCGGAGAAACCGCCGGTCAGCAACAGCTCGGTCTCGAAATAAAGCGTGCGCAGCAGCTGCCCCTTCCAGCCGTTCCACACACCCGGCCCGACGCCCCTTATATCGCAGACGGTAAGGATCAAAAGCAGCTTCAGCCGCTCGACCGATTGCACGATCGAGGCGAAATCCTCGATCGTCTTGCGGTCGTTGAGGTCGCGCGTCTGCGCCGTCATCGACATCACGAGATGGTTCTCGACCAGCCAGGCGACAGTCTCGGTGTCGGCCGCCGACAGCCCCATATGCGGACAGATGCGCCGGGCGATCCGGGCGCCGGCTTCCGAATGGTCCTCCGGCCGGCCCTTGGCGATGTCGTGCAAGAGCACGGCGACGTAGAGTGCCTCGCGGCTTTTCTTCAGCCCAGGCATCAGCGAATGCGACAGCGGATGTACTTTCGCGCCGTCGCCGCGCTCGATCTCGGCCAGCACGCCGATGCAGCGGATCAGATGTTCATCCACCGTGTAGTGGTGGTACATCGAGAACTGCATCATGGCGACGATCTTGCCGAAATCGGGGATCAGCCTGCCGAGCAGTCCGGCCTCGTTCATGCGCCTGAGATTGAGCTCGGCATTGCGGTCCGACGTCAGGATATCGAGAAACAGCCGGTTGGCTTCCTCGTCGCGCCGGAGCGACTTGTTGACCAGGCCAAGCGAACGGGTCAGCAGCTTCAGCGCATCCGGGTGGAACTCCAGCCCGTGCTTGTCGGCAAACCAGAACAGCCTCAGCAGGTTGACCGGATCGCGCTCGAACACGCTGTCGTCGGCGATGTTGATGCGGTGGTTGTCGACAATGAAATCGCTTGTGCCGGCAAGCTTGCGCTTGCGCCGCTGGAAGGTGAGGAAGATACGGTTGAAGCCCGGCACATGCTTGGCCTGCTCTTCCTCGAGCGCCGCGCAGAAGATGCGCGTGAGGTCGCCGACATCCTTGGCGACGAGGAAATAGTGCTTCATGAAGCGCTCGACCGCTGACAGGCCGGGATGCGTCGTATAGCCCAGCCGCTCGGCGATCTCGCGCTGGATGTCGAAATGCAGCCGCTCCTCCGCCTTGCCGGTGAGGAAATGCATATGGCAGCGCACCGCCCAGAGGAAATCCTCGGCCTTCTGGAATTCGCGGTATTCGGCCTCGGTGAAGACGCCTTTCTCGACCAGCTCCTCGCCGGTGCGCACACGGTAGAAGTATTTGCCGATCCAGAACAAAGTCTGCAGGTCGCGCAACCCGCCCTTGCCGTCCTTGACATTGGGCTCGACCAGATAGCGGCTTTCGCCGGCCTTGGCGTGTCGCTCGTCGCGCTCGGCGAGCTTGGCCTGCACATATTCCGGCCCGGTCGTGCGCACCACCTCGTGGTCGAAGCGGCTCAGCAGCTCGTCATAGAGCTTGCGTTCGCCCCACAGGAAACGCGCTTCCAGGATCGAGGTGCGGATGGTGATGTCGCTGCGCGAGAGCCTGAGGCACTCCTCGATGTTGCGGGTGGCGTGGCCGACCTTCAACCCCATGTCCCACAGCATGTAGAGCATGTATTCGACGATCTGCTCGCCCCACGGCGTCTGCTTGTAGGGCAAGAGGAAAAGCAGGTCGATGTCGGAGCCCGGCGCCAGCGTGCCGCGGCCATAGCCGCCGACCGCCACGACCGCCATGCGCTCGGCCGCGGACCTGTTCTTGACCCGGTAGACATGAGTGGCGGCGAAATCATAGAGCGCGCGGATCAGCTCATCCATCAGATGCGAGAGCCGCTCGGCGCAGGCATTGCCGCCGCCATCCTGCTTGAGCATGGCCTCGGCGATCTTTCGTCCTTCCGCCAATCTGCCTTTGAGCAGCTGGAGGACAGCAGTGCGAACCGCCGGTCCCGAACCATCGCCGGCGCTTGCCGCCGTCAGCGCGGTCAGGTCGCGGCGCAGCACGTCGCCATCGATGATTTCGTCGAGTTTCAGGGAGATCTTTGCCATTCGGCGGCGTCTATAGCCTGTTTTAGCGGCGCTGTGTATGGGGGGCCGGCGGCGCCAGTTGCCGTCGCGCAGCGAGGCGTGCAATCCGCAATCGCCCGGCCGATTTTCGCAAAAGTGGAAATCGGCCCCTTGACCTTCCTGTTACTGGAAGGACTACCTCCGCCTCAATTCGAGAAATTCCGAGGCATTGCCGATGACCCATTCCGACCATCACCATCATGCGCATGGCGGCACCTGCTGCTCCGCCAAGAGCGCCGAGCCCGCGGCCGAAGCGGTGATTCGCGACCCTGTCTGCGGCATGACGGTCGATCCGGCCGCCGGCAAGCCGACGGCCGAGCATGGCGGCCGGACGTTTCATTTCTGCAGCGAGCGCTGCCGCACGAAATTCCAGGCCGGGCCCGAGAACTACCTGACGGCCACCGATCCCGTCTGCGGCATGAGCGTCGACCGCGCCAGCGCGAAGCATTTCGTCCGCCACGAAGGGCAGGGCTTCTATTTCTGCTCCGCCGGCTGCAGGGGCAAGTTCGAAGCCGAGCCGGCAAAATACGTCGCCGACCGGCCCGAGCCGCAGCCGATGCCGAAGGGAACGCAATACACCTGCCCGATGCATCCCGAGATCATCCGCGACAAGCCCGGTTCCTGCCCGATCTGCGGCATGGCGCTGGAACCGATGGGCGTGCCGACGGGCGAGGAAGGCCCGAATCCCGAGCTTATCGATTTCACGCGCCGCTTCTGGGTCAGCGCGGCGCTTTCCGTGCCGCTCCTGATCGTCGCCATGGCGCCGATGCTGGGCTTCAGCTTCGAGAGCCTCATCGACGGTCGCACGAAGACTTGGGCGGAGCTGGCGCTCGCAAGCCCCGTAGTGTTGTGGGCGGCGTTTCCGTTCTTCCATCGCGGCTGGGAATCGATCCTCAACCGCAGCCCGAATATGTGGACGCTGATCTCTCTGGGCGTTGGCGCCGCCTATCTCTACAGCGTGGTCGCCGCCCTGTTCCCGGACATTTTTCCGCATCAGTTCCGCGGCCATGACGGCGCGGTGCCGGTCTATTTCGAGGCCGCCGCTGTCATCGTCGCGCTGGTCTTCCTCGGCCAGGTGCTGGAGCTGCGCGCCCGCGAGCGCACCGGCTCGGCCATTCGCGCCCTGCTCGACCTTGCGCCGAAGACGGCGCGGCTGATCGGTGCCGACGGCGCCGAGAGGGACGTGCCGCTCGACAGCGTCAAGACCGGAGATCGGCTTCGCATCCGCCCCGGCGATGCGGTGCCGGTCGACGGCATCGTGCTCGAGGGCCGCTCGGCGCTCGATGAATCGATGATCACCGGCGAGCCGCTGCCGGTCGAGAAGACGGAAGGCGACGCGCTCACCGGCGGCACGCTGAACAAGAACGGCTCGCTGGTCATGCGCGCGGAGAAGGTTGGCGCCGAAACCACGCTGTCACGCATCGTTGAGCTGGTCGCCAAGGCGCAGCGTTCGCGCGCGCCGATCCAGGGGCTGGCCGACCGCGTGTCCTTTTACTTCGTGCCGGCGGTCGTGCTGGTGGCAATCGTCGCCTTCATCGCCTGGGCAATGTTCGGCCCCGAGCCGAGCCTGATCTTCGCCATCGTCTCGGCGGTGTCGGTGCTGATCATCGCCTGTCCCTGCGCGCTCGGCCTTGCCACGCCGATGTCGATCATGACGGCGACCGGGCGGGGCGCGCATGCCGGCGTGCTGATCAAGGAAGCGGCGGCGCTGGAGCGCTTTGCCGCCGTCGACACGCTGATCGTCGACAAGACCGGCACGCTGACTGAGGGCAAGCCGGGGCTGACGGACGTCATTGCGGCCGGGGGCATCGATGAGAACGAGCTGCTCGGCCTCGCCGCCGCGCTCGAAAAGGGCTCGGAGCATCCGCTGGCCGAGGCGATCGTCGAGGGCGCCGCCGCGCGCGGCCTGAAGCTGGTCGACGCAGCCGATTTCGAAGCCGTCACCGGCAAGGGCGTTTCGGGCACCGTGTCGGGCCGGAAGGTCGCGCTCGGCAATGCGGCGATGATGGCGGACCTCGGCGTCGGCACGTCGGCGGCCAGTGCCGAGGCGCTGCAGGCCGAGGGCAAGACGGCCATGTTCGTGACCGTCGACGGCAGCTTCGCCGGCATCGTCGCTGTCGCCGATCCCGTAAAAGCAACGACCGCCGAGGCGATCAGAGCCCTGCACGACAAGGGCCTGCGCATCATCATGGCGACAGGCGACAATGAGCGCACGGCGAAAGCCATCGCCGGCAGGCTCGGCATCGACGATATCCGTGCCGGCCTGCTGCCGGACGGGAAGAGCGCGCTGGTGGAAGAGTTGCGCGGCAAAGGCGCTGTCGTCGCCATGGCCGGCGACGGCGTCAACGACGCGCCGGCTTTGGCCAGCGCCGATGTCGGCATCGCCATGGGCACCGGCGCCGATGTCGCGGTCGAAAGCGCCGGCATCACCCTGGTCAAGGGCGACCTGAACGGCATCGTCAGGGCGCGCACGCTCGCTCAGGCGACGATCCGCAACATCCGCCAGAACTTGTTCTTCGCCTTCCTCTACAACGTGCTCGGCGTGCCGGTCGCGGCGGGCGTGCTCTATCCGCTCACCGGCACGCTGCTGTCGCCGATGATCGCCGCGGCGGCGATGAGCCTGTCGTCGGTCTCGGTGATCGGCAACGCGTTGCGGCTGAGAACGTTGAAACTCTGAGCAAAACCCCCAGATACGAACCCCAACCACAAGGAGACCTGAATGACCCTGGCCAAGAAAATCGTGCTGCTTTTGATGGCGGCTGGAATGCTGCTTGCAGTCTTCCTCGAAAGCGTGCCGGCCTCGTCCGAGGAGATGAAGCACGACATGTCCAAGATGGCGATGGGCGCCCAGAGTCCGGCCACTACGGGCTATGAGGCGGCGATGAAGAAGATGCACAAGGACATGATGATCAAATACACCGGCAATGCCGATGTCGACTTCGTCCGCGGCATGATCCCGCATCATCAGGGCGCCATCGACATGGCCAAGGTGGTGATCGCCAACGGCAAGGACCCGGAAATCCGCAAGCTTGCCGAAGGCGTGGTCACGGCGCAGGAGGCCGAGATCAAGGAAATGAAAGACTGGCTCGCCAAGCATCCGGCGAAGTAGCCACTGCGGGAAATCCGGACGGCCAGGCGGCTTTGGTCTGGATTTCAGGCCAAGGCTGTGCTGCGATCCGGCCTCACGCGGAGAAAGCCATGCCGTCAACAGTCGGAACCCTGAAGCTGCCGTCCGGTGAAACCGTTCCGGTGCTGGGCCAGGGCACCTGGAAGATGGGTGAGGACCACCGCCGCCGCGCCGATGAGGTCGCGGCGCTGAAGCTCGGGCTCGACCTCAGCATCACGCTGATCGACACGGCGGAGATGTATGCCAGTGGCGGCGCCGAGGAAGTGGTGGCGGAAGCCGTCGCCGGGCGCCGTGACGAGACCTTTCTGGTCTCCAAGGTGCTGCCCACCAACGCCTCGCGCGCCGGCGTGAAGCGCGCCTGCGAGAACAGCCTGAAGCGCCTCGCCACCGACCGCATCGATCTCTATCTGCTGCATTGGCCGGGCAGCGTGCCGCTGTCGGAAACCGTTGAAGCCTTCGAGGCCCTGAAGGCTGAAGGCAAGATCCGGCACTGGGGCGTCAGCAATTTCGATACCGACGAGATGGAGGATCTTGTCGGTTTGGTCCCTGGCGGCAATGTCCAGACCAACCAGGTGCTCTACAACCTGTCGCGGCGCGGCCCCGAATTCGATCTGGCCCCGTGGTGCGCGGAGCGCGGCATTCCGCTGATGGCCTATTCGCCGGTGGAGCAGGGCGCGCTGGCGCGCAATGCACGGCTCGAGGCTGTCGCCGCCCGGCACAACGCCACCGCCGCGCAGATCGCGCTTGCCTGGGTGATGGCGCAGCCGGGCGTCATCGCCATCCCGAAGGCCAGCCGCCAGGAGCATGTCCGCCAGAACGCCGCCGCGCTCGACATCAAGCTGACGGCGCAGGATTTCGCCGATCTCGACCGGGCCTTCCCGCCGCCGACGCGCAAGCGCGGCCTGGAGATGATCTAGAGCAATTCCAGGAAAAGTGTGGGCGGTTTTCCGTCGGGAATTGTGTAAAAACAAAGAGATAGGGCGTTTCGCCGTTTCCATGAAACGGTGAAACGCGCTAGCCGAAAACCTCGGTTGAAAGCGAGAAAGCATTGGAACGAATTTCAGCCGGAGCTCATCACACGGCCTATAAAATCGGCGACTTGACCGTCACCTCGCTGCGCGACGGTTATGTCGACATGCCGGTCCGACGTCTGCGCCAGCCGGGCGACAAGCCCTTTGGTGACGATCTCCCCTCGCAGATACCACTCTTCGACGGCGCGCTCAGATTGTCAGTCAACGCCTTCGCCGTCGACGACGGCGAAGCAATCACGCTGATCGATACGGGATCCTCCAACGCCTGGCACCCGACGATGGGGTTCCTGCCGCAGGCGCTGAGCGAGGCGAAGATCGCCGTCGATCGGATACGTACGGTTGCCTTCACCCACACCCATCTCGACCATATCCACGGGCTCGTCCTTCCGGATGGTCGCGACGGCTTCCCGCAATTCTCCCGCTTGCTTGTCCCTCGGCCTGAACTCGACATGTTCCGGTCGGTAGCGAGATTGAGCCGCTTCCACGATCGAGCAGAACCTTCGGACTCCGGACAGCGCCTTAGCGCGAACATCGAGGCGGTCGCCGCGCCGGGCCATGAGATCGGCCATACCTGCTTTCGTGTCACGAGCCGCGGCGAGACATTGCTGGTCTGGGGCGACCTCGTGCATGTGCCCTCGCTTCAGTTCGAGCGACCGGACATCACATGGGAATTCGATGCCGACCAGGATCGGGCGCGGGCAACCCGGCTGCGCATTTTGGCGCTTGCCGCCGACAACGCCTGGTGCGTTGCGGGAGCGCATCTCGATTCACCGGGCGTCGGCCGGGTTTCCCGAACCGAAACGGGTTTCCGCTTCGAAGGCTTGTAGGATCCCGAGCTAGATCTTGGCCGGCAGCACAAGCCGCATCCGCAGTCGGTGCAAGGCCCTTGAGAACACATCGAGGTCATTGGCGGCGCGGGCCAGCGTGAGCGCGCCCTGGATGGCGGCCACGGCTTCCTCGGCCAGCTCGGCGGCCTCGCCTTGTGGATGCCCGGATCGCTCCAGCGCACCGGCAAGATGCACGACCCAGCGGCCGAAATAGCTTCCGATCTGGCCGGCGAAGAGATCGCGCGATTCATCCAGCGCGAAGGCGCCGATCAGGCAAACCCGGCGCCCCGAGTGGAAATAGCTGTCCGTCGCCAAAAACATGTGCTCGATCCCGGCCAACGGATCGGCGCCGTCGCGCATGGGCGCGAAGACATTATCTTCGAACCAGCCGTCGATATGGGCGATGACGGCTCTCGCCATCTCCTCCTTGCCGCCGGGAAAGAAGTGGTAGAGGCTTCCCTTGCCGAGCCCCGTCGCCTCGCCGATCAGGGCCAGGCTGGCGCCCTCATAGCCATGCTCGCGGAAGACTTCCGCAATGATTCCCAGCAACTGGTCGCGGTCGGGCGCGATGCGCCGCATCCACTCGCCCTAAAGCCCGAGTTCCGAAAGGCCGGGATGGTCGTCCGGCCGGCGGCCGAGCGGCCAATGATATTTCCGCTCGCGCTCGGTGATCGGCAGGTCGTTGATGCTCGCCACGCGGCGGCGCATCAGCCCGGCTTCGTCGAATTCCCAGTTCTCGTTGCCGTAGGACCGGAACCAATGGTCGCTGTCGTCGCGCCATTCATAGGCGAAGCGCACCGCGATGCGGTTTTCGTTCCAGGTCCAGACCTCCTTGATCAGGCGATAGTCCAGCTCGCGCGCCCATTTGCGCTTGAGGAAGCCGACGATCTCGCCGCGGCCTGAGACGAATTCGGCCCGGTTCCGCCAGATGCTGTCCTCGGTATAGGCAAGCGAAACCCGCTCCGGGTCGCGGCTGTTCCAGGCGTCCTCCGCAAGGCGCGCCTTTTGCGCCGCTGTCTCGGCCGTGAAGGGCGGCAATGGCGGGCGGCGGCTCATGAAAATCTCCTGTCGGTTCAGTCGTCGATAACCGACATTGTACCGATTGGTACAATGAGTCAATGGCCCAAGTGACGACGGGAAAGATGCTATTGCTTTGTCGCCAGTCCCTTCAGCCGGTAGAGCGCCTCCAGGGCCTCGCGCGGCGTCATCTCGTCGGGATTGATCGCGCCGAGCGCGTCACCCAGCGCGTCGCTCTTGGCAGGCTTCGGCGTTTCGCGTTTCACCGCCACCGAAAACAGCGGCAGGTCGTCGACCAGCCGGTTGGTCTTGCCCGAGACCTCGCCCTCTTCCAGCTGATGCAGGACCTCCTTGGCACGGGCGACGACTGCTTCCGGCAGGCCGGCCAGCCGCGCCACCTGCACGCCGTAGGAGCGGTCGGCCGCACCCTTGCCGACCTCGTGCAGGAAGACGACGTCGCCTTCCCATTCCTTGACCCGCATGGTGACGTTGTGCAGCCGGGGGAGCTTGCCCGCCAGCGCCGTCATCTCGTGGAAATGCGTGGCGAAGATCGCCCGGCAGCGGTTCTTCTCATGCAGATATTCCACCGCCGCCCAGGCGATCGACAAGCCGTCGAAAGTGGCGGTGCCGCGGCCGATCTCGTCGAGGATCACCAGCGCCCGCTCGCTGGCCTGGTTGAGGATCGCCGCCGTCTCGACCATCTCGACCATGAAGGTCGAGCGGCCGCGCGCCAAATCGTCCGAGGCGCCGACGCGCGAGAACAGCCGGTCGACCACACCGATATGAGCGCTCTCGGCCGGCACGAAGGAGCCGGTCTGGGCGAGGATGGCGATCAAGGCATTCTGCCTTAGGAACGTCGATTTACCGCCCATATTCGGGCCGGTGAGCAGCCAGATCGCGCCGGCCTTGGCGCCGCCTTCGGGCGACAGGTCGCAGTCATTGGCGACGAAGGGTCCCTCGCCGGAGCGTCGCAGCGCCTGTTCGACCACCGGGTGGCGCCCGCCGGCGATTTCGAAGGCGAGGCTGGAATCCACCAGCGGCCGGCACCAGCCCTCGCTTTCGGAAAGCAATGCCAGCGCCGACGAAACATCCAGAGCCGCAAGCGCGTCGGCGCCGGCGCGGATCCGTTCGGCCTCGCCCACCACTTCCGCAGTCAGCCGGTCGAAGGCGGCGAGCTCGATGCTGAGCGCCCGGTCGGCGGCGTTGGCGATCTTCGATTCCAGCTCCGCCAGTTCCGTCGTGGTGAAGCGCATGGCGTTGGCCATGGTCTGGCGATGGATGAAGCGCGCCTTGGCGGCGTCGCTGCCGGTCATGATCGAGTGATGGTTGGCGGTGACCTCGATATAATAGCCGAGCACATTGTTGTGCCGGATCTTCAGCGAGCGGATGCCGGTTTCCTCGATCAGCGAGCGCTCCAGCCCGGCGATCACCTTTCGCGATTCGTCGCGCAAGGCCCGCATCTCGTCGAGCTCGGCATTGTAGCTCGACCGCACGAAGCCGCCGTCACGCTTGATCAGCGGCAGCTCGTCGTCGAGCGCTTCGCTGAGATGGCGGGCCAGCGCCTCGGGCAAGGCCTTGATCGCGGTAAGTGCGGCGGCGAGCTCGGCGGGCAGGACGGCCGCCGCGAACAGTTCGGCGATCGCGCCGGCCGCTTCGAAGCCGGCGCGCAGCGCGCCCAGATCGCGCGGGCCGCCGCGGTTGAGCGCCAGCCTGGATAGCGCCCTCGGCATGTCGGCGACGCTTTTGAGGCTCGCCCGCAATCCCTGGCAGAGCCGCACTTCAGAACGGAAGAAGGAGACCGAATCCAGTCGCGCCGAAATCGCCGCCGGGTCGGTCAGCGGCGCCATCAGCCGGTCGGCCAGCAAGCGCGCGCCGCCGCCGGTCACCGTGCGGTCGATCGTCTTGAACAGCGAGCCCTCCCGGCTGCCGGACAGCGTGCGCAAAAGTTCCAGGTTGGCGCGCGTCGCCGGATCGATGAACAGCGTCGAGCCTTGCTCCTCGCGCTCGGGCCGCGACAGCGGCGGACGCTCGGCCTTCTGCGTCTTCTCGACATAGGTGATGGCGCCGGAAATCGCCGACAGCTCGGCGCGCGAGAAGGTGCCGAAGCTGTCCGGTGTCGCGACGTCGAAGAAGCGCGCGATGCGGCTTGTGGCCGACGCCGAATCGAACAGCGACGGCGGCTGCGGGTTGGCGACCCGGCCAAGGATGTCGAACACCGGCCTGAGCTCCGGATCGTGAAAAACCGGCTCGGCGACGATCAGCTCACGCGGGTCGACGCGGAAAATGTCGGCAAGCAGCCGCTCGGCGCTCGTCTCGGCAACGCGGAAGGCACCGGTCGAAATGTCGATCCAGGCAAGCGCAAAGCTCGCCTGGCTGGTCGCGGCGCCGCCACCTTTCACACGGCCGAGCGCCATCAGGAAACTCGATTCCGAGGGCGCGAGCAGCTTGTCCTCGGTGATGGTGCCGGGCGTGACCAGCCGCACCACGTCGCGGCGCACCACCGATTTGGAACCTCGTTTCTTGGCTTCGGCCGGATCCTCGATCTGCTCGCAGACGGCAACGCGAAAACCCTGGGCGATCAGCTTCTGCAGGTAATCGTCCGCCGCATGCACCGGCACGCCGCACATCGGAATGTCGTGGCCCTGGTGCTTGCCGCGCTTGGTCAAAACGATGCCCAGCGCCTGGCTCGCCTTCTCCGCGTCGTCGAAGAACAGCTCGTAGAAATCGCCCATGCGGTAGAACAGGAGCGAATCCGGGTTCGCCGCTTTGATCTCGATGAATTGCTCCATCATCGGCGTGACGCCGCCCGTGGCGGGCGCAGTCGTCGTCGTCTCCTGGGCGTCGGGATCTGTCGGCATGTGCATGTTCATGTCGGAACGCTAGCAGATCGGCCAGCGCGGTTTAATGCCGGCCGCTCGAAAAGCAGGGGAAAGCTCAGGGCCATGCTGCCAGTTGGTGCCGCGGCGCCGGTTCCCTGAGCAACCTCATCGGCATTCAATGAGCTTTGCCGTGCATGGCGGTTTACAGCGGCCGTCTGTAGCCTTAGTCCTGGAATCCCATAAGGAAGCACCCGTCCAAGCGGTGCCGCACAAGGCGAGGAAACCAAAAGCATCATGGCAAGGAAAACCGAAAGCAGCGGCCCCTCCGTCAGTCCCGAGGAGGCGTTGGAATTCCACGCCATGGGACGACCCGGCAAGCTGGAGATCGTCGCCACCAAGCCGATGGCGACGCAACGTGATCTGAGCCTCGCCTATTCCCCCGGCGTCGCCGTTCCCGTGCGCGCCATCGCCGAGGATCCGAGCCGCGCCTTCGACTATACGACGCGTGGCAACATGGTCGCCGTCATCTCCAACGGCACCGCCATCCTCGGTCTCGGCAATCTCGGCGCGCTGGCCTCCAAGCCGGTGATGGAAGGCAAGGCGGTGCTGTTCAAGCGCTTCGCCGATGTCGATTCGATCGACCTCGAAGTGGCGACCGAGGACGCCGACGAGTTCATCAACTGCGTGCGCTTCCTTGGGCCTTCCTTCGGTGGCATCAATCTCGAGGACATCAAGGCGCCGGAATGCTTCATCATCGAGCAGCGGCTGCGCGAGCTGATGGACATTCCCGTCTTCCACGACGATCAGCATGGCACGGCCATCATCTCGGCGGCCGGGCTGATCAACGCGCTGGAGATCACTGGCCGCGACATGAAGACCACCAAGATGGTCTGCAACGGTGCGGGCGCCGCCGGCATCGCCTGTATCGAACTGATGAAGGCGATGGGCTTTGCGCCGGAAAATGTCATCCTGTGCGACACCAAGGGCGTGGTCTATCAGGGCCGCACCGAAGGCATGAACCAGTGGAAGTCCGCGCATGCCGTCAAGACCGAAGCGCGCAGCCTCGCCGAGGCGCTGGAAGGCTGCGACGTCTTCCTTGGCGTTTCCGCCAAGGGCACGCTGACGCCTGCCATGGTGCGGTCGATGGCGAAGAACCCGATCATCTTCGCCATGGCCAATCCCGATCCCGAGATCACGCCGGAGGAAGTGGCCGAGATCCGCACCGACGCCATCATGGCCACGGGCCGCTCGGATTACCCCAACCAGGTCAACAATGTTCTGGGCTTTCCCTATATCTTCCGTGGCGCGCTGGATGTGCGCGCCACCACCATCAATGACGAGATGAAGATCGCGGCCGCCAGGGCGCTGGCCGAGCTGGCGCGCCAGGACGTGCCGGACGACGTCGCCGCCGCCTATCAGGGCAACCGGCCGAAATTCGGCCCCAACTACATCATCCCGGTGCCGTTCGATCCGCGCCTGATCTCGGCGATCCCGCTGGCGGTGGCGAAGGCGGCGATGGAATCCGGCGTCGCCCGCAAGCCGATCCTCGATCTCGACCGCTACGCGCAGGAACTGTCCGCCCGCCGCGACCCGATCGCCTCGACCTTGCAGCGCATCTACGACCGCGTGCGCCGCCAGCCCAAGCGCATCGTCTTCGCCGAGGGCGAGGAGGAGCAGGTGATGCGCGCCGCCGTCTCCTATGTGAATCAGAAGCTCGGCACGGCGATCCTTCTCGGCCGCGACGATGTCATCAAGGACAATGCCAGGAATGCCGGCATCGACCTCAACAAGTCGGGCCTCGAGATCATCAATGCCCGGCTGTCGCGCCGCAACGGCATCTACACCGACTATCTCTACGAGCGCATGCAGCGGAAGGGTTTCCTCTTCCGCGACTGCCAGCGCCTGATCAACAACGACCGCAATCATTTCGCCGCCTGCATGGTGGCGCTGGGCGATGCCGACGGCATCGTCACCGGCGTCACCCGCAATTATTCCACCGCGCTTGACGACGTGCGCCGCGTCATCGACGCCAAGCCTGGCCATCGCGTCATCGGCGTGTCGATCGTGCTGGCGCGCGGCAGGACGGTGCTGGTCGCCGATACCGCCGTGCACGACATGCCGAACGCCGAGCAGATCGCCGACATCGCCGAGGAAGCCGCCGGTTTCGCCCGCCGCATGGGCTACGAGCCGCGGCTCGCCATGCTTGCCTATTCCACCTTCGGCCATCCGCAGGGCGAGCGCTCCGAGCGCGTGCAGGAGGCGGTGCGTATCCTCGACAAGCGCCGCGTCGATTTCGAGTATGACGGCGAGATGGCGGCCGATGTGGCGCTGAACCCGCGCGCCATGGCGCAGTATCCGTTCATCCGCCTGACCGGTCCGGCCAATGTGCTGGTGATGCCGGCCTTCCACTCGGCCTCGATCTCGACCAAGATGCTGCAGGAGCTCGGCGGCTCGACCGTCATCGGCCCGCTGCTGGTAGGCCTCAACAAGCCGGTCCAGATCGTGTCGCTCAACGCCAAGGACTCGGACATCGTCAACATGGCGGCGATCGCCGCCTACACGGCGGGGAATTGACGCGCGGCCGGCGCGTCGAAAGCCCCCCACAGGACCAGCAGTTCGGGAAGGAAACCGCTCGCGCTCTTCCTGGAATTGCGCAGAGTCAAAAAGGCCCGCGGCGATGCCGCGGGCCTTTCTTCGAGATTGTTAGGCGATCAGAAGTTGCGCTGGAAGCGGATGATACCACCCCAGCTGTTCTTTTTGTCGGCCTTGGTGAAGTTGCTGAACGGAGTGGCTTCGCCGAAGCGACCGTAATGGAAGTAGTCGACTTCGGGCGTGATCGTGAAACCAGGAACGATCGTATAGGCGACGTTGGCCGCCAGCGCGTAGTTCTTGTCCTGGTCTCCCGAGACCTGGAGGTTGAACGAGGCCTTGTCGGTGAACTTGTAGGTACCGCCGGCCCAGAATGCCCAATGGCCGGCCCACGGTTTGTAGAAGCCGCGGCCATGGGCATCGACTGCGTTCCCTGCGTCGTCCAGCAGGTGCTTGTCGGTGCCGTAGCCGAACATGCCGAACAGCGACAGTTCCTTGGTTACGTTGACGTCCAGGCGGACCTTGCCGGCCACTTCCTCATAGCTGCTGTCATAGGCCACGACGCCGGTGATCGCACCCCAGTCCTGCTTGTACTTCAAACCGCCGACGACATGCGGAACATAACTGTCGATCGTGCCGGTCGTGCCCGAGCCTTCTTCCAGCGAAACCACGCCCGAGAAGCCGCTGCCGGCGTCGAAATAGTAGCTGATGACGTTCGTGTCCTTGACGCCGTAGGGGATGATGGTGTCCTGCACCACGTTGCCGGCATAACCGATGAACTGGTCATAGGGGGTTTCATCCTTACCGATGCGCAGGCCGCCGAGCTGGATCCAGGCGAAGTGCAGGTCGAACGCCTTGTTGTAAGCCTGATAGCTCGTCACCTTGTTGCCGAAGTTCATGCGCATTTCGGTGTAGGTCTTCAACGTGCCGAGTTCGGTTTCCTGGCCGGTCCAGGTCTTCAGCGTGAAGCGGGTATTCTTCAGCCACGTGTTCTGGTGATCGCCGTCCCGGACGTCGATGCTCTTGGCGCCATCGAGGGTGCCGATATCGCCGAAGCCGGCGTCATAGCGGATGTAGCCGCCGATGCGCAGGCAGGTCTCGGTGCCGGGGATGTAGAAATAGCCGGCGCCATAGACGTCGCAGATCTTGACGTATTCGGCCGGTTCCGGCTCGGCGACGGTCACCGCGTCTGCGGCGCGCGCGCCCGAAACTGCGATCAGGGCCGCAGCGGAGCCGAGAAGAAGGCTCTTGATGTTCATTTTCTTGAATCTCCAGTCAAAGGTTCAAGACAGGCCTGACATGCCGTTCGGCTTCTGCCACCCCCGTCCCCATCGTTGAAAAAGTCGCGCACCGGCGCCGCTTCTTCGCTTTGGACATGGCTTAATCGGCCGTCACGTACAACAGAGATTGTGTCTGAAAGGCGGCTTTTTGAATCTTATGAAGGTCTTGTTGCCCAAATATCACGTCATATATCTGTAAAAGTGGCACATATTGCACAATCTATACAATCGAAACGCGTAGAAAGACATTCAATTGTGCCAAGTGTGCCAAATATTACAGCTTTATGACAAAAGGTTTGCCGAATAAATTTCTAAAGAAACGGGCGAACGTGGAAAAAACGACTCCGCCTTAGGACAGGGCGCGGGCGGCGCGGACCACGTCCTCGACCATGTCGTCCCTCAACATCTCGATGGGGATGCGGCCATTGAGCTCGGGCGAAGGCCGGCTCAGCCAAAACCAGGCAAGCCTCGGATTGGCGATCGCCGAAAGCACGTCGCTGATTCCCGGAACCGGCCTGCCGTCGATGAACTGGACCAAGGGGAAGACATGCTTGCGGCCGCCCTTGCGCAGGGCAACGACCTCGCCCCGTCTTTGCCAGCGATGCAGCGTGGAGCGCGGGATGCGGAGCTTCTCTTCCAGATAGGTCGAGCCGGCGACCTCGCCGGCCCAATCCTCGATAAGCATCGATTGGAGCTCGGCGGCTCGCTCGGCGATCGGCTGGACGGCGGGCTTCCCTGTCTCCAACCTCGGCGCCGAGCGCTCAAGGGCGCGGTCGGATATGGCCGAACCGTCGCTCGCGGCCCTGTTCGCCATCAAGCGAAAGAAATCGGAGGCAAGGTCGGTCCACTCGCCCTTGAAGGAGCCGATGGCAAGGCGCTGTGCCGGCGGCAGGAAGGGGAGGGCGGCAGCCACATGGCCGGCGATCCTGCTTGCTGAAGCCAGCGCCTCGGCGTCCAGCATGACGCCATGCCGCATCAGCGCCTGTTGCACGGCTTCGGCCATAAGGCCTGCCAATGCCTCTTGTGAAATCCCGTCGGAGGGGTTCTGGATTCTGCTCATGAATCTGTCTTACGGCCCGCGCTCCTCCCCAGGCGCCGGCGGTTGCTGAAATTCTATAGCGGAAAATAAAATACGCGACGGCAACGGGCGCCGCGGCCCGGCAGCTTGCTGGTTTGCATCTTAACACCCCTGGTTTGGCGTGCCGAAATGTCAGTCGCGGAACGCCCCACACTGCCTGTATGAGCGCTTTGTGACAGGCGTGCGACAGGCGAGCCGCGGCGCCGAAGCCGTCGCTACAGCAACCCGGCCTGCTCGGCTTCGCGGCGCAGATTCTGGCGCGGACGCGGGCCGATCTGCTGGATCACCAGCCCGGCGGCCAGCGAGCCGAGGTCGCCGCAATCCTTGAGGCTGCGTCCGGTCGTGTAGCCGTAGAGGAAGCCGGCGGCATAGAGGTCGCCGGCGCCGGTCGTGTCGACCAGTTCCTTGATCTTCGTCGCCTCGATGGTGACGGTCTCGTCGCCGCGCACGATCACCGAGCCTTTTTCAGAACGGGTGACGGCGGCTATTCTGCAATCCTTGCGGATGGCGGCGAGCGCCTCCTCGAAGGAGGCGGTCTGGTAAAGCGATTTGATCTCGTGGCTGTTGGCAAAGACGATGTCCACGGTGCCTGAACGCATCAGCTCGAGGAACTCGTCGCGGTAGCGGTCGACGCAGAAGGAATCCGACAGCGTCATCGATACTTCGCGGCCCGCCGCATGCGCAAGCTTCGCCGTCTGCCGGATAGCCTCCTTGGCGCGCGGCGGATCCCACAGGTAGCCTTCGAAATAGGTCACCTTGGAGCCGGAAGCCTTGTCGGCCTCGACATCCTCGGGGCCAAGCTCGATGCAGGCGCCGAGATAGGTGTTCATCGAACGCTCGCCGTCGGGCGTGACGAAGATCATCGAGCGCGCGGTCGGCGGCTCTCCCGTCAGCGGCCTGGTGTCGAAGGCAACGCCCTGGGCGTGGATGTCATGGGTGTAGATGTCGCCAAGCGCGTCGTTCGACACCTTGCCGAAGAAGGCGGCGCGCCCGCCGAGACTGGCGACCCCGGCCGCCGTGTTGCCGGCGCTGCCGCCGGAAGCCTCGATCGCCGGTCCCATGCGGCCGTAAAGCAATTCGGCGCGCCTGGCGTCGATGAGGTTCATCGCCCCCTTGATGATGCCGTTGGTCTCGAGAAAGGCTTCGTCGCACTGCGCGATGATGTCGACAATGGCATTGCCGATGCAAAGCACGTCATATTCCGGCATCAAAATCTCCGCCAAGGACTGCCCGGCTATCTGGCATGCCGGCCGGGCGCGGGTCTAGCGATTTGGCGCCGCTTTGCCTACCCCGAAAATCGCCATCGCCGTCCGTGACGCCGACCCGGCGCCGATTGTTCGCCGGCTGCGGCAGCGTTCGCATCGAACTGGCTCATATCAGCGACAGCGCCGGCGACTATGGTTTTGCCGCGATCGAAACGTCTCTGCGACGTTGTGAGCTACAAGCAGATCGTCCCGGCAACAGAAGGCGCGGAAATGTCCGAAAAGACCGAAATGTCCACCGACCTCGCGCTGCTCGGCGTTCTGGCGGTGCTGTGGGGCGCTTCCTATACCTTCATCAAGATCGGCGTCGAGACGATCCCGCCCGTGACCTTCATCGCCGCCCGGACCCTGATCGCCGGAGCTATTCTCCTCACCATCATCCGCTGGCGCGGCCTTGCCATGCCCGCCGACGCGGCAACATGGCGCCGCTTCGCCTTCCAGGCCTGCCTCAACAGCGTCGTGCCGTTCACGCTGATCGCCGCCGCCGAGCGCTCGGTCGATGCCGGCCTTGCCACCATCCTCAATTCGACGTCGCCGATCTTCACCTTCCTGCTGACGGCATTGATCACGCGCCATGAGCCCGTCACGGCGCGCAAGCTCGTCGGCGTCGGCGCCGGCATCGTCGGCATCTGCCTCATCATCGGCACGCAGGCCCTCGGCGGACTTGGCCATCAATTGTGGGCGCAGCTTGCGATCGTCATCGCGACGGTCTCCTATGCCGGGGCGGCGATCTTCGGCCGCGGCTTCAAGGGCCTCGATCCGATGATCCCCGCCGCGGGTTCGATGCTTTGCGGCGCGGTGATGCTTGTGCCGCTCAGCCTGATGGTCGACCGGCCCTGGACGCTTGCGCCGTCGGCCGCATCGATCCTGGCCCTGCTTGGACTGTCGGTCTTCTCGACGGCGCTTGCCTTCGTCATCTATTTCCGCCTGATCCACACGCTGGGCTCGGTCGGCACCACCTCGCAGGCCTATCTGCGCGTGCCGATCGGCGTCGGCATCGGCGCCGTCTTCCTCGGCGAAAGCCTGGGGCCGGCGGCCTGGGTCGGCATGGGCTTCGTCGTCGCCGGCGTCGCGGCGATGACCATTCCGGCACGACAGGTCAAGCTTGCGCGATAATGCATGTCGCCCAAAAGTGTGGCGCGGTTTTGGGATAACCGACATGCATCGAGGCAAACCAAAGCGCGTCGACGCAACGCGCTTTGGTTGCGTCCGGGAAGAAGCCCGCCTATCTCGGGGACGTCATTCTCGATAAGGGCCTGGACCTGCCGTGATCCTAGACGCCGCCCGCGCTGCCGCCAGCCGGCTGTTCTCGCCTGAATTCCGCTCCGTCTTCCTGAAGACGCTGGGGCTCACGCTGCTCGCTTTGGTAGCGCTCTGGTTCGGCCTGGAGAGCTTGCTCGAATGGCTGGCCTGGCCATGGCTGCAAACGCTTCTTCCGGGCCTGCCGTCCTGGGCCGGGTGGCTGGGCGGTATCATTGCCGGCATCGTGTTGGCGATAGGCATGGCATTGCTTATCGCGCCGGTGACGGCGATCGTCGCCGGCCTGTTCCTCGACGATATCGCCGAAGTGGTCGAGCGTACCGATTATCCCAACGATCCGCCCGGCCATGCCGTGCCGGCGCTGCATTCGCTGGTGCTGGCGATCAAATTCTTCGGCGTGGTGGTCCTCGGCAACATCGTCGCGCTGCTCTTGCTTCTGGTGCCGGGCATCAACATTGCCGCTTTCTTCATCGTCAACGGCTATCTGCTCGGCCGGGAGTTCTTCGAGTTCGCCGCCATGCGGTTCCGCCCCGAGGCGGAGGCCAAGGCGCTGCGCCACAAATATGCCGGCACCGTGTTCCTGGCCGGGTTGGTCATAGCCGTGTTCCTTGCCGTGCCGCTGCTCAACCTCCTGACGCCGCTTTTCGCGGCCGCCATGATGGTGCACCTCCACAAGGCGGTTTCGGCGCGGGAGCCGGTCTAAGCAGGTTCCGCAAAAGTGCCCCACGGTTTTGGGGTCAAAACCTGCGAAGAACCAGGGAATCTAAGCAGTCCTATTCAGCCGCATCGCTTCGGAACAGCGCCTGGAGCTTGCCGAACGGCATCGCCGCTCGGCTGAAGCCGAAGGTGCCGTCCTGCTGGATTTCGCGCGCCGCCGTCTCCAGCATGCCATAAGCAAAATTGGCGAGCCCCGAGCCAAGCGAGATGCGCTTGGCGCCGGCCATGGCCAGGTCGGCGACGGTGAAACCAGGCCGGGCCAAGACATTGACCGGTTTCGTTACCGACGAGCAGATCGTGCGCACCATTTCGATGTCGCTGATGCCCGGCGCGTAAAGCACGTCGGCGCCGGCCTTCTCGAAGGCCTGCAGGCGTTTGATGGTGTCGTCGAGGTCGGTCTTGCCCCACAGGAAATTCTCGGCCCGCGCGGTGAAGACGAAGTCGTGCTTGAGCGCCCGGGCCGCCTCGACGGCGGCGGCGACGCGTTCGACGGCGTGCGAGAAATCATAGATCGGATTGGCGGCATCGCCGGTGTGGTCCTCGATCGAGCAGCCGGCAAGGCCTGCGGCTTCCGCCGCGAAGATGGTTTCGGCGGCCTGTTCGGCGCTGTCGCCCTTGCCGCGCTCCAGGTCGGCCGAAACCGGCAGGTCGGTCGCCGCCGTCACCTCGCGGCAATGGTGGATCATGGCCTCGAAGGTCACGCCGCCGTCCGGCAGGCCGCGCGAGAAGGCGAAGCCGGCGCTGGTCGTCGCCAGCGCCTTGAAGCCGAACGAAGCGAGAAGCTTTGTCGTGCCTATGTCCCAGGGGTTGGGCATGACGAAGGTGGAGGCATGCAGATCGCGAAAAATCTTGCCTTTGTCCATGGCGGATCCTCAATCCTGAGCGGCGTTGTGCGGGGAAATCTATCGCGGTCGCGCGAACCGGGCAAACGAATGCGTCTGGCTCAGAAGCGTTTGGCATTCTCTGCTGACAGTTTCTCGAACGCGTCGGAATCCTTGGCATAGCGCGACTTGGCCTCGTCCCACCGGTAGGTGACCGAAATGTCGTGCGAGGCCGCGTCGGGCGTCGGCTCCTCGCAGCTTTCCCCACTCGGCTTCGTCGCATCGGTCGCCGTCACCTTGATCGCCGCGTAAGGCCTTTCGTCGCCAGCCGTCTGGAAGGACAGGTCCTGCGTGCGCTTGTAGGCGCAAACATTCTCGTCGAACGTGTCGATCCGGTCGATCGGCTCGAAGCGGTCGCCTCGGACGAGGATCAAGATCGTGCTGACATAGCTTTGGTTCGAATTGAAATGCATGCTCATGGTGATGAGCGCGTCGTCGCCCGGGCCGATTGCGAGCTTGCCGGGATCGCGAAAATAACTGCTCTGGTCGGTTCCGACATTGACGGCGTCGAGCAGCCTCGGCTTGCCCGCCAGGTCGTAGAGCGCCAGCACCGCAAAGCCCTCGGCGCTGTCTTGCGCCTGCCCGAGGTCGAAGAGCATGGTCAGCCGATCCTTGCCGCCGGCCTTGATTGCAAGCACTGCCGCATTCGGCAGGTTGATGGCCTCGGGCGGCGAGCCGCCTTCGTCGCTGCCGAGGATATGGCGCATCTCGATCGGCGCGCTGCCCTTGTAGAAACCGTCGTCGCCGGCGGCTAAATCGGGGACGACCATCCTGGCGAGGTCGAGATAGGTGATGTCTTGATGCCCGGGAACGGCGCTGTTCAGTTCGGGAAAGCTGACGGCCTGCGCTTGTGCCGCTGCCCACAGCCACGGCAGCAGCGTGCACGCCAGCATGAGACGGGATAATGCGGAAATCATGGAGAGCGCCCTCGAAGGCGCTCACGGTAACATGGAGTTTCGCGTCGCGCAGCCGGGACGAGATCAGCGGATCGGCACGAGGCCGGCGAGTTCGCGCATGTCCTCGAACAATATGCCGCCGGCCGCCGCCAGGCCGTCGCGGTCGGAGAATGGATCGGCGTGGTACGAGAACACGCGCATGCCGGCGGCGATGCCGGCTTGGGTGCCGGCGACGCTGTCCTCGATGACGATGCAATCGGCCGGCGCGAAGCCCAGCGTCCTTGCCGCGTGGAGAAATAGGTCCGGGAACGGCTTGCCCCGGCTGACCATGGTGGCGGAAAACATGGCGTGCTCGAACAGCGGCAAGAGCCCGGTCTGCCCAAGCGTGATGTGCATCTTCGAGACCCGCGCCGAAGTGGCGACGCAATAGGCGATGCCGGCCTTGCGCACCGTCTCGATGAACGCGCGCACATACGGGATGGCCTCGACCCCATGCGAAAAGAGATCCGGCAGGCCGGCGTTCCAGCGCTCGACGAAGTCGGCGCCAAGCCTGACCGCGGTCCTCTCTTCGATCTCCTTCTGCACCGAGACCATGCTGCGGCCGGAAAAATGCTTGCGGCAATATTCGAATGTGGTGGCAAAGCCGGCATCGGTCAGCCATTCGGCGAGGCGCCGATTGGCAAGGTTCTCGGTGTCGACCAGGACCCCGTCGCAGTCGAAGATGACCAGCTTTGGAACGGGTCGTGTTTCAGTCATATTGAACCAATTCTGTCGGAGGGAATTCGGGGAAAGGTCGAGCTCTTCGGCGAAGGTCGTGCTGGTAGCACGGCCAAGTCCGAAGGGCGAAGGATTTGGCTCGAATTCACCCGGCAGAATGGTTCAAGGTGATTGAAATGCGACCCGGCATCAAGCGGTGCCGGTCGACCCGAACCCACCGGCGCCGCGCGTCGTGCCGCCGGCCAGCGCCCGCTCCTCGACCGTGATCTGGGTCACCGCGGCGAAGACGACCTGAGCGATGCGCATGCCGCGCGTCACAGCGAAATCCTCGTCGCCGAGGTTGATGAGCAGCACTTTCACCTCGCCTCGATAATCGCTGTCGACGGTGCCGGGGGAGTTGAGGACGGTGATGCCGTGCTTGAAGGCGAGGCCCGAGCGCGGCCGCACCTGGCCCTCCATGCCTTCCGGGATTTCCAGCACGAGCCCGGTCGGCACCAGCGCGCGTTTTCCCGGCAAAATCAGCAGCGGCCGGTCTTCCGGCACCGCTGCGCGCAAATCCATGCCGGCGGCGCCCGCGCTCTCATAGGCCGGCAGAGGCAGGCCCTCGCCATGCGGAAGCCTGACGAAACCGACGGTGGGGCCGATGACGGAGGAAGGATGAACAGCCGTGCGCATGAGCCCACTCCTATCGGCGCGAATGCCGATTCAGTCAACTCGGCGCCGAGCCTATCAACGGCTTTCTTTCGGGCATTACTGTGATCGGAGGTGTACTCAGCGCAGTTCCACCGGCACCATGGTCGTCTCCTTGATCTCCTCCATGACGAAGGAGGCTGAGACGTCCGACAGCGCTACCTTGGCGATCAGCCGCTGGTAGAGCCGGTCATAGGCTTTCACGTCGGTGACGCGGGCCCTCAGCACATAATCGAGGTCGCCCGACATGCGATAGACGCCGGTGATCTCGGCAAAGCCGGTCACCGCCGCGCGGAACTTCTGCAACCAGTCCGGATCGTGGTTGGAGGTGCGGATCAGGATGAAGACGGACAGCCCAAGCCCAAGCTTGTCGGCATCGACCAGCGCGACGCGTCCGGTGATGACGCCCTCTTCTTCCAGCCGCTTGACGCGCCGCCAGCAGGCATTGCGCGACAGCGCCACCCGCTCCGAGAGCTGGTCGACGGAAAGCGTGCCGTCGCGTTGCAGCTCAGCCAGCAATCTTCGATCGATCTCATCGATTTCCGTCGACATATTGGGATGAATGTCCCAAAAGATGGCGGAAATCAAGGACGAATTGGGATCAATGAACCAAAATCCTGTGGCACGATACTCACCATCGGGGCTCATCCCGGCAGGAGGGACCACCATGACGACCAAGCTGACGGCACTGTTCACCTCTCACCCTGAGAAGGTCGGTGAGACCTATTTCGGCCACATGGCCTTTGCCGCCTGGTTCTGTTCGCGCCTGTCGATGGCGGCGGGCGCCGCGCTCGTTCACGCTTTCTTGCCATTTCTGTTTGAAACTACGGCGAGCCGTATAGTTCGCGAGCTCTATGAGCGCACGCACAACAGAGGTTCACACGCGGCGAAAGGGCCGAAGGCTCTCTTGGACCGCGCCTGATAGATGGTGGAAGCGGATGTGCCGATGGGCGGCCTATCTTGGTGAGGCGGTCTTCTTGGAAGACATCATCACCGCGCCCTGCCATTCGCTGATCGTCCAGAGCCACTGCGCACAGGAAGCCAAGTCGCCGACCAACGGCGACGGTTTTGGTCTGGCCTGGTATGGTGACCGGCCCGAGCCCGGCCTTTATCGCGATATCCTGCCAGCATGGTCCGACCCCAACCTGAAAAGCCTGTGCCGGCAGATCAGGTCGGGCCTGTTCCTCGCCCATGTCCGCGCCTCGACCGGCGGCGCCACCAGCCGCGCGAATTGCCATCCCTTCGTGTCCAGCCGCTGGTCGTTCATGCACAACGGCCAGATCGGCGGCTTCGAAAAGATCCGCCGCGCGCTGGAGAACTCGCTTTCCGATGCGGTCTTCGACCAGCGCGAGGGCACCACCGATTCCGAGCTGTTTTTTCTCCTGATGATCGACCAGGGGCTGGCGGCCGACCCGCAGGGCGCGGTGTCACGGGCAACTGGGCGAGTCATCGAAGCTTCCCGCCGGGCCGGCATCGAGCCGGCGTTGAAACTGACGGCGGCCTTTTCGGATGGCGAGGCGCTGTACGCTGTTCGCTATGCCACCGACGGCCACGCCCCGACGCTCTACACCGGCGCCTTCGCCAGGCGCGCCGGTCATTGCATCGTCTCCGAGCCCTTCGACCGCGACGGCGGCGACTGGCAGGCGATCCCGCCGGCAAGCTTCGTCACAATGACAAGGGCCGGCACCGGCATCCGGCCGTTCGCGCCCGCCACCGCGCGGTTGGCTATGGCGGTGTGATTCCCAAAATTTAGCCACGTCGCGATCCTCGCGCACCCCCTCATGGTGGCTTTTCGCCGCCTTTGGGCTAATGAGCGAAGCGCGATAAGGCATAGGGTGCCAGGAGCGGATCGCGCTCGCCGTCGAGGATTTCGTTGGCCGCAAACAGGCCGATGGCGGGCGCCAGCGTGATGCCGGAATGGGTAATGGCGATGTAGAGACCACCGACTGCGTCGGCGCGGCTGACGATCGGGAAACCATCGGCCGGGGTAGGGCGATAGCCGATGGTGTGGAAGTCGAATTCCAGTCCCTCGGCACCATGCAGCATGGCCTTCATCGACGCGAAAAGCGCGCGCGCGGTGGCCTCCGGCTTCTCGCCCGGATCGCCGCCGCCGAAATCCGAGCCGGCGATGATGCGTCCCTCGGCAGTTTGGCGCGTATGCAGCTTCTCGGCCAGCACCAGGCCGTTGAGCAGCTTCTTGTAAGGGCGCGAATGTACGATCAGGCCGGGCGGCGTCTCGATCGGCAGCTTGATGCCGGCCGCTGCGGCGATCGCTGGGGCGCCGGCGCCTGCAGCGATCACCACCTCATCGGCGGTGATGGTTGCACCCGAAACGACCACGCCGGTGACGTTACCGCCGGACAGCGCCAGCGTATCGACTGTCCCCGTGACTATCCGGGCGCCGCACCGCTCGGCATCCGCCAGCAGCGCCTTTGTGGCCGCCACCGGCTCCGCTACGCCTTCCTCCGCAACGTAAAGTGCAAGATCGGGAAGCTCTGCCAGATTGGGCTCGATGTGCGCCGCTTGTTCTCGCCCGACCTGCTCGATGCCGTAGCCCCAGGACGAATGCTCGGCCGCGTAAGCTTCGAGCTTGTCCGCGGGCAGGTCCCAGCACAAGCCGCCGCACCAGGCGAGCGGCAGCCCCGGCAGGTCGTTCGCCAGCCGCTTCCATTCGGTCATGGCGCGGATGCGCAGCCGGAAATAGATTTCCGGATTGCCCCAACTGGCGTTGATCCAGGCGAAGGAATTGGGCGTCGCGACACCGCCGGCGCCGCTGTCGGAGATGACCGTCACCCGCGCGCCGGCTTTCGTCAGGTGCCAGGCGATCGAAGCGCCGATGATGCCGGCGCCGACGACGATGATTTCTTTTGCGCTGCTCATGCCGATGACCTCGCTCGAATAGTTCTTCTGATGCCATTGCGAGGCGATCAGCTCAAGCGCCTCGGCCTATCGCCCCATGTCGACAGGCCGGCGCTGCGCTGATAGAAGCGCCGCCTGTCACACGGAACGCCCTAAAGAAATGCCCGAAACAATACCTGAAGAGGTTGCGCGCCGTCGCACTTTCGCGATCATCGCACACCCTGACGCCGGCAAGACCACGCTCACCGAAAAGCTGCTTCTGTTCGGCGGCGCGATCCAGCTCGCCGGCGAGGTCAAGGCCAAGAAGGACCGCATCCAGACGCGGTCCGACTGGATGAAGATCGAGCGCGAACGCGGCATCTCGGTCGTCACCTCGGTGATGACCTTCGAATATGGCGACAATGTCTTCAACCTGCTCGACACGCCCGGCCACGAGGATTTCGCCGACGACACCTATCGCACGCTGTCGGCGGTGGATTCCGCCGTCATGGTCATTGACGCCGCCAAGGGTATTGAGCCGCGCACCCTGAAGCTGTTCGAGGTCTGCCGCCTGCGCGACATCCCGATCATCACGTTCGTCAACAAGATGGACCGCGAGAGCCGCGATCCGTTTGAGATTTTGGACGAGATCGAGCAGAAGCTGGCGCTGGACACCGCGCCCGTCACCTGGCCGATCGGCCGCGGCAGGACCTTTTCCGGCACCTACCACCTAGCGCAGAACGCGGTGCGCCGCGGCGACGACGAGAAGGAGCGCACGCCGGTCAACGGCCCGGATTCCAACCGCGTCGCCGGGCTTTTGCCGGAAAACGAGCGCAACGACTTCATCGAGGAGCTGGAACTCGCGCGCGAAGCTTGCCGACCTCTGGATGTGGAAGCGTTCCGAGAAGGCCACCTGACGCCGGTCTATTTCGGCTCGGCGCTGCGCAATTACGGCGTGCGCGACCTGATCGAGGCGCTCGGCGCCTATGGCCCGCCGCCGCGCGCCCAGGAAGCCGACGAGCGCACGGTCGAGGCGACGGAGGACAAGATGACCTCCTTCGTCTTCAAGATCCAGGCCAACATGGACCCCAACCACCGCGACCGCATCGCTTTCGTGCGCGTCTGCTCGGGCAAGCTGGAGCGCGGCATGAAGGCGAAGCTCGTGCGCACCGGCAAGCCGATGAGCCTGTCCGCGCCGCAATTCTTCTTCGCCCGCACCCGCGTCACCGCCGACGAGGCCTTCGCCGGCGACGTCGTCGGCATTCCCAACCACGGCACGCTGCGCATCGGCGACACGCTGACCGAGGGCGAGGAGATCCTGTTCCGCGGCGTGCCGAATTTCGCGCCGGAAATCCTGCGCCGTGTGCGCCTCGGCGATGCTATGAAGGCCAAGAAGCTGAAGGAAGCGCTGCATCAGATGGCCGAGGAAGGCGTCGTGCAGCTATTCTCGCCGGAAGACGGCTCGCCGGCGATTGTCGGCGTCGTCGGCGCGCTGCAGCTCGATGTGCTGAAAGAGCGGCTGAACATCGAATACACGCTGCCGGTGGATTTCGAGATGTCGCGCTTTTCCGTCTGCCGCTGGATCGCGGCCGACGACAAGGCGGAGGTGCAGCGTTTCATCGAATCGCATCGCGGCGACATCGCCCGCGACCTCGACAACGACCCGGTGTTCCTCGCCCAGCACGCTTTCTCGCTGAACTACGAGGCCGAACGCTGGAAAGCGATCCGCTTCACGGCGGTGAAGGACTATCAGGTGCGTGACAAGGCGGCATAAGCCGTATTTCTCTTCCCCCCTTGTGGGGGAAGGTGGCCTCGCGAAGCGAGGTCGGATGAGGGGTGTTCCAGGGAACGCCAACGTTTCACTCCCCTGGAGCACCCCTCATCCGTCGCCTTCGGCGACACCGCCCGGCCCTTCGCAGGCTCAGGGGCCTTCGAAGCTCGAAAAGCCAAGCAATTGGCTTTTCGTCCGCTAAGCGGACCGCTTCTCACCCCGCAAGGGGAGAAGGGAAAGTCCAGCTCACCCCTTCGCCGCTTCCTCGATCTTGGCGATGTCGATCTTGCCCATCTGCATCATCGCCGACATGACCCGGCCGGCCTTCTCCCGATCCGGATCCAGAAGCAGCTTCGGCAGCTGCTCCGGCACGACCTGCCAGGAGACGCCGAACTTGTCCTTCAGCCAGCCACACGGGCCTGGTTCGCCGCCGCCTTCGGTGAGCCGCGACCAGAAGTGATCGACCTCTTCCTGCGTCTTGCAGTCGATCGACTGCGACATCGCTTCGTTGAACTTGAAGTTGGGGCCGCCATTGAGCGCCTGGAACGGCACGCCGTCGAGCTCGAACGTGGTCATCAGCACCTTGCCCTCATCGGCATGACCCTTGGGCCAACGCAAAACGCTCAGCACCTTCGAATTCTTGAAGATGGAGACGTAGTGGTTCATCGCCTCTTCGGCCTGGCCGTCGAACCATAGGCAGGTGGTGATCTTTTGCATGTCGTGCTCCTCGGGCTCATGTTGGCTTTCGTTGTCAACGGTTCGCCGGCGATTTCGTGCCATTTCGATGCCGTCTGCCTTAAGGACGCTGCAGCGAGGCGTGATCCGACAATGGCAGCAAAATTTCCTGAAGAGCTCAGATTTGCCGAAGCTTCCTGGTGCAGCGCAAAATTGTGGCAAGGCCGGATCATGGCCGCTATAACCGCTGCCGACTAAAATTTAAGCGCCGCCCGCCGCGCATCGGCGTGGCCAGCCAGCAAGGACAATACAATGCCTGCCTATCGTTCCCGCACCACCACCCATGGCCGCAACATGGCCGGTGCCCGCGGCCTGTGGCGCGCCACGGGCATGAAGGATTCGGATTTCGGCAAGCCGATCATCGCGGTTGTCAATTCCTTCACCCAGTTCGTGCCGGGCCACGTGCATCTGAAGGACCTCGGCCAGCTCGTCGCGCGCGAGATCGAGAAGGCCGGCGGCGTCGCCAAGGAGTTCAACACCATCGCCGTGGACGACGGCATCGCGATGGGTCATGACGGCATGCTCTATTCGCTGCCGTCGCGCGAGCTGATCGCCGATTCCGTCGAATACATGGTCAACGCGCATTGCGCCGACGCCATGGTCTGCATCTCCAATTGCGACAAGATCACCCCCGGCATGCTTATGGCTTCGCTGCGCCTCAACATCCCGACCGTCTTCGTCTCCGGCGGCCCGATGGAAGCCGGCAAGGTGGTGCTGGCCGGCAAGGCGCAGGCGCTCGACCTGGTCGACGCCATGGTCGCGGCCGCCGACGACAAGATCTCCGACGAGGACGTCAAGGTCATCGAGCGCTCGGCCTGCCCGACCTGCGGCTCCTGCTCCGGCATGTTCACGGCCAATTCGATGAACTGCCTGACCGAGGCGCTCGGCCTGTCGCTGCCCGGCAACGGCTCCACCTTGGCCACCCATGCTGATCGCAAGCGGCTGTTCGTCGAGGCCGGCCATCTCGCCGTCGATCTCGCTCAGCGCTACTACGAGCAGGACGACGAAAGCGCCCTGCCGCGCAGCATCGCCTCCAAGGGCGCCTTCGAGAATGCCATGGCGCTCGACATCGCCATGGGCGGCTCGACCAACACGGTGCTGCACATCCTCGCGGCCGCGCATGAGGGCGAGGTCGACTTCACCATGGAAGACATCGACCGGCTGTCGCGCAAAGTGCCGGTGCTGTGCAAGGTGGCGCCGGCCAAGTCCGACGTGCACATGGAGGATGTCCACCGCGCCGGCGGCATCATGGCGATCCTCGGCCAGCTCGACCAGGCAGGCCTGATCAACCGCGACCTGCCGACCGTGCATACGGCGACGCTCGGCGAGGCGCTCGACCACTGGGATATCGCCCGCACCTCGGCCGAGAATGTCCGCGAGTTCTTCCGCGCCGCCCCCGGCGGCGTGCCGACGCAGGTCGCCTTCAGCCAGGACCGCCGCTGGGACGAGCTCGACACGAACCGCGAGACGGGTGTCATCCGCTCGGCAAAGACGCCCTTTTCCAAGGATGGCGGCCTCGCCGTGCTGAAGGGCAACCTGGCGCTCGACGGCTGCATCGTGAAGACTGCCGGCGTCGACGAGTCGATCCTGAAATTCACCGGTCCGGCCCGCGTCTTCGAAAGCCAGGACGCGTCCGTCAAGGCGATCCTCGGCAACGAGATCAAGGCCGGCGACATCGTCGTCATCCGCTATGAGGGACCGCGCGGCGGCCCCGGCATGCAGGAGATGCTTTACCCGACCAGCTATCTGAAGTCGAAGGGACTCGGCAAAGCCTGCGCGCTGATCACCGATGGCCGCTTCTCCGGCGGCACGTCCGGCCTCTCGATCGGCCATGTCTCGCCCGAGGCCGCCGAAGGCGGCGCGATCGGCCTCGTCCAGGAAGGCGACACGATCGAGATCGACATCCCCAACCGCACCATTCGCCTCGCCATCAGCGATGCCGAGCTCGATGCGCGCGGCAAGGCGATGAACGCCAAGGGCGCCGACGCCTGGAAGCCGGCCGAAAAGCGCAAGCGCAAGGTGACGACGGCGCTCCGCGCCTACGCCGCCTTCGCCACCAGCGCCGACAAGGGCGCGGTAAGGAAAGTGCCGGAGTAGGGCAGCTTCTCCCTTCTCCTAGAAGGGGAGAAGGAGAGCGCCTGCGCCACTACGGCATCAACTGATACTCATAAAGCTTCTGGTAAAGCCCGCCTTGCTTGAGCAGGGCCTTGTGCGGGCCGCTTTCCAGCACCTTGCCCTTTTCCATCACCACGATCGTGTCGGCCTGGTGCACGGTCGACAGCCTGTGCGCGATGACGATCGTCGTGCGCCCGACGGTGAGCTGCTGCAGCGCGTCGCGGAACAGCGCTTCCGATTCGGCGTCGAGCGCGCTTGTCGCCTCGTCGAGCAGCAGGATCTCAGCATTGCGCAGCATGGCGCGCGCGATCGAGATGCGCTGGCGCTGGCCGCCGGACAAAAGCGAACCGTTCTCGCCGACCTCCGTGTCGTAGCCCTTGGCCATGGCGCTGATGAAGTCATGCGCGTTGGCGGCCTTGGCGGCGGCGACCACCTCTTCGTCGGTTGCGCCCTCGCGGCCGAGGCGGATATTGTGCATGACGGTGCCGGCAAACAGGAACGTGTCCTGGCTGACATAGGCGATCTTCTGCCTGAGCGAATCCAGCGTCGCGAACGAGATGTCCTGGCCGTCGAACATCACTCTGCCGGTCTGCGGGTCGTACATGCGCATGATCAGGTTGAGGATCGTCGACTTGCCGCTGCCCGACGGTCCGACCAGCGCCGTCATCTTGCCTGCGTTGAGCGTCAGGTTGAAACCTTCGAACACCGGCGGGCTTTCCGGATAGGCGAAGCTCACATTGTCGAAGCGGATTTCGCCGGGGCCGGCCCGCAGCGGCCGGGCGTCGGGCTTTTCGGCCAGCGTCAGCGGCCGGTCGGCCAGTTGGAACATCATGCGCACGCCGACGATGCCCGTCTCCAGCGAAATGCGCACGCGGGCAAGACGCTTTGCCGGCTCATAGGCTAGCAGCAGCGCCGCGATGAAGGCCATGATGTTGCCGGGCATCTGGCCTCCCTGCAGCACCAGCAGGCCGCTGACGAAGACGGCGCCGGCAATTGCCAGCCCGGCGAGCGTTTCCATCAGTGGGCTGGTTGCAGCCTCCAGAGTTGCGATGTTGTTGGCGCGGGTTTCTACGTCCGACACCGCCTTGTGCATGCGCTTGCGCATCGCGCCTTCGAGATTGAAGGATTTGACGACACGCACGCCGATCGCCGTCTCCTGCATCACATGCACGATCTGGCCGAGCGAGACGAACTCCATCGCCGCGATCTTGCGGACACGCTTCAGGATGCGGTTGACGCCATAGATCGCCACCGGACCGACGACGAAGCAGATCAGCGACAGCGCCTGCTGTTGCCAGAACATGACCCCGACCAGGACGATCAGCGTCACCAGGTCGCGCACATAGGAGGTGACGACGAGGTCGAGCACGCTGCGCGCGGCTTGCGCGTTGTTGGTCATGCGGGCGATCAGGTCGGACGACGAGGTCGAATGGTAGAATTCGATGCCTTGCGCCAGGATGCGGTCGTAGATCCTGCGCTGCCTGTCGGCGATGATCGCGTTGCCGACGCGGCTCATGCAATAGGCCTGGACGAAGCTGGCGAGACCCTTGAGCAGGAAGATCGCCGCGACTCCGGCCGCGATCAGGTTGATGCGGTCGAGCCGCTTGAAGACGACGAACTCGTTGGTGATCTCGCGCAGGATCCAGGCGCTGGCGCCGGTCATGGCGGCCACCACCAGCATCGACACGATTGCCGCGCCATAGCCGAATTTGTGCTCGTGGAACGATTCCCTCACCAGCCTCGCGATGAGGCGCTGGTTTTCCGTCGAGCGGAAGAAGCGAAACAACGGCCGATCCTGTGCCTGGCTGCGAAAATTTCGGATTCGCCACGAGGGCGAGAGGCGGCTTATAGAGCGAGTTGCGGCCCGATGGAACCTTTCGGCCGCCGGGGAAAGAAAAGGCTGCTTCAGGCTGTCTTTTCGGCCACGATGAGTGCCGATTCTTGGGAAAAAGGGTAACGACAGATGGATTTCGACCTCATCGTGCGCGGCGGCACGCTGCCGGATGGCAGGATTGCCGATATCGGCATTGCCGGCGAGACCATCCGAGCGATCGAGCAGAGGTTGCTGGGCTCCGCGCCGACCGAGATCGACGCGCGCGGCAATCTCGTCTCGCCGCCCTTCGTCGATCCGCATTTTCATATGGACGCCACGCTCTCCTACGGCATTCCGCGCATCAATGCGTCGGGCACGCTGCTCGAAGGCATCGCGCTCTGGGGCGAGTTGAAACCGCTTCTGACGCACGAGGCCGTCCGCGAGCGCGCGCTCGCCTATTGCGACTGGGCAGTGTCCATGGGACTGCTCGCCATCCGCAGCCATGTCGATGTCTGCGACGACCGGCTGCTTGCGGTCGAAGCGCTGCTCGACGTGAAGAAAACTGTCGCGCCCTATATCGACCTGCAGCTGGTCGCGTTTCCGCAGGACGGCCTCTACCGCTCCCCGACGGCGCTGAAGAACACCATCCGCGCGCTCGACCTGGGCATCGACATCGTCGGCGGCATCCCGCATTTCGAGCGCACCATGGCCGACGGCACCCGTTCGATCACGGAGCTTTGCGAGATCGCGGCCAAACGTGGCCTGATGGTCGACATGCATTGCGACGAGACCGACGATCCGCTGTCGCGCCACATCGAGCAGTTGGCTTTCGAGACGCAACGGCTCGGCTTGCAGGGCAGGGTGGCCGGCTCGCACCTCACCTCAATGCATTCGATGGACAATTACTACGTCTCGAAGCTTTTGCCGCTGATCGCCGAGGCCGGCGTCTCGGCCATCCCCAATCCGCTGATCAACATCATGCTGCAGGGGCGCCACGACACCTTCCCGAAGCGGCGCGGCCTGACCCGGGTCAAGGAGATGCAGGCGCTCGGCATCCGTGTCGGCTGGGGCCAGGATTGCGTGCTCGACCCCTGGTATTCGCTGGGCACCGCCGACATGCTCGACGTCGCCTTCATGGGGCTGCATGTGGCGCAGATGTCGAGCCCGGCCGACATGGCGCGCTGCTTCGACATGGTCACCAACGTCAACGCCGCCATCATGGGGCTCGATCACCTTGGCCTGGCGGTCGGCAAGCGGGCGAGCCTCGTCGTGCTCGATGCCGGCAATCCGATTGAGGCGGTACGCCTGCGCCCCGAGCGCCTCTGCGTCATCGCCAGGGGCAAGGTGGTGGCTGAGCGGACCAGGCAGGAAACCAGGCTGTCGATTGCCGGCAGGCCGGAGAGCGTCAACCGACGGCATAAGACGGCGTAGGTCTCTGCGTCTCGGTTTGACCAGTCGCATTGGCGGGAGGAACGCTCGCGACTTCGTCATTCCATGGCGGAGCGAGGAGCGAAGCGACGCGCGCAGACCATGGAATCCATTCCGTGACTTCAAGGCGTTGCCACGATGCAGAATTCTGCTCCGCAGCACCCTACGATTAAGGTCACGGAATGGATCCTCGGGTCTGCGCGTCCGCTGCCCTCCCGCTCCGCCCGTGGATGACTAAGTTCGGGCGCTTCGGTGAACCGCGATTCTCCGTCGCTGGTCTTACGGATTTCCCTCGTCAAACCCACAGCTTATGGCTAGGGAGCGGCATGGCTCAGACCATCGCCCGAAATTTCACGATCAGGAACATGTTGCTCGCCGGCATCCTGTTGATGCTGGCCGGTGACTTCATGTTCGCGCTGAACGATGCGATGGGCAAATGGCTGGTCGCTTCCTTCTCGGTCGGACAGGTGGTTCTGATCCGCTCGATCGGCGCCTTCATCGTGCTCGGTCCGATGATCGCCAACCAGGGCACGGCCAGGCTGTTTCACATGGACCGGCCGCTTTTGCAGTTCCTGCGCGTCGTGGCGACCACCACCGATACCGGCCTCTTCTATGCTGCGGTAGTCTACCTGCCGCTGGCCGACGTGATGAGCTTCTACATGGCCGGGCCGATCTATGTCGCGGCGCTGTCGCACCTTTTGCTCGGCGAAAAGGTCGGCTGGCGCCGTTGGCTGGCGATCCTGGTCGGCTTCTGCGGCGTGCTGATCATCCTGAAGCCGTCCTCGGCGGCCTTCTCGATGTCTTCGGCCTTCGCGCTGGTCGGCAGCATCGCCTTCGGCTTCGCCATCATCCTCGGCCGTCTCCTGCGCGGCACCAGCGACACGACTTTGGTCACCTGGCAGACGATCGGCACGCTGATTGTCGGCGGCCTGCTCACCATCGGCGCCTGGCGCACGCCGTCGGCGCTCGATTTCGGCGCCATGCTTCTGCTCGGCGTCGTCTCCTGCGCCGCGCATCTGATGATCACAAGGGCACTGAAGTTGGCGCCGGCCTCGACGTTGGCGCCGCTGCATTACACGCTGCTCCTGTGGGCGGTGATCTTCGGCCTGGTGTTCTTCGGCGATGTCCCGGGGCCGCGCATCCTTGTCGGTGCGGCCATCGTCGTCCTTGCCGGCATGTTCATCTTCCATCGCCAGAAGGTGGTGGAGACCGAGGTGCCGCCGGAGAACGTGCCGAAGGGCGTGAATTAAAGCATGTCTCCCGAAAGTGGGAACCGGTTTCGGGCAAAGACATGCGCAAAATCAAAAGCCTAACGCGCAGGAAGCGAATCTGAAAGATCGCGACGCGCTTTGCGACCCCAGGAAAGTGTGAGCGGTTGGACTAGGCGACTTCGCCGCAGCCATCCATCCGGAAAGTATTTTACGGTGCAAATCGCCTGCCGGATGCAATCTGCGATTGATCCGGGAGGGGCAGGCGGGATATCTGTGGCTTGGAAAATTGGAACTGTTGGGGGGAAGTCATGGGTAGTTTCTCTATATGGCACTGGCTTATAATTCTGATCCTTATCGGCCTGCCATTGTTGTTTGTCCTGAGGGCGCCGCCAGCCGGCGTCAACCGTTTCGGTGACACGCCGCCGTCAATGGATTTCGGAGAAGCGATTTCAAGCTTTTTCCGAAACTACGTGAACTTTTCCGGCAGGGCCAGTCGCTCGGAGTTCTGGTACGCCTATCTGTTCATCGTCATTGTCGGCGTCATTATGGTCGTGGTTGATGCCGTTGTCGGGAATGAACTTATTTCTTCGATCTGGAATCTTGCCATCCTTCTGCCGACACTCGCCATGACGGCTCGCCGGCTGCACGATATCAACAGAAGCGGCTGGCATCAGCTGCTTGCGGGATTGTTCCCCATCGGCACCATCGCGCTGCTTGTCTGGTATTGCAAAAAGTCCGACGAAGCAGGGTCGTTGAACGAGATCCAGAGGGTTTTCAGGTAGAACGCTGGGATTGCTCTAAAAGCGCGTCGCGCTGAACCGGATTCAGGCGACGCGCTTTAAGTCTCTGTTTTGATGCATGTCGTCGTCCCAGAACCGCTGTACACTTCTGGGCGACATGCTCTAGCCCAGGCGCACCGACGCCAGGTGCCGCGAGAATTCTGCCGTCTCCATCAGCGCCTTGCAGCGGGCGAAGCGGCCGTCGGCATAGGCGCGGAAATCGTCGGCCGGATTGTCGTTGGCGAGCTGGATCAGGCCCCACAGCGTCCATAAAAGGTCGCACATCGCCTTGTAGATGACGACGCGGCCGCGCTCCGCTGGCTTCGCCTCGCCGCCGAAATAGGCGTGCATCAGCTCCTCGTCCTGGGCGGCATCGAACCTGCCCTCCACCGAGAGGTCGCCGAGGTCCCACAGTGGATCGTTCATGCCGGAATATTCCCAGTCGACGATCCACATCCGATCGCCTGTATCGAGGAAGTTCTCGCACAGCGGATCGCAATGGCAGGCGGCGAGCGGGATGGCATGCGCGGCAAGCGCCGCGCGCACCGCGCTGGCCTCGCGCACCACGTCGTGATAGCCGGCGGGCAGCGCCACGTCCTTGGTCGACAAGACCTTGAGATAGTCGTCGATCATCGCGAACAGCTCGAAGCGGAAGGGAAAGACCGCGCCGGAAGAGTGCAGTTTCCGGAAGGCCTGTGCCGCCCGCGCCGGGCTGCCTGTCCGCGCCTTGAACTTGTCCGGCGACATCGTCTCGGCGCCGTCGATGAAACGCGTCGCCATCAGGCCGGACGCCGGATCGGCATAAAGCACCTCCGGGCTGACGCCGGCCCTGGCCGCTTCGCGCGCCGCCACCGCCTCGTTGGCGCGGTTGATATATTCTTCCGTGCCCTTGCCGGGAATGCGCAGGCATGCTTCGCCGGCCCGGTAGACCCTATTGGTGAGGCCGCCCAAACGCTCCAGCGGTCCGTCATAGCCTGCCAACACCGGGATAGCCGCCAGCGCCGCGCGTACGTCGTCCATCGACTTCCCCCTTTTTAACCCTGACGCCATGTTTGTGGCCGGACGGTTCCACAGTTTTCTCCGCTTGGCTATCATGGGGGAACAAAGATTCGGCGGGAGCAGCAATGACGGACGGCAAGCACAGCGGCTCGCTCAGCGCGGCCTATGCGGCGAAGCGGCCGGACGAAGTGGCCGCGATCTATGACGATTGGGCGGACACCTATGATGCCGATATGTCGGTAGCCGGCTATCGTCACCCGACAATCTGCCTGGCGCTGCTTGCCCGCCACCTGCGGCGCGGCGCCGAACCCTTGCTCGACGCCGGCGCCGGCACCGGCCTGATCGGCGAATGGCTGGCCATCACCGGCTATCCGAGGGTCGAGGCGCTCGACATCTCACAAGGCATGCTGGACAAGGCAGGCGCCAAGAACGTCTACACGGCTCTGCATCGCCTGGCGATGGGCGATACGCTGCCCTTCGCCGACGGCGCCTATGCCGGCATCGTCTCTGCCGGCGTCTTCACCTCCGGCCATGTCGGGGTCGAGGGCCTGGATGAGCTGATCCGCATCTGCCGCCGAGGCGGCGTCATCGTGCTGACGGTGAAGAACACGCTGTGGGATGCCGGTTTCGCGGAGCGGATCGCCGAGCTGGAAGCGCGTGGGGCGATAAGCCGCCTCGAAGAGACACGGCCTTATGCCTCGATGCCCGGCGAGGGCGACACTGTGCCGAGCCGTTGCCTGGCGCTGCGCGTCAGCTGACCCGCGCTGGCGGAGATTAACCCTTTATCTTCGTTCCGGCCGGGTCGTACATGGCCTCGATATGGATCTTTGCCGGCGTGCGTTCCATCGCCACCACCAGCTCGTAGTCGCCGGAGGCGAGGAACTCGTCGCCGACGCCGTCGGCATTGCGCACATAGCCGTAGCCGATGTTCTTCTCCAGCGTGTAGCCATAGCCGCCGCTGGTGAGGTAGCCGACCGGCTCGCCATTGCGCAGGATCGTCTCGCGCCCGACCAGCACAATCTCCGGGTCGTCCACCGTGAAGCCGGCAAAGCGTTTCGTCGGCGCCTTGCCGGTCGCTTTCTCCAGCGCTCTCCGTCCGACGAAATCGGCGTTCTTGCGAAGCTTCACCGCCCAGCCGAGCCCCGCTTCCAGCGGCGTGTCGTTCGGCGTGATGTCGGAGCCCCAGGCGCGATAGCCCTTTTCCAGCCTGAGCGATTCCAGCGCCCGGTAGCCGACCGGGCGAATGCCATGCGCCTTGCCCGCCGCCATCAGCGCATCGAAAACCTCGCCGGTGGCCGCGATCGGCACATGCAGCTCCCAGCCAAGCTCGCCGACATAGGTGACGCGCAGCGCCTTCACGCGATGGCCGGCAATCTGGATTTCGCGCGCATGGCCGAAGGGAAAGGCGGCGTTCGAGATGTCGGCATCCGTCACCGCCGCCAGCACGTCGCGGGCGCGCGGCCCCATCAGCGACAGCGTGCCGTACTCCTCCGTGACGTCCTTCAGCCTGGCGTCGAGGCCGGGACCGATATGGTCGCTTATCCAGGACAGGTCATGCGTGCGGAAGCCGGTGCCGGTGACGATGTAGAACCGGTCCTCGCCGAGCCGCGACACGGTGAGGTCGGCCTCGATGCCGCCGCGCGTGTTGAGAAGCTGCGTGTAGGTCAGCCGGCCGACCGGCTTGTTGACGTCGTTGGCGCAGATCCAGTCGAGCGCTTTCAGCGCGTCGCTACCGGTCAGCTCGTATTTGGCGAAGGAGGACTGGTCGAAGATGCCGACCTTCTCGCGCACATCACGGTGTTCGTCGCCGACCGGGCCGAACCAGTTCTGGCGGCCCATCGAATAGACGTCCTCGGCGGCCGCCCCATCGGGCGCGAACCAGTTCGGCCGCTCCCAGCCCAGCTTAGACCCGAACACGGCGCGATGCGTCTTCAGCCGCTCATAGAGCGGCGAGACGATGCGCGGCCGTCCAGTCAGATATTCCTCATGCGGGAAGCCGATCGTATAATGCTTGCCATAGGCTTCCAGCGTGCGGTCGCGAACCCAGTCGCGGTCGCGATGGAGGTTTGAAAAACGCCTTATGTCGACAACCCAAAGGTCGAGCGGCGCCTCGCCGTCGACCACCCATTGCGCCAGCACCCAGCCGGCGCCGCCGCCCGAGGCGATGCCGAAAGCGTTGAAGCCGGCGCCGACGAACATGTTCGCGCATTCCGGCGCGACGCCGAGGATGAAATTGCCGTCCGGCGTGAAGCTTTCCGGCCCGTTGATCATCTGCTTGACGCCGACATGGCCAAGCGCCGGAACACGCGCGATCGCCTGGGTCATATGCTGTTCGAAATGATCGTAGTCGTCGCCGAGCAGGCGGAACTCCCAGTCGTTGGGAACGTCGCCGCCGGGAAGTCCGGTTGCCCAGGCCTGCGGGTTGGGCTCATAGCCGCCCATCACCAGTCCGCCGACCTCCTCCTTGAAATAGGTGCGGCGGTCGGGGTCGCGGATCGTCGGCGCGTCGTTGGCCAGCCCCTCGATCTTCTCGGTGATGATGTATTGGTGCTTGACCGGCTGCAGCGGCACGTTGATGCCGGCCATCGCGCCGACCTGCCTTGCCCACTGCCCGGCGCAGTTCACCACCTTGTCGCAGGCGATGTCGCCCTTTGAAGTCTGCACTGCGGTGATGCGGCCGTCCTTTATCGTGAAGCCGGTGACGCGCACATCCTCGAACAGTTTCGCGCCATGCATGCGCGCGCCCTTGGCGAGCGATTGGGCGATGTCGGAGGGGCTTGCCTGCCCGTCGGTCGGCAGCCACGAGGCGCCGACCAGGTCGCCGGTCTCCATCAGCGGCCACATGCGCTTCACCTCCGCCGGCGACAGAAGCTGCATGTCCATGCCGAAGCTTTTGGCCGTGGTGGCCAGCCGCTTGAATTCGGTCCAGCGGTCGGCGTTCGTCGCCAGCCGCAGGCACCCGGTCATCTTCCAGCCGGTCGCGAGGCCCGTCTCGGCCTCCAACCCCTTGTAGAGCTCGACCGAATATTTGAGCACGCGCGTGATCGAGGCCGACGAGCGCAATTGCCCGACCAGGCCGGCTGCGTGCCAGGTGGAGCCGGAAGTCAGCTTGCCCTGCTCGAGCAGCACCACGTCGGCCTTGTGGTCGCGCGCCAGATGATAGGCGGTGGAACAGCCGATGATACCGCCGCCGATGACGACGATTTCGGCATGGCTGGGCAAGGTCATGGCTTGGTCCCGTATTTCGTCCGGTAGTTCTCCAACGCCGCGTCGAGCCGGACCAGGTTTTCCTCGGTATAGGCCACATAGTCGATGCCGGGCGCGTCGAGATAAAGCTCGGAGACCATGCTCCACATCGCTTCGCGCAGCAGCGAGGCGCACTGCATGGCGGCGTGCGAGCGGCGGATTTCGCTGTCCGGCTCCTTCATGAAATAGGCAGTCAGGAAAGCGAAGGATTCGTCATCGCTCAGACCGGCATTGGAGGCGGCGCCGGCAAGGTCGAACATCGCCGTGTTGAAGCCGGCATATTCGAAATCGATCAGCCACAGCCGCTTGCCGTCGTCGAGGATATTAGCCGGCAAAAGATCGTTATGGCCGAAGACGATCGGCAACAGTTTCTGGGCCCGCTCAAGCTCGTCGGCGAGCGAAAGATAGCGCGGCAACTGATCCTTCTTGCGGCTGCCGCCTTCGTCCAGCGTGCGCGCATAGTCGCGGATGACGTGGAACACCCAGAACATGAAGCCGGCGCCGGAGACGTGGTTCGGCATCTCTCGATGGAAGCCGCGCAGCAGCGCCGCGACACTGCCAAGATTGGCCCGCACGTCTTCGGCGAGGAAGGTCTTGGCGCCAAGGAATTCCGTCACCAGTATGCCGGGCTCGGCATAGTGCACGGCCGGCGCGAAGCCCGCCGCGTGCGCCGCCCGCGCCGTCATCACCTCGCGCTCGCGAAAGACATGGTGGAACGGGAAGTCCTGTCCGAAGCGCACCACATGCCGCCCGGTCGCGTCGGTGACGACAAAATTGGCGTTGCTGAGGCCGCCCGGCAGCGGCTCGATCTCGATGCTGCCGTTCCAGCACGGCAGGGCACGAATGCGGTCTTCGGCTATCACGGTTTCGCTCCGGCCTCGGCCGGTCCCGCGGAAAACGATGGGACAAAACGAAAAAGCCTCGTCGGTGCGAGACGCCAGGATCGGTATCCCGCACCGCACCGACGAGCCCCTTGGCCAGGTTTAATATCCCGGCATCCGCCCCCGCGGATTCGATAAAAGCTCGCGCCTGGCTGGTTCCAGACGATCTGGTCACTAGGTTGCGGCTCTGCCATCACCCTCCCGTGGCAGCTCCGAGCCTGTCACAACGTCAGTGTCATGCCGGGGTGGCAGAGCTGTCAATCAAAAGCTGTGACCTTTTTTGGGTGTTTTGCCCGAAAATATAAGCAACTCCTTTCAAAGCGTTGCCAAAACCTTAAATTCGGTCAAAATTCCCGGACGCCCCGATGATCCATTCGAAACGGCATGGCGAAATCCTGCGGCTCCTCGCCGAGGAGGGCACGATCACCATAGCCAGCCTTGCCGAACGTCTCGGCGTCTCGCTGGAAACGGTGCGGCGCGATATCAAGCCGCTCGCCGATGGCGGGTCTGTGCTGAAGATGCATGGCGCCGTGGGCCTTGCCTCGATCGTCGGCGAGGCGCCGTTCGAGCGGCGCATGCGCGAGAATGCCGAAGCCAAGCGCCTGATCGCCAGGATGGTCGCGGCCACGATCCGCGATGGCGAGGCGATCATGCTCGATACCGGCACGACCACATCCTTCCTCGCTCGAGAGCTGCTCGGCCATCGCCGGCTGACGGTGGTCACCAATTCCTCCGACATCGCCCGCACGCTGGCGACGGTGAACGGCAACAGGGTCTATATGGCGGGCGGCGAGCTGCGCAGCGATTCAGGCGCGGCCTTCGGTATTTCGGCGATCGAATTCGTCAGCCGCTTTTCGGTCGACCATGCGGTGATCTCGATCGGCGCGGTCGACGCCGCCGCCGGCCTGACCGACTATGATCTGGACGAGGCGGAATTCGCCCGCATGGTGCTGTCGCGCGGCCAGCGCTCGCTGGTCATCACCGACCATACCAAGTTCGGCCGCCAGGGGCTGGTCCGGGTCTGCGGCTTTGACGGCTTTTCCGAACTTGTCACCGACCAGCCGCCGCCCCGCGACATCGCCGCCGCGCTGAGCCAGGCCGGCGCGCGCTTGACCATTGCGACGGCCTGACCTCACCCTGGGAAAACGGCAAGCGACTAGCCGAACACCAGGGATTGGTGCGCCGCGACGCCGGCCATAGCGCCGCCGGATACCGCGAAGGCGATGTTGTGCATCAAACGCGCGGCATCTCCGGCCGCGAACACGCCGGGCACCGATGTCTGCTGCTTGTCGTCCACGACGATCGCCCGGCCGAGCGGGCCTTCGCTGAAGGCGCAGCCCAGCTGCTCGGCGAGCGGGCTTGTCATCACGTTGCGCGGCGCGGTGAACAGCGCCCGCACGCTTGCGCTGCGATCGCCGTCCAGCCTGACGACCAGACCGCCGGACCCGTCGTCCTGCACTTCGCTCACCTTGGCAGGCTCGAAGCGGATGTTGCGCTTCTCCAAGACCCGCGCCTGGTCCGCGTCCGGTTCGAACAGCCCGTTTGCGAACAGCGTGACGTCGCCCCAATCGGAGATCAGCTCGGCCTGGTGCAGCGACATCGCTCCGGTCGCCAGCACGCCGAGAGGCCCGCCTGCCACCTCGTAACCGTGGCAATAGGGGCAGTGCAGCACTGTCTTGCCCCACTGCCCGGCCAGTCCGGGGACATCCGGCAGGATGTCTCGGACGCCGGTGGCGAGCACCAGCCTTGTCGCGCCGAAACCCTCGCCATTGTCCATCTCGACCTCGAAGCCGGTGCCGGCAATTGCGGCCCGCTCGGCGCGGCCCTCGATCACCGTGACGGTGGGATAGGCGAGCAACTGTGCCCTGGCCTCGTCGAGAATGTCCGACGGCGCCCGCCCGTCCTGGCCGAAGAAGCCATGCAAATGTTCGGCGAAGCGGTTCCGCGGCTGCCCGGCATCGATCACCAGCACCTTGCGGCGCCCCCGCGCCGCATACATGGCAGCGGACAGGCCGGCAAAGCTGCCGCCGACGACGATGACATCATACTGCATGGCTGGATACTCCGATCAGGTCATAACGACGGCGGAAATCGGCTGTCAGGTCGGCCAGCGTGATATGGCTGAGCCGCGCGGTGAGCAGCCTTTCCGCCTCAAGGCGAAAATCGTCGAGCACGGCGATCACCGCCTGCTCGACCAGGCATCCCGGACTCTCCGGCTCGGTGCTGAACGGCAAAAGCGTCTCGCCGAGCGCGGCGCTGATCTCGGCCAGCGAGATCTTGTCCGGTGTCCGGCCGAGCTGCCAGCCGCCGCCATGGCCACGCGATGAGGTCACGATGCCCGCCTCGCGCAAGCCGGCGATGGTGCGGCGCACCACCACTGGGTTCGTGTGGATGAAGCCGGCAAGCTGCTCGGAGGTCAGCGCCCGGTCGGGCGCCTCGGCCATGTGGACGAGGATGTGCAGGGTCGAGGACAGTCGGCTGTTGCGCTTCATGTAACTTAGTTAGTTACGAATCGTGCCGATGTCAAACTCAGCCGGACTGCTGTCACGGCACGGCTGTGCGTCAGGCCGGAAAGATCATCCGGAAACAAGCGCCGCCCTGCTTGCCGTCGAGCACCTCGACCTTGCCGCCATGCAGTTGCATCAGGTCGCGGACAAGGTTGAGACCGAGGCCGGCGCCATGATCCTGCGGATGCAGGCGGTAGAAGGGCTCGAATATCCGCTCGCGTTCGGATGCCGGCACGCCGTCGCCTTCGTCCAGCACTTCGATCACCGCGGGCGGGCTTACGCTGATGGTGATGCGGCCGGCCTTGCCGCCATGGTCGATCGCGTTCTGGACGAGATTGGTCACCGCGCGCTCGATCGCCGTTCGGTCGCCGCGCACAGTAAGCTTTTCCTTGGCCGGCTCGAACGCCATCTCGTAGCCGGCGGCGAAGGCCATCGGCGCCAGGTCGACCACGACGTTGCGGGCTAGAAGGACCAGGTCGACCGGCCCGAAATGTTCGGCCTGGCGGTCGAGCCGCTGCAGGTCGAGCAGTTGGTCGGCCAGCGTCGACAGCCGCGCTGCGTCCTGCAGCAGCCTGGCACGCTCGGGCGTCGCCGGCAGCGCGGCAAGCCGCGTGTTGAGGATGGCGACCGGCGTTCTGAGCTCATGCGCGGCATCGGTCAGGAAGCGCTTGTGCCGCTCATAGCCGGCGTCGAGCCTGGACAGCGCCGCGTTGACCGCGGTGACCAGCGGCGTGACTTCCTTGGGCACGCCGTCCAGCGGCAACTGCACGCCGCGCTTGTCGATGTCAATCTGCTCCGCCGCGCGCGCCGCGTTGCCGAGGCCGGAAAGCGCCCCCCGCACCACCCAGGGCGTCGCGAACAGCGTCGCCAGCGCCATCAGCCCGGCCAGCGGCAAAATCCCCTGCAGGAAGAGCGCTGGCGCCTGCCCGAGAACGCGCAGCAACGAGAGCCCGCCCTTGGTGCCGCTCATGATCTGGACATTGCCGGCCGCCGTGTCCGTCCAGCGGATCTTGCCGCCGGGCGGGGCGGCCTCGCCAATGGCAAGGTCGATGCGGGCATCGCTGATATTGTCCAGCAATTCGACGAAGGGCTGGTAGGCAACCGGCACGGTGCCTTCCTGAAGCCGGTGCCCGTCCTTGTCGCGGATGACGAACCAGAGGTCCGGGACATCCGAACGCAGCTTGGTCAGATCGGAATTCTCCTTCAGCACCAGCGCGCCATTGGCGTCGCGCGTCACCGCGTCCGCCAGCACGTCCATCGTGCCGTCCTCATAATCGTGCGGGATGATCCCGGTGGCGAGCATTGCGCCGATGATGCCGGCGATGATGAGCGTCAGCATCACGCATTGCAAGATGGCGATGCGCAGCACCAGGCTCCATTTCAGCGAGCGCGGCCGGCGAAGCTTCATGTGGTCTCGCGCAGCAGGTAGCCGACGCCGCGAATGCCGTTGATGACGACCCCGCCATCGGCCTCGGCAAGCTTGCGGCGCAGCCGCGAGACGTGGGTATCGAGCGCGTTGGACTGGATCTCGTCGTCCAGCCCGAACACGGCTTCCATCAGGGCCTCGCGCTGCACCATGCGTCCCGTTCGCCGCATCAGCGCCTCCAGCACCAGCAATTCGCGGCGTGGCAAGACGAGCGGCTCGCCGCGGATCGAGGCCTCGCGGTGGCCGACATCGAGTGAAAGATGGCCCGCGCGGATGGTCTGCGTCTCGATCGCCGCCGGCCGCCGCAGCAATGCCCTCAGCCGCGCCAGCAACTCCTCGAAGGCGAAAGGCTTGGCCAGGTAGTCGTCGGCGCCCATGTCGAGCCCGTCGACCTTGTCGGCGGTGTCGCCTCGGGCCGTCAGCATCAGCACCGGCGTGGTATTCCTGGCGGCGCGGAGCTTCGGCACAAGCGTCAGCCCGTCGCCGTCCGGCAGCTGCCGGTCGAGCAGGATCGCGTCATAGCCGTCGACGGCGACGAACCCTTCCGCTTCCAGCAGCGAGCCAGCATGGTCGACCACCATGTCGTGCCGCCTCAGCGCCGCCCGCAGCGCCGAAACCATTTCCGGCTCGTCCTCGACCAGCAGGATACGCATCCAAGACCCCTTACAGTCCCCAGCTCTTACAATCCATCGCCGGCCGACTATCGCGCCAAGATTGCGCAAACATGGCGCCGGCTTCGGCTGGCGGCCGCGAGCCTTTTCTTTCGCAAAGCCATGCCGTTCGCAATGTCCAGGCAATCCGTCACCCGCAAACAGCGCCTCGTCGAATGCCGGGCAATCCGAATCGCCCGCGCAAAGCAATGAGGTCAACATGCCTGCAAATGACGCTTTGTCCTTCCTGAAGGCCTGGACGCTGGCGCCGTTCCGGATGGGCTCGGTCACCCCCTCCGGTCCGAGCCTGGCGGCGCTGATGACGCGTGAGATCGGTCCCGAGACGGGTCCGGTGCTCGAGCTCGGGCCGGGCACCGGTCCGTTCACCCGCGCCCTGCTTCAGCGCGGCGTCCGCGAAAGCGACCTGACGCTGGTCGAGTCCGATCCGGATTTTGCCGCGCTGCTCGCGCGCCGGTTCCCGGGGGCGCGCATCGTCGAGATGGATGCGGTCGGCCTGCGCCATCTGCCGCTGTTCGATGAGCCGGTCGTCGGCGCGGCGGTCAGCGGATTGCCGTTTCGCCTGATATCGCCGCGCAAATCATCGGCGATCCTGGAGGGCGTCTTTGCCAGTCTTCGGCCGGGGGCTGCGCTCTATCAGTTCACCTTTGGCCGTCGGTGTCCTTTCGAACAGACAGTGCTCGACAGGCTCGACCTCGAGGCGGTCCGCATCGGCAGTACTTTGCGCAACTTTCCGCCGGCGACGGTCTATCGTGTCTCCAGGATCAAGGGCCTCGACACCTATGACTGGCGCTTCGCATGACGACCGATCTCCTGTCCACGGCACTGGGGCTTGGCGTGCTCGGCGCCGCCTGCCTCGCATTCACCGAAAAGATCCTGCCTGCGCCGCCGTCGCATGTGCTGCTGCTCTTTCTCGGCATGGCCAGGGCGCCCGATCTTGCGGCGCTCGGCGCCTTGCTGGCGGTGACGACATCGGCTTCGACGGCTGGCTGCCTGTTCTGGTACGCTTTGGGCTGCCGGCTCGGACCGTCGCGCGCCGAAGCCCTGGTCGGGCGCTTCGGCCGCTACATCTTCCTGCGCCACGAAACCTATCTGCGTTTCTCCGCTGCCTATCGCCGCAACCACATACGCGCCTCGCTCATGGCGCAGTTCGTGCCCGCGGTGCGGAACTATCTGCCGATCGCCGCCGGCGCGCTGCGCCTGCCGGCCTTGCCCTTCGCTTTGGCGACCTTGCTTGGCGCGATGCTGTGGAATGCCGGCTTCCTTCTTGCCGGCTATGCGATGCGCGACAGTGCCCATGATCTGCCCACGGTGGCGTTTCGCATCATGGCCGTCGTGCTCGCGCTGGAAGTCGTGTTTCTCATCGGACTGCGCTCTCGCTGGCGCCGCGCCGGACCGGCAAGAAGCTGGAATTCACAGGCGTAAAACAACGGGCCGCGCCGGCTTTCCTTCTCGCGCGCGCCGGTGTTTAGTCCGGCGATGGCCTTCACCATCCGCCAATTGCAGTTCTTCGTCGCCGTCGCCGAGCAGGGCACCGTCTCGGGCGCCGCGCAGAACCTGTCGATTTCGCAATCCTCTGTCACCGAGGCGATCAAGGAATTGGAGAGCGATCTCGGCGTCGAGCTGTTCGAACGCCATCCGCGCGGCCTCAACATCACCCATAAGGGTCATCAGTTCCTGCGCCACGCGACCAAGATCCTGGCCGACGTTTCCGATGCGCGTCGCTCCTTCTCAAGCGAGCAGGCTGCCACTAGCGGCCGCCTGCAGCTCGGCGTCACCTCGCTGGTCGCCGGCTATGTTCTGTCCGACCTGCTCGCCCGCTACCGCCGCGCCTATCCCGGCGTCGAGGTCTCGGCCATCGAGGACAATGGCGACTATCTCGAGCACCTTCTGGTCGGCGGCAAGCTGGATATCGCCGTCATGGTGACCTCCAACCTGCGCGACCGCACCGCGCTGCAATCGGAAATCCTGGAGGTCTCGGCCTATCGCTTGTGGGTCCCGCTCAGCCACAGGCTCGCCAGCGCCGACATCATCTCGATCGGCGATATCGCGTCCGAGCCGCTGATCATGCTCACCGTCGACGAGATCGAGGAAAACACCGGCAAGCTGCTGTCGGCGATCGGCGCGAGACCCCATGTCGCCTTCCGCACGCGATCGGTGGAAGCGGTGCGCAGCCTTGTCGCCACGGGCGCCGGCGTGGCGCTCTTGCCCGACCTCGTCTACCGGCCCTGGTCGCTGGAAGGCGACCGCATCGAATCGCGGGATGTTTCCGGGTCGCTGCCGGTGGTCCAGGTCGGCACCGTCTGGCGCCGCGGCTCCGGCCTGCCGCAGGCCGCGCGCGACTTCATCGGCCTCGCGCAGTCGCAGCGGATGGCGCGGCAACGGCTTTAGTCAAGCAATTCCAGGAAAAGTGTGAAGCGGTTTTCCGTCTGGAATTGCGTCAAAAGTATCGGAAAAACCGATATCGGCTTTCTGATAAATGAATTTGCGAAACCGGATTTTTCACAGCACCTTTCGCCCAGGGAACAAAGCCGCGCCCTGAGAGCGCTGCCCCTAGCAATGGGAGATCGACGATGAATGCATTCCTGAAGTCGTGCACAGCGCTGACTGTCGCGCTGACTTTTTCCGGTCAGGCCATGGCCCAGGTCAAGGAACTCGGCAAGGGCGAGGGGCAGGTCAACATCGTTGCCTGGCCGGGCTATATCGAGCGCGGCGAGACCGACAAGAATTACGACTGGGTGACGGCTTTCGAGAAGGAAAGCGGCTGCAAGGTCAACGTGAAGACCGCCAATACCTCGGACGAGATGGTCTCGCTGATGAACGAGGGCGGCTTCGACCTCGTCACCGCTTCGGGCGATGCATCGCTGCGCCTCGTCGCCGGCAAGCGCGTGCAGCCGATCAACACCGACCTCATCCCGAGCTGGAAGAATGTCGACGACCGCCTGAAGGAAGCGCCCTGGTTCACCGTCGACAAGGTGCATTACGGCGTCCCCTATCAGTGGGGCCCGAATATCCTGATGTACAACACCGCTGTCTTCAAGGAAGCGCCCAAGAGCTGGAACGTCGTCTTCGAGGAGATGAAGCTGCCCGACGGCAAGTCGAACAAGGGCCGTGTCCAGGCCTATGACGGCCCGATCCACATCGCCGACGCAGCCAATTACCTGATGTTCCACAAGCCGGAACTCGGCATCAAGGATCCGTACGAGCTCAACGAAGACCAGTACAAGGCGGCGCTCGATCTCTTGCGCACGCAGCGCACGCTGGTCGGCCGCTACTGGCACGATGCCGCGATCCAGGTCGACGACTTCCAGAACGAGGGCGTGGTCGCTTCCGGCTCGTGGCCCTATCAGGTCAACACACTGGTCGCCGCCAAGAAGCCGGTCGCCTCGACCGTGCCGGAAGAAGGCGTCACCGGCTGGGCCGACACCACCATGATGGAAGCCGACGCCGCCCATCCGAACTGCGCCTACAAGTGGCTCGAGCATTCGCTGTCGCCGAAGGTCCAGGGCGACGTCTCGGCCTGGTTCGGCTCGCTGCCGGTCGTGCCCGCCGCCTGCAAGGGCAACGAGTTGCTCGGCGAGGAAGGCTGCAAGACCAACGGTTACGAGAATTTCGACAAGATCAAGTTCTGGAAGACGCCGGTGTCGAAATGCGCCAGCCAGAACGACCAGTGCGTGCCGTACTACCGCTGGGTATCGGATTATATCGGCGTCATCGGCGGGCGTTGATCTCGCTTACCCTCCTCCTTGTGGGGAGGGTCGACGCTTGAGCGTCGGGGTGGGGGCTCCCCACCCGCGGCTTCGCCGCGACCTCCCCACAAGGGGGAGGTAGGGCGTCGCGCGAACTCGTCTTCGTTTGACCCGGCAACTGAATTGACAGGGCCCATGACCTCTGCCGTTTCCTTCAAACAAGTCTCGCGCCATTTCGGCAGCGTGCGCGCGGTCGACGCGGTGGATCTGGAGATCGCTCCTGGCGAGTTCTTCGCCATGCTCGGGCCGTCCGGGTCGGGCAAGACGACGTGCCTCAGGCTGATCGCCGGCTTCGAGCAGCCGACGGCGGGCTCGATCTCCATCTTCGGCGAGCGTGCCGAGGGCGTCCCGCCCTATCGCCGCAACGTCAACACCGTCTTCCAGGACTACGCGCTGTTCCCGCATCTCAACGTGCTCGACAACGTCGCCTACGGCCTGATGGTCAAGGGCGTCGGCAAGGCCGAGCGGCTGAAGGCGGCGGAAGAGGCGCTGTCGCTGGTGCGCCTGCCGGGTTATGGCGCGCGCCGCCCCGGCCAGCTCTCCGGCGGCCAGCGTCAGCGCGTCGCGCTCGCCCGGGCGCTGGTCAACCAGCCAAAGGTCCTGCTCCTCGACGAGCCGCTCGGCGCGCTCGACCTCAAGCTGCGCGAGAACATGCAGGAGGAATTGAAGTCGCTGCAGAAGGTGCTCGGCATCACTTTCGTCTTCGTCACCCACGATCAGGGTGAGGCGCTTTCCATGGCCGACCGCGTGGCCGTCTTCAACGACGGCAGGATCATGCAGGTCGGCACGCCGGAGGATATCTACCAGCGCCCGAACACGCGCTTCGTCGCCGATTTCGTCGGCTCATCCAACGTGCTGCCGCCCGATTTCGTCCAGCGCTATTCCGGCCAGCACCGCTGGGGAAGCCTGCGCCCGGAGTCGATCCGCGTCTCCAGCGCGACCAGCGGCGACGGCGTCGCCGCGCGCCTGGTCGGAACGAATTATCTCGGTGCCACGACGAGGCTGGCGCTCGATGCCGACGGGCTGAGGTTGCATGCGGTGGTGCCGGCGGGTACGGCGCTGCCGGCGGAAGGCGAGGCGGTCATGCTCACCTTCAACCGCGACAGCCTGCATCTGATGGACGAGCCGTCATGATGATGCTTGCAGCGATGGCAAATTGGGCAGGCGTGGCGCTCTACGGCGCCCCCCTCTGGCCTGCCGGCCATCTCCCCCACAAGGGGGGAGATCAGCAGTTCCGTCGCCGACTCGCTCCTTTCAGCGCTGACAATTGGCGAAAGCGGCCGCGACAGCCAATCTCCCCCCTCGTGGGGGAGATGTCCGGCAGGACAGAGGGGGGCGCGAAGGATCTCGGCCTTTCAGGTAAGCCTCTTCCACGCGCGGTGCTGCAATGACCATCGCCGCGCTCAACTCCAACCCCGCCCCCGCCATCCTGCCGGGCAGCGGCGGCCTGCGCGGCGCGTTCTCCGACCTCTTCTGGCGGCGGCCGAAATTCCTGCTCGCTCTGATGCTTCTGCCGCCACTTCTGTGGCTCGGCATCGTCTATATCGGCTCGCTCATCGCGCTGCTCCTGCAGAGCTTCTTCTCGATCGACGAGTTCTCCGGCCTCATCAACCGCCAGTTCACGCTGAAGACCTATGGCGACCTGTTCCAGGCCGCCAACCTCGACATCATCCTGCGCACGGTGACGATGGCGGCACTGGTCACGCTCGCTTCGGCGATCATCGCTTTCCCCATCGCCTATTACGCGGCGCGTTACGCCCGCGGCCGCTGGAAGGCGCTGTTCTATCTCGGCGTCATGCTGCCGCTGTGGTCGAGCTACCTGGTCAAGATCTACGCCTGGAAGCTGATCCTCGCCAAGGAAGGCATCCTCACCTGGCTGCTGGCCAAGCTGAACCTTCTGTGGCTGCTCGATGCCTGGCTGTCGCTGCCCATCGTCGGGGGCAACTCGCTCTCGGTTTCCTTCACCGGCACCTTCATCGTCTTCGTCTATGTCTGGCTGCCCTTCATGATCCTCCCCGTTCAGGCGGCGCTGGAACGCGTGCCCGGCAATCTGGTCGAGGCCTCCTCCGATCTAGGCGCCTCGCCCCGGCAGACCTTCGGCAACGTGCTGTTCCCGCTGGCGCTGCCAGGGATCGTCGCCGGCTCGATCTTCACCTTCTCGCTGACCTTGGGCGACTACATCATTCCGCAGATCATCGGCACCTCGCGGCTCTTCATCGGCCAGGCCGTCTATTCGCAGCAGGGCACTGCCGGCAATATTCCCTTGGCCGCCGCCTTCACCGTCGTACCCATCGTCATCATGGGCTTCTACCTCTGGGGCGCCAAGCGGATGGGGGCTTTCAATGCGCTCTGACCGCGGTCAATCCGCTCCGCTCGGCCTGAAGATCGCCGCCGCCTGCGGCCTGCTCTTCCTGCATCTGCCGATCCTTTTGATCTTCGTCTACGCCTTCACGACGGAAGAGAAGAGCTTCGTGTGGCCCCCGCCGGGCTTGACCACGCAATGGTTCGCCGTCACCTGGAACCGGCCGGACGTATGGGATGCGCTGTCGCTGTCGGTGCGCGTCGCCGCCATCTCGACGGCGATCGCGCTGGTGCTCGGCACGCTCTGCGCCGCCGCCGTCTCGCAGACCCGCTTCTTCGGCCGCGAAGCCATCTCGCTTTTGGTCATCCTGCCGATCGCGCTGCCCGGCATCATCACCGGCATCGCGCTGCGCTCGGCCTTTGCATTGGCCGACATCCCCTTCTCGTTCTGGACGATCGTGCTCGGCCACGCCACCTTCTGCGTGGTCGTCGTCTACAACAACGCCGTCGCCCGCTTCCGCCGAACCTCCGGCTCGATGATCGAGGCCTCGATGGATCTCGGCGCCGACGGTTTTCAGACGTTCAGGCATGTCGTGCTGCCGAATATCGCGACCGCGCTGCTTGCCGGCGGCATGCTCGCCTTCGCGCTGTCCTTCGACGAGGTCATCGTCACCACCTTCACCGCCGGCCAGCAGCAGACGGTGCCGATCTGGATGCTGGAAGAGCTGATCCGCCCGCGCCAGCGCCCGGTCACCAATGTCGTGGCCATGGTCGTCGTGCTGGTGACGCTGCTGCCGATCCTCTTTGCCTATTACCTGACCCGCGACGGCGACCAGATCGCCGGTTCGGGCAAATAACTGAGTTCGTAAGGGAGTGACGTCCATGGACACCCAGATGCTGATCGGCTCGAAATTCGAGAAGGGCACCGAAACCGAGGAGCCGATCCTCAACCCGAAGACCGGCGCCACGATCCTCAATCTGCCGGAAGCCAGCCCGGCGCAGATCGAGGCTGCGGTGGCCGCCGCCGGGAAGGCGTTCGTCAGTTGGTCGCGCACGACGCCGGCGCAACGCTCCGGCTACCTGCTCAAGATCGCCGATCGCATCGAGGCCGAGGCGAAGGAGTTCGCCGCGCTCGAAGCGCTGAATTGCGGCAAGCCGATCAACGCCGTGCTCAATGACGAGATCCCGGCGATCGTCGACTGCTACCGTTTCTTTGCCGGCGCGGTCCGCTCGATGCCCGGCCAGGTCGCGGGCGAATATATTCCGGGCCACACCTCGATGGTGCGGCGCGATCCAGTCGGCATCGTCGCCTCCATCGCGCCGTGGAACTATCCACTGATGATGATGGCCTGGAAGCTGGCGCCAGCGATCGGCGGCGGCAACACGGTGGTCTTCAAGCCGTCGGAACAGACGCCGCTGACGGCGCTGAAGCTGGCGAAGATCCTGTCGGAGATCCTGCCTGAAGGCGTGGTCAATGTCGTGCTCGGCCGCGGCGACAGCGTCGGCAACACGCTGATCAACCATGCCAAGGTCAACATGATCTCGATCACCGGCGATGTCGCCACCGGCAAGAAGGTGCTGCAGGCGGCCGCCAAGTCGGTCAAGCGTACGCATCTGGAGCTCGGCGGTAAGGCGCCGGTCATCGTCTTCGACGACGCCGATCTCGGTGCCGTGATCAATGGCCTGCGCGCCTTCGGCTATTACAATGCCGGCCAGGACTGCACCGCCGCCTGCCGCATCTATGCCGGCAAGAAGATCTACGACAAGCTCGTCGCCGATCTTTCCTCGGCCGTCTCGACCATCAAATACAACCAGCCGGACGACACCGAGAACGAGATCGGCCCGCTGATCTCGCGCCGCCAGCGCGACCGCGTGTCGAGCTTCGTCGAGCGCGCTTCCGAACTGAAGCACATCGAGATCACCACCGGCGGCAAGCCGGGCGACGGCTCGGGCTTCTACTACCAGCCGACCGTCGTCGCTGGCGCGCTGCAGGAAGACGAGATCGTGCGCCGCGAGGTGTTCGGTCCGGTCGTCTCGGTCACCCGCTTCTCGGACGTCGACGAGGCGGTGAGCTGGGCGAACGACAGCGATTACGGCCTCGCCTCGTCGGTGTGGACCAAGGACATCTCGCGCGCCATGGCGACCGCCGCCCGGCTGCAATATGGCTGCACCTGGATCAACACCCACTTCATGCTCACCAACGAGATGCCGCATGGCGGCCTCAAGCAGTCAGGCTACGGCAAGGACATGTCGCTCTACGCGCTGGAGGATTACACCGCTGTCCGCCACGTGATGGTGGCGCACGGGTAAGGTATTACCTCTTCCCTTGTGGGAGCGGTCGGATTGCCAGCCGAATTGCGAAGGGCAATTCAGGGGCAATCCGACCTCGGTGCTACGATCCGTGCGCCGACGAGGACTAAGCAGCCGTCCTGCCCATCTCCGAAGCCGCGGGCTTGATGTTCTGGTTGACCCGGAAGATGTTGAACGGGTCATAGGTACGCTTCACCTCTCTCAGCCGCTCGTAGTTCGTGCCATAGCTCGCCCGCACGCGTGCTTCCCCTTCATCGTCCATCATGAAATTCACATAGCCGCCTTCGCCATTATGGGGATGAATGCTCGCCCAGTAATCCTTGGCCCATCTGGTGAGGTCGGCGGCCTTGCCCGGATCGGGATCGATGGCGGCGATGACCATCGACCAGGTTGCGTCGCGTGCGTTCCAGGCCGTCTCGTCCTTGCCGACGCGGCGCACGGCGCCGTCGATCGGGTAAAGATGCATGAGCGACAATTCGCTGGGTGCTTGCCCGACCTGCTCGATATGTATCGCGATGGCTTCGTCGGGAAGCGACCTGACGAAATCGCCCTTCCAATACCATTGCAAGCCTTTCGGAAGCAGCGGGTCGAACAGCGCCTGCAAGGCCGGGAACGGCATCACGCCCATCCAGTTGAAGATCGGCGGCGGCAGATTGTCGAGCAGAGGCGCCATGGCCTTGCGCCCGTCCTCCTCGGTGCCGTTGTAGCAGGAGATGATGGCGCAGGCGCGCTTGCCCCAATATTCGCGCGGGAAGGGATCGGTCGAAGGAACGGTTTTCAGGCCGACAAAGGCGCCGAGATCTTCGGGCGCTTCCGGCAGGTAGTCGCGATAGGTCTGCATGACGGCCAGGGCATCCTTGGCCTCCCAGAACACCGGGCCGCCGAAGATCATATTCACAGGATGGGCCTGGAACAGGAAACTCGTCACGACGCCGAAATTGCCGCCGCCGCCCCGGAGCGCCCAGAACAGGTCGGGATTCTCGGCTTTGCTGGCCGTCACCACGCTGCCGTCGGCCAGCACCAGATCGGCTTCGACCAGATTGTCGATGGTGAGGCCGTATCTGCGCGTGAGATAGCCCGTCCCTCCACCGAGGGTTAGGCCGGCAACGCCCGTGGTCGAGACAATCCCGGCCGGGACAGCCAGCCCGAAAGGATGGGTGGCATGGTCCACGTCACCCGACGTGCATCCGGGCCCGACCCTCACGGTGCGTGTTTTCGGATCGACATGGATCCCCTTCATAATCGACAGGTCGATGACGAGGCCGCTGTCGCAAATCCCCAGCCCGGCGCCGTTGTGCCCGCCGCCACGAATGGCGATCAGCAGGTCGTTGTCGCGCGCGTATTTCACAGCGGTGATCACGTCGGCGACATCGGCGCAGCGTGCAATCAGCAACGGGCGCTTTTCGATCATGCCGTTATAGACCTTGCGAGCCTCGTCATAGCCGGCATCGTCACGCAGGATCACTTCCCCGCGCAGGCTTTCACGCAGTTTTGCATGGGTTTCGTCGGTCATCGATTTGCTCCCTTGATTGCGCCCACTGCCATGCGGCGTCGGCGCGACGCTTTTGTTGCTTCGTTATGCCGCCTCGACGGGCGGGTGCGTTGGATGGTGCAGGAAGAGCACATTGCACCAATCCGGTGCGCGCCGCTTCGCCCGAAAGGACCAGCGGGGCATGGCCCGGGAGAGCCACAGCGGGGCAACCGCAAGCTGTCGCCGGAGCTGGCGTCAAGGTGTACGACGCCTCGCTTGGGCTGATCGCACGATGAAGTCGCCGCCGCGGCCGCCAGCGCCGGCCGCGGCCAATCGTCGATCAATCTATTCGACTATCCGGAAGATCTGCCAAAGACTGGTGCCCGACACCACGTAGGGCTCCATGTCCTTGCCCCATTTGGCATGCGCGTCGATCTTGCCGATCTTGGCGAAGAACTCTTCCAACTGAGCCAGGGACTCAACTTGCATGTGCGACTCGACCGTCGCCTCGCGGGCGCCGATCGATCCGGTCATGATCTGGAATTTGAAGTTGGCGAGGCCAACCTGCGAGCCGATCTCGCGTTCCCATTTCCGCATCATCTCGAGCACATTCTGCTTGTGCCCGAATTTGGCGTCGATCTGCCATCTCGCGCTGAACATGTTCTCCTCCGTGATTTTGCGGTTGAACCCGCGACTGATCTCTATTCGTCCCAGGCCTGCACGACGGTCTGCCGCGCGATCCGTCCGTTCTTCAGCTCCACCATCGCCGCGCAGTACACTTTTGTGCCGTCCGGATAGGCGCAGGCTTGCATGAAGGCGAGGTTGTTCCCCTCGGCGACGGTGGTATCTACCTTGTGGGTCATCGCTCGGCTGCAGATATCGTCCCAGAAGGTGCTGATCGCCGCGCGGCCACGGATCTCGCGCGGTCTGCTCGGCGGATTGTTGCGATCGATCACCCGCACCAGCGCATCGTCGGTGTAGAAGCTCGACAGCAGCTTGCCGTCGCGGCCTTCGATCGCCTTCTTGATGGCGGCGCCGTCCACGTTTCCTGTCTTGGTCAGCATGTCATCCTCCATGTGCCCATCGTCCTGGGCGGTTGATGTGTGAAAGTGCCGCCCGGCGCTTATTGCCGGGCAGGGACTTTTTCATTGCGACTTGGCTTTAACTGCCGCGAACAGGTCGTCGGTCTGCTTCTTGAAGGTCGCCAGATCGACCTGGCTGCCGTTGAGCATCGTTGACCAGTGGCGCACGATCGCCGCCATCGCGATGGCTTCCTTGATCTCTTCGTCGCTCGCGCCGTTCGCCTTGGCCGCCAGCGTGTGGAAATAGATGCAGTACTGGCAGGGGATCTGCGAAGCGACCGCGAGGCCCATCAGCTCCTTGGTCTTGCCGTTGAGAGCCGTGTTCGGATTGAGCTGCACGCCCTTGATCTCGGCCCAGGCGCCGGCGACCGCCACATCGGGCAAGGTCTTGAACATGTCCGGCACCGTGCCGAGCGTGGCCTGGATGTCCTTGTAGGCGGCGGTAGCCGAAGCGTCTTCGGCCATCGCCGGGGTGACGGCCAGCAACGCGCCCGTGGCAAATGCCAGCAATCCGATCTTGCGACTGCGTTTCAGCATTTCATCCTCCATTTCGCAGTGCCTTCGTGGCTCATCGCCTGGCCTGCATGGGGAGAATTGATACCTCTTAGGGCGCCTCGACCGCTTCGCCCGAAAGCGCCATGGCTCTCATGGCCCGTCCGGGCCAGCATGTCTGGCCGAGAATGCCGCCGCCGCTGCACGCGACGGCAGGTCGAGCTTGAGCAGTATGTTGGCGACATGGCGCTTGACCGTGTGCTCGCTGAGGCTGAGTTCGGCGGCGATCGCGGCATTGCTCTTGCCGTCGGCGATCAGGCTCACCACCTCGCTTTCGCGAGCCGTCAGCGTCGTCGGCTCGGCCGGCTTGGGCTTGGGACGGCAGGCCGGCTCGAGATGCTGTTCGGCCGTCACCTGCACCAGCGTCAGCGGCTCGTCCAATTCGTCGAGGCTGATGCGCCCGGCATCGGTGAAATGCAGCCCGGAACCCGCGGCCAGGTCTGCGACCAGGCGAGAGCAGAGGATGTGGCCGCGTTCGGCGTGGGCGGCAAGCTGCATTGCCACACGGGCTGTCAGCCCGGTCGGTGGTCCGCGCACCTCGATCTCGCCGACATGCGTCCCTTGCGCGCTCGCCACGCCGATCTCCTGGGCCGCCTCGCGCAGCAGCGCCGCGCAGCGTACGGCGCGGGCCGGACCGTCGAAGCGCGAGATCATCAATTCGCCATGCGTTCCGGCGACGCGCCCGCCATGGCGGCCGACCAGCGATCGCCAGTTCTCCTGGAAGCGCAGGCTGCGTTCGCTCCACAAGCGATCGCCGAGCCGCGCGGTGTCGTAGATGCGCGTGACCAGCAATGCGGCGAGCACACGTTCTACATCGGCCACTGCCGGTTCTCCGGTCAGGAACTCCTCGATCAGGTCGGCCACCCGGTCGACGTCGCCGGTCCAGATCGGGTGGTCGCGCCCCGGGATTTCGACCAGGCGGGCGTCGGGGATCTTCTTGGCCAGGAAGCGGCTGGCGTCGGGGTCGACGCGGGCGTCGTTGCGGCGATGGATCAGGAATGTCGGCACCCTGATCGTTCCGAGCATGTCGCGTAGGTCGATATCGGCGTTCATGCGGGCAAGCGCAGCCGCGGCGGTCGGGCTGGCCGACAGCCGCTCGAACCGGGCCCACCACTGGGCGAAATGGGCGTCGTCGACCCGGCCTGGCGCGAAATTGGGCAAGGTCGCGCCGGTGCCCCACGATGTCTCCGCCGTCTCGATGAAAGCTTCCAGTCGCTCCGGCGGCATCACCCATTTGTGGAAATGCGCATAGCCGCCATAAAGCACCAACGCCCGTGTCCGCTGCGGATAGGTGGCGGCGAACAGCATCGCCATCGGCGCGCCTTCCGAGGCGCCGAGGATCGCGGCGCGGCCGCTGCCGGCGGCGTCCATCACCGCGCGCACGTCGTCCATGCGCATTTCGAGGCTGGGAAGGTGCCGGCTGTCGACGCGGTCGGAAAGCCCGGTGCCGCGTTTGTCGAACAGGATCAGCCGCGAGAAGGCCGAAAGCCGCTTCAGCAGGCGGTTATAGCCTTCGTCTTCCCAATGCAGGTCGAGATTGGAGATGAAGCCCGGTACGAAGACGAGGTCGAACGAGCCCTGGCCGACCACCTGATAGGCGATCCGCACCTCTCCGCTGCGCGCGTATCTGGTCTCGATCGGCCTCACGCAAACTATCCCGCCCGGCCAGACGAATTCCTGTCGCCGACCATAGCAGAACTGAGCCGCTTACGGCAGAAGAACTTTAGAAGGCGCGTATATAAGGCGTTCGGCGACCGGGAGTTGTCCGGATTATTTCCGGGGCACGGCGCCCGCGGCCTCGGCTGGCCTGACGTAGCCCAGGCTCGTATCGGCCTGTTGCGGCGTCTGCGGCCGCTTGATCTTGGCCGAGGCTGCGATCACCAGCTCGTCGAAATCCTCCGCGTCCCCGTCCAGCATCTCGAAGAACTGGCGCCGCATCCGAGGCTCCCAGAACTTGTTGATGTGCTCGGCAACGCCGTTAATGCCTTCCTCGCGCGGCTTCGAATGGAAGAAGGTAGCGATCTGGTTGGCCATGCGCACCAGCTTTTCCGCGGTGCTGGCGATGTGGTCTTCGTCATGCGACATGCTTGGCAACTCCGGAAGCCACCCGTTCGGGGTGGGTGAAAATATCGAAATCGTCGCCACGCACCAGCGCCACCAGCGTCATGCCGGCGGCCTCTGCCGTGCGGATGGCGAGCGCGGTCGGCGCCGAGACCGCCATGATGATCGAGGCGCCGATGGCGGCCGTCTTCTGCACCATCTCCACCGAGACGCGCGAGGTCACCACGACGGCGCCGTTGGCGCCATCGATGCCGGCCTTGGCCAGCGCGCCGGCGAGCTTGTCCAGCGCGTTATGGCGGCCGACATCCTCGCGCGCCATCACGATGCCTTTGCCGGGAATGTAGAAGCCAGCGGCATGCACCGCGCCGGTTTCCGTATGCAACGGCTGCAGCTTCGACAGCAGCTTGACCGAGCGGATGACGTCCTCGGCCTCAAGCGTAAGTTTCGACGCACCGACAGCGTCGACCGAGCGCATCGCCTCCTCTATGGATTCGATGCCGCACAAGCCGCAGCCGACCGGCCCGGCCAGCCGCCGCCGCCGCGCCTGGAAGCGCGTGTTGGCCTGGTCTTTCAGCCGGATCTGGATATCGATGCCGGCGCCGAGATCCTCGACCTCGATCGCCTCGATCTCTTTTGGGTCGGCGATGATGCCTTCGGTCAGCGAGAAGCCCAGCGCGAAATCCTCGAAATCGGCTGGGCTCGCCATCATCACCGCATGCGTGGTGCCGGCAAAGGAGAACGCCACGGGCGTCTCCTCCGGCACCATGCGGTTCGCGGCCGCGGTGCCGCCGGCGCGATGCGCCAGCCGCGAGATTTGCCTCGTCGCTTTGCGGCGCGCGGCCAAGACTACTCCGCCGCCGCCAGCGGAGCGATGCGCCGGCTCTGCTTGGCCTGTTCGTTATAGTCCTTCTGCCAGTCGGTAGGGCCGTTGGACGGCGCCACCTGCACGGCGGTGACCTTGTATTCCGGACAGTTGGTCGCCCAGTCCGAGAAGTCGGTCGTGATCACGTTGGCCTGCGTGTCCGGATGGTGGAAGGTCGTGTAGACGACGCCGGGCGAGACGCGGTCGGTGATCAGCGCGCGCAGCGTCGTTTCGCCGGAGCGGCTCGCCAGCCGCACCCAGTCGCCGTCGCGCACGCCGCGGACTTCGGCGTCATGCGGATGAATCTCCAGCCGGTCCTCGGCATGCCAGGCGACGTTTCCGGTGCGTCTTGTCTGCGCGCCGACATTGTACTGCGACAGGATACGGCCGGTGGTGAGCAGCAGCGGATAGCGCGGGCCGGTCCGCTCGTCAGTCGCCACATATTCGGTGCGGATGAACTTGCCCTTGCCGCGCACGAAGCCGTCGACATGCATGATCGGGGTGCCGAGCGGCGCCTTCTCGTTGCACGGCCACTGCACCGAGCCGACGCGGTCGATCAGCTCGAAGGAGACGCCGGCGAAGCTCGGCGTCGTCTGGGCGATCTCGTCCATGATCTGCGAGGGATGGGTATAGTTCCAGTCCAGCCCGATGGCGCGGGCAAGCTCCTGCGTTGCTTCCCAGTCGGCGTAGCGCGCCTTCGGCTCCAGCACCTTGCGCACCATGTTGATGCGGCGCTCGGCATTAGTGAAGGTGCCGTCCTTTTCGAGGAAGGTCGAGCCCGGCAGGAAGACATGCGCGTAGTTCGCCGTCTCGTTGAGGAAGAGGTCGTGCACCACCACGCATTCCATCGCGGCGAGGCCACCGGCGACATGCTTGGTGTCGGGATCGGACTGCAGGATGTCCTCGCCCTGGATGTAGATGCCCTTGAACGAACCGTCGACGGCGGCGTCCAGCATGTTGGGGATGCGCAGGCCGGGCTCGTCGTCGAGCTTAACGCCCCACAGGCTTTCATAGATGTCGCGCACCGCGTCGCCCGAGATGTGGCGGTAGCCCGGCAGCTCATGCGGGAACGAGCCCATGTCGCAGGAGCCCTGGACGTTGTTCTGGCCGCGCAGCGGGTTCACGCCGACGCCGGGACGGCCGATATTGCCCGTGGCCATGGCGAGGTTGGCGATCGCGATCACCGTGGTCGAGCCCTGGCTGTGCTCGGTAACGCCGAGGCCGTAATAGATCGCGCCGTTGCCGCCCTTGGCATAGAGCCGCGCAGCGCCCCGGATGGCTTCGGGATCGACGCCGGAAAGCTTGCCGACCGTCTCCGGGCTGTTTTCCGGCAGGGCGACGAATGACGCCCAATCCTGGAACTCGGCCCAGTCGCAGCGCTCGCGCACGAAGGCTTCGTTGTAGAGGCCCTCGGTGACGATGACATGCGCCAGCGCCGTCAGCACCGCCACATTGGTGCCGGGCTTCAAGGGCAGGTGGTAGTCCGCCTCGACATGCGCCGACTTGACCATCTCGGTGCGGCGCGGATCGATCACGATCAGCTTGGCGCCCTGGCGCAGCCGCTTCTTCAGCCGCGAGGCGAACACCGGATGGGCGGAGGCGGGATTGGCGCCGATGATGACGGCGACGTCGGTGAACTCGACCGAGTCGAAATCCTGCGTGCCGGCCGAGGTGCCGTAGGTCTGGCCGAGCCCGTAGCCGGTCGGCGAATGGCAGACGCGGGCGCAGGTATCGACATTGTTGTTGCGGAAGCCTTGGCGAACCAGCTTCTGGACGAGATAGGTCTCCTCATTCGTGCAGCGCGAGGAGGTGATGCCGCCGATCGCGGTGCGTCCATACTGATACTGGATGCGGCGGAATTCCTTCGCCGTGTGGGCGATCGCCTCTTCCCAACTCACTTCGCGCCACGGATCGGTGATCTTCTCGCGGACCATCGGCGACAGGATGCGATCTTTATGAGTGGCGTAGCCATAGGCGAAACGGCCCTTGACGCAGGAATGGCCGTGGTTTGCCTGGCCGTTCTTGTAAGGCATCATGCGGATGACCTCGTCATCCTTGACCTCGGCCTTGAACGAGCAGCCGACGCCGCAATAGGCGCAGGTGGTGACGGCCGAGCGTTCCGGCATGCCCTTCTCGAGCACGGTCTTCTCGCGCAGCGCGTCGGTCGGGCAGGCCTGCACGCAGGCGCCGCAGGAGACGCATTCGGAAGCGATGAAATCCTCATGCATGCCGGCGACCATGCGCGACTCGAAGCCACGGCCCTCGATGGTCAGCGCGAAGGTGCCCTGCACCTCTTCGCAGGCGCGCACGCAGCGCGAGCAGACGATGCACTGCGCCGCGTCGTAGGTGAAATAGGGATTGGATTCGTCGCGGGCGATATAGTCGACGGCCAATGAGCCGTGGCCGGGCGCGACGCCGCCGTCTTCCTTGACGTGGTTGCGGCCTTCGACGCCGTAGCGGTTCTCGGTGAGGCCGACCGACTTCGCCACCGCGTCGAACTCGCTGGCGCCGGTGCCGGCCTTCTCGTTCCAGCCGGTCGGATGGTCGGAGACATAGAGCTCCATGACGCCGCGGCGGATCGCGTCGAGCCGCTCGGATTGCGTGCGCACCACGATCCCTTCAGCGACCGGCGTCGTGCAGGAGGCCGGCGTGCCGCCGCGCCCTTCGATCTCGACCAGGCAGACACGGCAGGAGCCGAAGGAGTCCAGCATGTCGGTGGCGCAGAGCTTCGGGATCTCGACCCCGCCTTCCATCGCCGCGCGCATGATCGACGTGCCTTCCGGCACGGTGATGCTTTGCCCGTCGACGGTCAGGGTCACCTGCTTCGTCGCTTTCGACTCCGGCGTTCCGTAGTCGATCTCTTCGATGAGTGTCGGGAAGTCGGCCTTGATGTTCATCTGCCAGCTCCTATTCAGCCGCCACGCGCGCTGGCGCGGGTTTGAAATCCTCGGGGAAATGCGTGATCGAGCTCATCACCGGGTAGGGCGTGAAGCCGCCCAGCGCGCAGAGCGATCCGAACTTCATCGTGTTGCAGAGGTCGGTGACCAGAGCGAGGTTCTTTTCCGCCTCGATGCCGGCGGCGACCTTGTCGAGCACCTCCACGCCGCGCGTCGAGCCGATGCGGCAGGGCGTGCACTTGCCGCAGCTTTCGATGGCGCAGAATTCCATGGCGAAGCGTGCCTGCTTCAGCATGTCGGCCGTGTCGTCGAACACGGTGATGCCGGCATGGCCGATCAGTCCGTCGCGCTTGGCGAATTCCTCGTAGTCGAAGGGCGTGTCGAACAGCGCGCGTGGGAAATAGGCGCCGAGCGGCCCGCCGACCTGCACCGCCTTCACCGGTCGCCCCGAAGCAGTGCCGCCGCCGATATCGTCGACGATTTCGCCAAGCGTCAGGCCGAAAGCGGTCTCGAACAGGCCGCCATGCTTGACGTTGCCGGCGATCTGGATCGGGATCGTGCCGCGCGAGCGGCCCATGCCGAAATCCTTGTAGTAGGCGGCGCCCTTGTCCATGATAACAGGCACCGAGGCCAGGCTGATCACATTGTTGATCACCGTCGGCTTGCCGAACAAGCCTTGGATAGCCGGCAGCGGCGGCTTGGCGCGCACCACGCCGCGCTTGCCTTCGAGGCTGTTCAAGAGCGAGGTTTCCTCGCCGCAGACATAGGCGCCGGCGCCGACGCGGATCTCCATGTCGAAGGCGTTGGGCGAGCCCAGCACATTGACGCCGAGCACGCCTGCCTTGCGGGCGATCGCGACGGCCTTGTTCATCGTCGCCACCGCATGCGGATATTCCGACCGGATATAGACGAAACCCTTGGTCGCGCCGGTGGCAATGCCGGCGATCGCCATGCCTTCGATCAGCACGAAGGGATCGCCTTCCATGATCATGCGGTCGGCGAAAGTGGCGCTGTCGCCCTCGTCGGCGTTGCAGACGATGTATTTCTGCGCGCCCGCCGTATCCAGCACCGTCTTCCACTTGATGCCGGTCGGGAAGCCGGCGCCGCCGCGGCCGCGCAGGCCGGATTCGGTGACTTGCTTGACGACGTCCGCAGGTGCCATCGCGACCGCGTTCTGCAGGCCGCGCAGACCGCCGAGCGACTTGTAGGCGTCAAGCGACAGCGGGTCGTTGATGCCGCAGCGCGCGAAGGTCAGCCGCGTCTGCTTGGCGAAGAAGGGGATCTTGTCGGGGGAGCCCAGCCAGCGCTTGTGATGGCCGCCGGTAAGGAAGCCGCTGTCGAACAGGCTTTTCACGTCCGACGGCTTCACCGGCCCGTAGGCGACGCGGCCCTTGTCGGTGGCCACTTCCACCATGGGCTCCAGGAAATAGGCGCCGCGCGAGCCGTTGCGCACGATCTTCGCTTCGACGCCGCGCTCCTTGAGCTCCTTCTCGATCGCCTTGGCGACCTTTTCGGCGCCGAGCGCCAGCGCGCCGGAGTCTGCGGGGATATAGATGCGCGGGATCATGAACGTACCTCCGCGACGATCTCTTCGATCTTCTCGTCATCGAGCCGGCCGATGACTTCGCCGTCGAGCATCGCCGACGGCGAGCAGGCGCAAAGCCCGAGGCAGTAGACTGGCTCCAGTGTAACCGATCCGTCGCGCGTGGTCTCGTGGAAATCGATGCCGAGCAACTGCTTGACCTTGGCCGCGACGGCGTCCGAGCCCATCGACTGGCAGGCTTCCGCCTGGCAAAGCTTCAGCACGTGCCGGCCGGCGGGCTGGGCACGGAAATCGTGATAGAAGCTGACCACGCCGTGCACCTCGGCCCGGGAAAGGTTCAGCCCATCGGCGATCACCGGCAGCGCGTCCTTCGGAACGTGCCCGAACTCTTCCTGTATGCTGTGCAGGATCGGCAGCAGCGGGCCCTCGAGGCCCTTCATCTCGTCAATGATCGCCGCCGTGCGCGACGCGATCTCGGTACTTGCGGCCTGCGTGGTCAAGCAGCGCCCTCCCTGGGTCGTGGCGGCCAATGTATGTCACCCCGGAATATAGAGCGGTTTCGGGGCAACGACATCCATAGGACGCAATATCGCTAAGTCCTTACGAAATCAGAGGAAACCCCTGAGATCAATAAAGCGCTCCCGTCGCTTGATAGAAATTTTCTATCAAAATCCGACAGCTCGCATTGTCTAGCCTAGCGGTGGGCCCGGAAATCGTCCGCCAGCGCCATCGCCTCGTCCAGAAGCGCCTGCACCAGCGGCGTGTGCGGCTCGCGCGGCGCCGCCACCAGCCCGACCGTGTGGCTGGCGTCTGGCTCGACGATCGGGATCGCCCGGATGGGCTCGGAAAAGCCGAACGTTTCCGCAAGGTTGAGCGGCATGATCGACGACCATTTGCCGGTCCTGATATGCGAGAAGAGCACGATCATCGAGTTGGATTCCAGCGTCGGCCGCACCTGCACGCCGGCTTCGGCCAGATGCTGGTCGATGATTCGGCGGTTCTGCATGTCCGGCGTGAGCAGGCAGAGCGGCAGATGGCTGATCTCGGCCCACGTCACTTTGTCGCGGTCGGAATAGGGGTTCCCGACCGCGGTGATCAGCTGGTAGCGCTCGTCATAGAGCGGCACGCTGGTCACCCGGCCCAGCGGCTCGTTGTCGAGATAGGTGATGCCGGCATCGATATCGAGGTTGCCGAGCAGTGTCAGCACCTCGATCGAGGTGCGCGACAGCACCGAAAAGGTGACGCCGGGATGCTTGTCGCGGAACGGTGTCGTCAGCCGCGCCACCATGGCGAGCGCCGTCGGGACGGCGGCGATGCGGATGCGCCCGGACAGACCGTGGCGCGCCGCCCGCATCTCCTCGCGCATGGTCCGTGAATCGCCGACGATGCGGCGCGCCCAGCCCAGCACCTGCTTGCCTTCCGGCGTCAGGCCCTGGAAGCGCGAGCCGCGCAGCACCAGCATGACGCCGAGCTGCTCCTCGAGCTGCTTGATGCCGGCCGATAAAGTCGGCTGCGTGACGCAGCAGACCTCCGCGGCCCGGCCGAAATGCTCCTCCTTGGCCAAAGCGATGAAGAATTCCAGCTTGTCGATCATGCCATCCGATCCGCAGCGTTCGGCCCAAGGTCGGGGAAATCGCCTCGCTTCGCAAGACGCATGCGCAATCGGGTCTCGTCCACATTTTTGAGCCGGCTATCTGTTTTCCCGCGCCACGCATGGCGTTATGGGGAGGATAGGCGGAAGCAAGGAGGGAAGACATGCTGGGCTGGTTTCGCAAGCTGTTGCCGCGCGAGGATCGCTTCTTCGATCTGTTCGAGCGGCATTCGCGCACCGTGGTCGGCGGCGCCGAGGCCCTCGAGCGGCTTCTCAGCGGCAAGGACATCGACCGCTGGTGCCAGAAGATCGTCGATCTCGAGGACGAGGCCGACGGCATCACCGCCGAGGTCCTGCTTGCCGTCAGGCGCTCCTTCATCACCCCCTTCGACCGCGGCGATATCAAGGATCTGATCCAGTCGATGGATGACGCCATCGACATGATGCACAAGACCGTCAAGACGGTGAAATTGTTCGAGGTCAGGGAGTTCGACCCGTTGATGCGGGAAATGGGCGGCGTCATCGTCCAGGCTGCCCGATTGGTCGCGGAGGCGATCCCGCTGCTGGGCAAGGTGGGCGCGAACGCAGCGCGGCTCAACGCCATCGCCGAGGAGGTGATGCGCGTCGAGGGCCGCGCCGACGACCTGCACGAGCAGGGCCTCAAGGATCTGTTCAGGCGACATGGCCGCGACGACGCTATGGCCTATCTGATCGGCTCGGAGATTTATGGCCAGCTGGAGAAGGTGGTCGACCGCTTCGAGGATGTCGCCAACGAGATCAGCGGCATCGTCATCGAGAACGTTTAGGCGATGGAAGCAACGATCGCTTTTCCCCTGCTGGTCGGCCTCGTCGCCGTGGCGCTGTTCTTCGATTTCCTCAACGGCCTGCACGATGCCGCCAACTCGATCGCGACCATCGTCTCCACCCGGGTGCTGAGGCCGCATTACGCGGTGTTCTGGGCGGCCTTCTTCAATTTCATCGCCTTCCTGTTCTTCGGCCTGCATGTCGCCGAGACGGTGGGAAAAGGCATCGTCGATGCCAGCATCGTCACGCCGGCGGTGATCTTCTCAGCGCTTGTCGGGGCGATCGTGTGGAACATCGTCACCTGGGTCGCCGGCATTCCGTCGAGCAGCTCACACGCGCTGATCGGCGGCCTGGTCGGCGCCGGTGTCGCCAAGACCGGAACCGGCGCCATCGTCTGGTCCGGGCTCGGCAAGACGGTCGCGGCCATCGTGCTCTCGCCGGCGACCGGATTCGTGCTGGCGCTCGTCCTCGTTCTCATCGTCTCCTGGCTGTTCGTGCGCCAGACGCCGTTCGCGGTCGACAACACGTTTCGCGTGCTGCAGTTCTTTTCCGCCTCCCTCTATTCGCTTGGGCATGGCGGCAACGACGCGCAGAAGACCATGGGCATCATCGCCGTGCTGCTCTTTTCGCAAGGCGCGCTCGGCCCGACTTTCTATGTGCCGCTATGGGTGGTCCTGACCTGCCAGTCGGCGCTGGCTCTGGGCACGCTGCTCGGCGGCTGGCGCATCGTCCACACCATGGGATCGAAGATCACCCGGCTGAACCCCATGCAGGGTTTTTGCGCAGAGACCGGCGGCGCCATAACGCTGTTCGCCGCCACCTGGCTCGGTGTTCCGGTCTCGACGACGCACACCATCACTGGCGCCATCATCGGCGTGGGCGCCGCCCGCCGCGTCTCCGCCGTGCGCTGGGGCATCGCCGGCAACATCGTCGTCGCCTGGGTGATCACCTTGCCGGCGACGGCGGCGATCTCGGCGTTGACCTATCTCGCGACACGATTGGCCACATGATGCGGCCCGGGTCGCGGCCGCATCATTATTCGCCCGCGAGGTTCAGGATATTGCCGTCGGGATCCTTGAACCAGGCGACCTTCATGCCGTGGCCGACATGGATGTCGCCCTCGAGCGACAGGCCGGGCATGTCGTAATGTTCGAAAGTGACGCCCTTCGACTTCAACGATTCGACGATTGCGCCGATCCGGTCGCCGACGGCCCAGGTTACGGCCGTCGCCTTGTTGGTGCCGGCGAATTGCGAATGATAGACGTTGATGAGCGTGTCGCCGCTTTTATACACGATCAGTTCGCCGCCCATGTCGTCCACCTGGCTGAGACCCAGCGTTCCAGCATAGAAAGCCTTGGCCTTCTCCAAGTCTTTGACCGCGAGATTGGCAGTGGCGTTGCTGTTTGCGAGCATGAGTTTCTCCTTTCTCTGTCGACTGCTCCGTTTTGGCCGCCGCGCCGGAAACCGGGAAAATAGGGTTGCGCCGTCTTCCGGCGACCGCAGCCTGCGCAATTGCTGTGCATCTGTCTGGAAGACGAAAGGCGCCCGCGAAATCCGACAGGCGCGTGCAAGTTTTTGAAGGCATGTCGCCGCACATGTCGTTCCGAAGCTTGGTTCTCTCCGGGAACTGCATTATCTGACCCGGCAAACGCTTGGGAAAAAGCTCATGTCCATTACCAAGGAATCCGTCGTCGAGCGCCTGAAGACGGTGAACGGGCCGGACTTCACCGGCAACATCGTCGATCTCGGCATGGTCTCGGAGATTTTCATCGCCGATTCCAAGGTGTTCTTCTCGATCACCGTTCCCGCCGCCCGCGCCCAGGAGCTGGAGCCGTTGCGCGCCGCCGCCGAGCGCGCGGTGAAGGCCATCCCCGGCGTCGCCAGCGCCGTTGTGGCGCTGACGGCCGAGAAGAAGGGTGGCGGCATGGAGGCGCCGGTTCCGGCGCGCCCGGCTGCCCCGCGGCCCGCCGCTCCGCAGCCGGCTCCGCAGCGTCCCGCGCCACACGCGCCCGCCTCGCAGAGCCATGGCAAGCGCGGCGTGCCCGGCATCGACGCCATCATCGCGGTCGCCTCCGGCAAGGGCGGCGTCGGCAAGTCGACCACCGCGGTGAACCTTGCGCTCGGCCTTGCCGCCAACGGCTTGAAGGTCGGCGTCCTCGATGCCGACATCTACGGCCCGTCCATGCCCAGGCTGCTCAACATCCACGGCCGGCCGCAGACCGTCGACGGCAAGGTGCTGAAGCCGATGCAGAATTACGGCCTCAAGGTGATGTCGATGGGCTTCCTCGTCGACGAGGAGACGCCGATGATCTGGCGCGGCCCGATGGTGATGTCGGCGTTGACGCAGATGCTGCGCGAGGTCGAATGGGGTCCGCTCGACGTGCTGGTGGTCGACATGCCGCCCGGCACCGGCGACGCTCAGCTCACCATGGCCCAGCAGGTGCCGCTTGCCGGCGCCGTCATCGTCTCGACGCCGCAGGACCTTGCGCTGATCGACGCCCGCAAGGGTCTCAACATGTTCAAGAAGGTCGACGTTCCGCTGCTCGGCATCGTCGAGAACATGAGCTACTTCCTGGCCCCCGACACCGGCAAGCGCTACGACATTTTCGGCCATGGCGGCGCGCGCCGCGAGGCCGAGCGCCTTGGGGTCACCTTCCTTGGCGAGGTGCCGCTGGAAATGGGCATCCGCGAAAGCTCGGACGCCGGCGCCCCGGTCGTCGCCTCCAAGCCCGAGGGCGCCGAGGCGAAAATCTACCGCGACATCGCCTCGAAGGTCTGGGAACGGGTCCAGGAAGAGCGCGGCGCGGCCGAAGCCGCGGTGCCGAGCATCGTATTCGAGTAACGCGGGATATCCCTCCCCCTTGAGGGGAGGGTGGCCCGAAGGGCCGGGTGGGGTCCTCCGCGACACACTCGACGCTATTTCTTCCCGAGTATGAGCCAGCGCAACTCAGGTCTAGGCAACTGAGGTGGCCCCTCCCGCCGCGCTTCGCGCGGCACCCTCCTCTCAAGGGGGAGGGTCAGGCGCCGACCTTCTCGCCGAAAGTCGAGAAAAACTGCCCTGCAAGCTTCTTCGATGTCGATTCGATCAGCCGGCTGCCGAGCTGGGCGATCTTGCCGCCGACCTCGGCCTTGGCGGCGTATTTGAGGACCGTCGCGTCCGGCCCGTCGGCGGTCAGCGTCACGTCGGCGCCGCCCTTGGCGAAGCCGGCAATGCCACCCTTGCCTTCGCCCTGGATGGTATAGGAATGCGGCGGCTTGAGGTTCTTCAGCGTCACCGCTCCGTTGAAGGTCGCCTTGATCGGCCCGATCTTGAGCACCACGGTCGCCGCCATCTCGGTGTCCGAATTCTTCTCCAGGCTCTGGCAGCCGGGAATGGCCTCTTTCAGGATTTCGGGATCGTTGAGGGCTTCCCACACTTTCCCGACGGGCGCGGCGATCCGCTCCTCGCCTTCGATCACCAAAGCCATCAAGACCTCCCGGATTTGCCGATGCCGATTGGTCGTAGCGCGCGGGCCGAAACAAGTCTATCGCACCAAAGTCCGGGTTCGGGCAGCGCCTGCCTCTTGCTTGCGCTCGCGCGTTGTCATATCGATTTGTCATACAAATACGGAGACCACCATGGCAGGCGCCCCCACCAGCAAGAAGAAATTTCGCTCGCAGGAGTGGTTCGACAATCCCGACAATCCAGGCATGACGGCGCTCTATCTCGAGCGATACCTCAACTACGGCCTGACGCGCGCCGAGCTGATGTCGGGCAAGCCGCTGATCGGCATCGCGCAGACCGGTTCCGATCTTTCGCCCTGCAACCGGCATCACCTCGAGCTCGCCAAGCGCGTGCGCGAAGGCATCGTCTCGATGGGCGGCATCCCCTTCGAGTTCCCGTGCCACCCGATCCAGGAGACCGGCAAGCGCCCCACCGCCGCGCTTGACCGCAACCTTGCCTATCTCAGCCTCGTCGAGGTGCTTTACGGCTATCCGATCGACGGCGTGGTGCTCACCATCGGCTGCGACAAGACCACGCCCGCGCTGCTGATGGCGGCCGCCACCGTCAACATTCCGGCGATCGCGTTTTCGGTCGGTCCGATGCTCAACGGCTGGCACAAAGGCAAGCGCACCGGTTCCGGCACCATCGTCTGGGAATCGCGCCAGCGCCTGTCGGCGGGCGAGATCAACTATGACGAGTTCATGGACATCGTCGCCTCCTCGGCGCCTTCGACCGGCTATTGCAACACCATGGGCACCGCCACCACGATGAACTCGCTGGCCGAGGCGCTCGGCATGCAGCTGCCGGGCTCGGCCGCCATCCCCGCGCCCTATCGCGAGCGCGGCCAGATGGGCTACGAGACGGGCAAGCGCATCGTCGAGATGGTGCATGAAGACCTGAAGCCCTCCGACATCATGACTCGCAAGGCGTTCGAGAACGCCATCGTCGTCAACTCGGCCATCGGCGGCTCGACCAACGCGCCGATCCACCTCAACGCCATTGCCCGCCACCTCGGCGTGCCGCTCGACAATGATGACTGGCAGGCGGTCGGCCTCGACATTCCGCTCCTCGTCAATCTGCAGCCGACGGGCGAGTATCTCGGCGAGGACTACCACCATGCCGGCGGTGTGCCGGCGGTGGTGGCCGAGCTGATGAAGGGCGGCCTGCTGCCGCATCCCGATGCGATCACCGTCAACGGCAAGACGATGGGCGACAATTGCAGGGATATCGTCAACGAGAACCCGGATGTGATCAGCAGCGCCGCCAAGCCGCTCAAGGCCAATGCCGGCTTCATCAACCTCAAGGGCAACCTGTTCGATTCGGCGATCATGAAGACCAGCGGCATCTCGACGGAATTCCGCGAGCGCTACCTCTCCAATCCGAACGACCCCGAGGCCTTCGAAGGCAAGGCCATCGTCTTCGACGGTCCGGAAGATTACCACGCCCGCATCGACGATCCGGCGCAGGGTATCGACGAGCACACGATCCTGTTCATGCGCGGCGCTGGCCCGGTCGGCTATCCGGGCGGTGCCGAGGTGGTCAACATGCAGCCGCCGGCCTATCTGATCAAGAAGGGCATCCATTCGCTGCCCTGCATCGGCGACGGCCGCCAGTCCGGGACATCCGGCTCGCCGTCGATCCTCAACGCCTCGCCGGAAGCAGCCATCGGCGGCGGCCTGGCGCTGCTCAAGACCGGCGACCGCGTCCGCATCGACCTGAAGAAGGGTGCGGCCAACATTCTGATCAGCGACGAGGAGCTCGCCAGGCGGCGGGCCGAACTCGAAAGCAATGGCGGCTATCACTACCCCAGGCACCAGACGCCATGGCAGGAGATCCAGCGCGGCATGGTCGACCAGTTCTCGGCCGGCATGGTGCTGAAGCCGGCGGTGAAGTATCAGGATGTCGCGCACACAAGCGGCGTGCCGCGCGACAATCACTGAACTTGTAGTCGGCTAAATCATCAGGGCGGCTTGCCGATGGCAGGTCGCCCTTTTCTATTGCCCTTGTTTCATCTCAACGGAACCCACAGATAGACTCGACCTCGGCAGCCTGCGAAGCGGAGAGACTATCTGTGGCGAAACGGCGTTCTTCCCTCGGCTTCCTCGGCATGTTCGGCCGCTCCGGCGATTTGCGCCAGCTCGACGACGCGCTGCGCGCGGCCGACCTGCATCCAGCCCTGGTGCCGGAGGGCGTGAAACTCACCATCGTCAACCTGATGAATGACCGCTGGCCCAATGAGCCGCCGGCGGGCGCCTATCAATCCGTGGCGCAGCTTTGCGGCTATTGCGTCGCCGGGCGGCAGGTGTTCGAGCAGGCCAACGGCCGGGAGCCGACATTGGAGGTCGAGCGCCGCATCGAGGCGGCGCTTGAGGCCGGCGACAGTTTCGACGCGCAGATCGTGCTGATGACGCTGCACGCCAAGCTGATCAACGCCGAGGTCGTCGAGCATTACGGGCTGACCGCTGAGTAGTGGTCCTAGCCGCCCATCTTGTTGCGTGGCAGCTTGATCATCTCGCCGAAGCGGGCGCGCAATTTGTCGTCGAGCAGGCGCGAGACATGGCGCGGGAAACGCTCGGCAAGCACGCGCTTCTTCTCCGCGATCGCTCGCGACAGGATGTCGGGCCGACCCTTTTCGTTCCATTCCTTGGGCGAGAAACGATCGCCGACGGCGGGATAGAAATACTCGGTCTGCATCAGCTTCAGCGTCTGATCGTTGCCGAGATAGTGGCCGGGACCCTTGAGGCAGACATCGGCGATGGTGCCGATCGACAGCGCGTCGTCGGTCACCTCGATGCCGCGCACGCAGCGCAGGCAGTGGCCGAGCATATCGTTGTCGATGATCAGGCTTTCGAGGCAGAAGCCGAGCAGCGAGGCATGCATGCCGGCCGATTCATAGACCAGGTTCAGGCCGGACAGGCCCGCCATGACATTGGTGATGCCCTTCTCGTAGCCGGCCTGGATGTCGGGTAGCTTCGAATCCGACATGCCGGCCGCTGAGCCGCCGGGCAGGTCGTAATATTGCGCCATCTGCGCGCAGGCCGCGGTCAGCACCGCCTGCTCGGCCGAACCGCCGGACATGGCGCCGGTCCTGAGGTCGGAGACGAACGGCCAGGTGCCGAAGATCGCCGGATGTCCGGGCTTGATCGCATTGACATAGACTAGGCCCATCAGCACTTCCGCCACCGCCTGCACGACGGCGCCGGCGATCGCGGCAGGTGCCGTGGCGCCGGCCTGGCCGGCCGACAGGAGCAGGATCGGAATGCCGCCTTCGACACAGGCCTCGAGCACGCCGCAGGCGTCCTCGGCGAACTTCATCGGCGGCACGACGAAGCAGTTCGAGTTCGACACGAACGGCCGCGCCCGGAAATTCTCCTCGCCGCCGGCGATCGCATAGAGCATCTCCAGCGCCGGCTTGACGTTCTCGCGCACGGTGAACGAGGTGCCGACATGCTTGGACGTCCCCGTCACGCAGGCGTAGAGCGTGTTGAAATCCATATCGAGCGGGTCGGGAATGTCGCGCGGCACCATGGTGCGCTGGAAGAAATGGATGTTGTCCAGCCCGTCGACGAGACGGGCGGCGTCGTAGAGATCCTGCAGCAGCGATTCACGATACTCGCGCTTCTCGACATCGACCAGATGCACCGCCGCGCCCGCCGTGCCGTAATGCACGCGTTTGCCCTGGATCAGCATGTCGTGCTTGGGATCCTGGCCGTAGAGGGTGAAGTTGCGCGCAGCCTTCTTGATCGTGTCCAGCACCAGCGCGCGCGGCAGCCGGACGCGGCCGTCATCGCCATAGGTGGCGCCGACCCGGGTCAGCGCTTCGATGCAGGACGGGATGGCATTGGCGAAGCCGACCGTTTCCAGGAGCGTCAGCACCGCTTCGTGGATGCGCTCCTGGTCGTTCTGGCTCAATGGGCCGTAGCTGCCGCCTTCAAGCCCCGCCCGCACCGGACGGATGTCGTCGGCCAAGGGCGCCGCCCGCATAGCGCGGCGCGCTTCGCGCCCCCCGGACCGCCGCGAACGCTGGTCCGACGACGATTCCTGCTTCTCGAGAGCCACTGACATGGAAGCACTCCACCTTTGTCTTATCTGCGAGGCGGCACGCGGCGGTTGGTCCACCATCGGTCTGCCTCGTCCCCTTCTGGCTCCGACTATGCCGCCGGCATTGGTACAGCCTATGGGCCAGCCATTTCCGTCGAATATGCCAGGGCTCTAAAGCAACAGGCGCGCGTCCAAGCAAAAAGAGCCGGCGCGGCGCCGGCTCTTTTTCAGGACGTCTGTGGCGGATCAGGCGGCCGCGGGCCTGCGACCGGCTGCGGTGGCGAGTTCGCGGATGCCCGGCTCGATATGCTGCAGCGAGATTGAGGAGATGCCCAAGCGCATGAAACGAGAGGGCTTTTCGCTGCGGTCGAAGAACCGGTCGCCGGGTTCGATGATGACGCTGCGCGAAGCGGCCGCTTCCGCCAGACCGCGTGAATCGGTTCCGCGCGGCCCTTCCAGCCAGAGCGACGTGCCGCCCGCCGAATCGGTCGAGCGCCACTCTGGCAGGAAAGCGGAAATCGCATGGACCAGACGCTTGCGCCGCTCGTCGAAGGCGGCGGAGAGCCTGCGCACCAGCGCCTCGTGGTGGCCGAGCGACAGGAACAGCGCCACGGCGCGCTGGTTGTTCGCCGGCGGGTGCCTGAGCATGAAGCGGCGCAGCGCGCGAAGCTCGGCGATCAGCCCCGCCGAGGCCACGATGTAGCCAAGCCGGAGGCCTGGAGCGAGCGTCTTCGACATCGAGCCGACATAGATGACGCGGCCCGAGCGATCGAGGCTCTTCAGCGCCTGCTGCGGCGCCTCGTCGAGCAGCTGGCTGTCATAGCCGTCCTCGATGATGATCTGGTTGTTGCGGTTGGCGCGCGCCAGAAGATCCTGCCGGCGTTCCGCCGACAGCGGCACCATGGTGGGGCAGTGGTGGCTCGGCGTGACGAAGACGAAGCCGGAATCGCTGGGAATCGACGAGGTCACGATGCCCTGCTGGTCGACCGGGACCGCCTGGATATCGGCGCCGGCCAGCCGGAAGATCGAGCGGGCGTCGGGATAGCCGGGATCCTCCATCGCCACTTTCGAACCCTTGGCCATCAACAGCGAGGCCAGCATATAGAGCGCGTTCTGCGCGCCCAGCGTCACGATGATCTCGTCCGGATTGGCGAAGATGCCGCGGCGCGGCAGGAGCCTGGCCTGGATCTGCTCGATCAGCAGCGGATCGTCGCGATCCACCATGTCGGACGCCCAGTTGCGAATCTCCAGCACGGCAAGCGCCATGCGGTTGCATTCGCGCCATTCGGCGGTCGGAAACAGCGCCGGATCGAACTGGCCGTAGACGAACGGGTAGGAGGACTTGATCCAGTTGTCGTGCTTGGCCGGCGGCGGCATGTCGCTAGCCGCGATCTGCCGGCGCGCCTTCCAGTCGATCTCATTCTGCTGGTCGGGCGCCTTCTGATGCGGCTTGGCGGGGGTGGCCAGCACGTCAGGATTGACGAAATGGCCGCGCCGCTCGCGCGCCACTAGGAAGCCCTGATCGACCAGCTGCTGGAAGGCGAGCACCACCGTGCCGCGGGCAACCCCAAGTTTTTCCGCGAGAATCCGGCACGACGGCAGCGGCATCGAGGCGGCGATCTGTCGGTCGAGAATGGCCGCGACGATCGCCTGGCGGATCTGCGCCTGGAGGGTTTGGCCGGATTCAGCCGAAATCCGGAACAGGCCGGACCATATGGCCGTGTCATTGCGCTGTGGCATGGGAAATCTTCCTCGGATGGCCAGCTGTTTTCACTTGGCTGGACCAGTAGAGTGTATGGGTGGCATAAGGGGTTGCGCCAATCAATTTTTCTGATCGCTGGGATTTATGCCAGTGATCTATCAGGCGCGACGCGCAGCGTCGTCGCCCGCGATGTAAGCGCGATGCGCAGCATCTAAGCGCGATGCGCAGCATCGTCGCGACACCCATCTAAGCGCGATGCGCAGCATCGTCGCGACACCCATCTAAGCGCGATGCGCAGCATCGTCGCGACACCCACCTAAGCGCGATGCGCAGCATCGTCGCGACACCCACCTAAGCGCGATGCGCAGCATCGTCGCGACACCCACCCAAGCGCGATGCGCAGCATCGTCGTGGCGCGATGCGCAGCATCGTCGCCCCTAGCGCGCTACCTCCTTCACCATCCAACACCACCCCCATCAAAGCGTGATGCGGTGCGTCATCGCCACCGCTTGAACGAAATGGAAATCGGCTCAATAGAATGACGCGCCGACACGCGCCGGAAACATCCGGCCTGTTAAAATGGTCTAAAAACCCGCCAGGAGCCTGCCAGTGGACCAGTCATCCTTCGACAAGCAACTTGCCGCCTTGCGCGATCAGCGCGCGGCGGCCAAGGGCTCGATGCGCGAGGCCTTCGCCGCCGATCCCAAGCGCTTCGAGACATTCTCCGCCACCGATGGCGACCTTCTGCTCGACTGGTCGAAATGCGCGGTCGACGCAAGCACGATGACGATGCTGGAAAAGCTCGCGGGCGCGGCCGACCTGGAAGGTCGCCGCGCAGCCATGTTCGAAGGCAAGAAGATCAACATCACCGAGAACCGCGCCGTGCTGCACACAGCGCTGCGCAACCTGACCGGCAAGAGCGTGATCGTCGACGGCCAGGACACCAAGGCCGACGTGATCGCCGTGCTCGACGCCATGGGCGCCTTCGCCGACGCCATCCGTTCCGGCAAGGCGGCCGGCGCCACCGGCAAGAAGATCACCGACATCGTCAACATCGGCATCGGCGGCTCGGACCTCGGCCCGGCGATGGTGACGCTGGCGCTCGCGCCCTATCACGACGGGCCGCGCGCGCATTACGTTTCCAATGTCGACGGCGCGCATATCCATGACACGCTGAAGGGCCTGTCGGCCGAAACGACCTTGTTCATCATCGCCTCCAAGACCTTCACCACGGTCGAGACGATGACGAATGCGCAGACGGCGCGCGATTGGGTCCAGAAGGCGCTGGGCAAGGAGGCGGTCGGCAAGCATTTCGCCGCCGTCTCGACCGCCCTCGACCTCGTGGCCAAGTTCGGCATCGAACAGGATCGTGTCTTCGGCTTCTGGGACTGGGTCGGCGGCCGCTATTCGGTCTGGAGCGCCATTGGCCTGCCGGTGATGATTTCCGTCGGTCCGCGCAACTTCCGCGCCTTCCTCGACGGCGCGCATGAGATGGACGAGCATTTCCGCTCGGCGCCGATCCAGAAAAACCTTCCGGTGCTTCTGGGGCTGATCGGCTGGTGGCATCGCGTCGTCTGCAAATATCCGGCCCGCGCCGTCATCCCTTACGACCAGCGCCTGTCGCGCCTGCCGGCCTATCTGCAGCAGCTCGATATGGAATCGAACGGCAAGAGCGTCACGCTGGACGGCACCGCCGTCGCCACGCCGACCGGCCCGCTGGTCTGGGGCGAGCCCGGCACCAACGGCCAGCATGCTTTCTTCCAGCTCCTGCATCAGGGCACCGACTTCATCCCCGTCGAGTTCCTCGCCGCGGCGATAGGCCACGAGCCCGAGCTGAAGCACCAGCATGATCTCTTGCTCGCCAACTGCCTGGCGCAGTCGGAGGCCTTCATGAAGGGCCGCACGCTGGAAGAGGCGCGCGCGCAGATGCTGGCCAAGGGCATGAAGCCGGCCGATGTCGACCGCATCGCGCCGCACCGGGTCTTCTCCGGCAACCGCCCTTCGCTCACCATCCTCTACCGCAAGCTCGATCCGCGCACATTGGGCCGCATCATTGCGCTCTACGAGCATCGCGTCTTCGTCGAGGGCACCCTGTTCAACATCAATTCCTTCGACCAATGGGGCGTCGAGCTCGGCAAGGAACTGGCGACCGGCCTGCTGCCTGTCGTTGAAGGCAAGGAGACTGCCGCAAAACGCGACGCCTCGACTGCCGGATTGGTGGCTCATATCCACCAATTGCGTGGCGTGGAGTAAAAGGATTGGCGGATATCAAGGGAATATTGTTCGACAAGGACGGCACGCTTGTCGACTTCAACGCAACCTGGCTCGGAATAGCCGACTTCATGGCGATGGACGCCGCTGAGGGCGACCGCTGGAAAGCCGACCGACTGCTTGCCGCGGCCGGCTTCGACTTCGTTACCAAGCGCTTCAAGCCCGATTCGATTTTCGCTTCCGGTTCGAACATGGACGTCGTCGAGCTCTGGTTCCCGCGTCTGTCCGACGAGGACCAGATGCTTGCGGTCTCACGCTTCAACGAGATCACGTCGGTGCAGGGCTCGTCGATGGCGGTCGCGTTGCCCGGAATCGTCGAGTCGCTTCGGACCTTGCACAACCGGTCCTATCGGATGGGCGTCGCCACCAACGATTCGACCAGCGGCGCCGAAAAGACGCTCGCCACGCTCGGTATCGCGCAGCTCTTCGACGCCGCTTTCGGCTATGACGCCGTTGCCAACTCCAAGCCGGCGCCCGACACGGTCGTCGCTTTCTGCGACCTGACCGGGCTGAAGCCGGGCGAGATCGCCATGGTCGGCGACAACCGCCATGATCTCGAAATGGCGCGCGCCGGCGGCTGCGGCCTGGCGGTGGGCGTGCTCTCCGGCACTGGAACGCGCGACTCGCTGGCGCCGATGGCGGACGTCGTTCTGGAATCGGTCGCTGACCTGCCGGATTTCCTCGCCACAAGGGTGAACGTGCCGGCGGGCTAAAGCAATTCCAGGAAAAGTGTAAGCGGTCAGGCTCGGCGATTTCGCCGGAGCCTCCCGTCCGGAATTGCGTGAAAACAAAGAGTTAGAGCGGTTCGATCTAACGCTGAACCGCTCTAACGTTTTCCGCCACCAGCGCGAACACGGCGCTTGGCTTCGGCTCGCTGCCGCCGTTTCCGCCGACATCCGGTACGTGATATTCGCCGAGCAGGCAGAGCCGAGGTCTCGGCAGCCAGGCGCGGCCGGGATCGCCGACCAGCACATCGATGCCGGCGGCGAGGCAGCGGTCGAGGAAAGGCATCATCCGTTGCCCGACATCCCGAGCGTAGAAGACGTCGCCAGCGAGCACCAGGTCGACCGCCGGCGGCGCACCGGCGGTGACGTCACCGTCGCGTATCTGGATGGCGACGCCATTGGCTTGCACATTGAGGCGGATCGCCGCCAGGCCGTTGCGGTCGATCTCCGCGGCGGTCACCGCGCGCGCTCCGGCTTTTGCCGCCGCGATCCCGACCAGCCCCGAGCCGGCGCCGAGGTCGAGCACGCGCTTGCCGGCAACGATCGACGGTCGGTCGAGGACATAGCGCGCCAGCACGGCGCCGCCGGCCCAGGCATAGGCCCAGTAGGGCGGCTGTGGCTCGGCCGCGCCGCTGTCGTCATCCGGTTCGAGCAGCCGCCGCAGGCCGCTGCCGGGATGCGCCTGGTAGAGCCGGATCTCCGGCACTGACGGCACCGGCGCCAGCCGCATGTTCGCCGTGATGAAGTCCGCCGGATCGAGGCTGTTGCCTCGCCCCGGTGTCTCGCCGGCGGAATAATCGCTCAAGCCTGGTCCCGCAGCGCGCGCCGCAGGATCTTGCCGACCGGCGTCTTCGGCAACTCGGTGCGGAACTCGATGAATTTCGGCCGCTTGTAGCCGGTCAGGTTCTCGCGGCAATAGGCCATCAGCGCTTCGACAGTGAGCGCCGGGTCCTTCTTGACCACGAACAATTTGGGCACCTCACCGGAATGCTCGTCCGGCACGCCGATCGCTGCCACTTCCAGCACACCGGGGTGGTGCGCCACCACTTCTTCCAGCTCGTTCGGATAGACGTTGAAGCCGGAGACGAGGATCATGTCCTTCTTGCGGTCGACGATCTTGGTGTAGCCGCGCTCGTCCATGAAGCCCATGTCGCCGGATTTGAAGAAGCCGTCCTTGGTCATCACCTTGGCGGTCTCGTCGGGCCGGTTCCAATAGCCGGCCATCACCTGCGGGCCGCGGATGCAGATCTCGCCCACCTCGCCGAGCGGCACGTTGTTGCCGTCATCGTCGCGGATGGCGATTTCGGTCGAAGGCAGCGGCAGGCCGATCGTGCCGGTGAAATCGGCCGAGCTGAACTTGTTGGCGGTCGCCACCGGCGAGGTTTCGGAGAGCCCGTAGCCTTCGCTCACCGGGCAGCCGGTCAGCGCCTTCCAGCGTTCGGCGACGCCCTTCTGCACCGCCATGCCGCCGCCCAGCGTCAGGATCAGCGGCCTGAAGTCCAGCTTGCGGAACTCCTCATTGTTGAGAAGCGCGTTGAACAGCGTGTTGAGACCGGGAAAGATGTGCATCGGGTATTTCGCCAATTCCTTGACGAAGCCCGGGATGTCGCGCGGATTGGGGATCAGCACGTTCTGCGCGCCCTGCTGCATGCCCATCAGCGCGTTCACCGTCAGCGCGAAGATGTGATAGAGCGGCAGCGCGCAGATGAAGTTGAGATGCGCAGGCTTCGGCTTGACCGTATAGGCGTCCTCCACCCACAGCGAATTCTGCGCGACGTTCGAAAGCACGTTGCGGTGCAGCAGCACAGCGCCCTTCGAGACGCCGGTGGTGCCGCCCGTATATTGCAGGAAGGCGATGTCGTCGCCGGAGACAGTGGGCGGCTTGAAAGCGATGGTCGCGCCGGTCTTGAGCACGGCATTGAACTTGACATGGCCGGGCAGCGACCATGCCGGCACCATCTTCTTCACCCGCCGCACGACGAGGTTGACAATGGCGCCCTTGAGGCCGCCCAGCATGTCGCCCATGGTGGCTACGATGACATGCTTGACCGGCGTCTTGGCGATCACCGCCTGCAGCGTGGCGGCGAAGTTCTCGAGGATGACGATCGCCTGCGCGCCGGAATCCTTCAGCTGATGTTCCAGTTCGCGCGGCGTGTAGAGTGGATTGACGTTCACCACCGTGTAGCCAGCGCGCAGAATGCCCATCATCGCCACCGGATATTGCAGCACGTTCGGCATCATCAGCGCCACGCGCGCGCCCTTCTCCAGACCTCTCGCCTGCAGGTAGGCGCCGAACGCGGCCGAGAGCCGCTCCAGCTCGGCATAGGTAATCGACTTGCCCATGCACACGAAGGCCGGCCGTCCGGCGAATTGCTTGCAGGCGCCGACCAGGAACTCGCCGATGGACTTGTAGGGCAGGGCGCCGATCTCGGCCGGCATGTTCTTGGGATAGCTTTTCAGCCACGGCTTTTCCGGCAGGCCGACGGTGAGCTGGGTGATCTCCTTCGGCAGGCCCTTCGGGGCAGGTGGGACGGCGGCCGGCTTGGCGGCCTCCGCTTTTGCGGTTGCCGGCTTGTCCGCTTTCGCGGTCGCGGCCTTGGGCTTTGCCGCTGCGGGTTTGGCGGCGGCCGGCTTTGCGGCTGCCTTGGCAGGCGCTGCTTTGGCGGCCGTCTTCGTCTTCGGCGTGGCGGCCGCCTTCACAGCCTTGGGCGCATCGCTTTCGGCGGCGGCCTTGGCCTTTGCTTTCGCCGTGGCTGTCGTCTTGGCTGCTTTTGCCACCTGTCTCTCCCTGTCGCCTTCGATCTGGGCGCCGCCTCGCAAAGAAGCGTCCTCCACGCCGGTCCGGATTTTCCGGGAAATCCCACCCATCGTCTATGTATTGCGTCTATCGGCGGCCGTGCAAGCCTTGCCTCTGCGGCATGGCTCGGGAAAGATCTATTCGCCGGCCATTCGCCAAGACGCATCCGACGGCCGAAGCAAAATGCCATTCGGCCCGTGAAGCGGGCGCAAGATCTTTGAGGTCGATCGGGTTGCGAGGGCTCGTGCCGCTCTCGGGCGAAGCTCAGACCAGGATGAAGCGCAGCGCCCGTTGAATATCGAAGAATTGCGTTGCGGCCAGGGCCACCGCTCGAGCGCCGTGGGACCGTGCGCCGGGATACCAGGAGGCCCGGTAAGCATCGCCCGGATTGCAGAACTCCACGATTATTTCGTAAGTCTCCGCGGCTTGCGGCATGAGCGTGGAAAGGTCGCGCGACAAGGCTGCCTCGACACCTTGGCGGATCAGCGCCCGCGCTCGCGTTGGCGCGAGCGAATTGGCTGCCGGTCCCGCGCCTTCGAGCGTCTCGACTGTCCCTATGCCCGGGATCATCGCGCGGGCATCGGCGCAGATTCCCGCGTCACCCGCCAGGAATGCCGAAGGCACGCCATGGCGTGCCGCGCAAAGCGCATTCAGCGTGAACTCGGAAGCGACCTCGCCGTTCAGCAGCAGCCGCGAGATACGGGTCGTCGTTGTGTGGGCGAGAGGGTTTGTCTCGGTCCCCGCCTTGGAATGGTAGCCGATATAGAGCGCGGCCGTGAAACTGTCGGCCAGGCCGAACATCATGCCGTCGGGATGGCCCGACCAGCCGCGGATGACGCGGGCATAGTCGGGCAAAAGATCGAGGATCAGGTTGCGGCCGCTATCATGGGCGTCCTTGATCACGACTTGCTCGGCGCCGGCGGCGCGCGCCCCCTCGCAGGCGGCAACCACCTCAGCCGTCATCAAGGCACGGAACTCGCGGTAATCGGCATGGTTTCGGTCGGCCTCGTTCCAATGGGCGATGCCGGCCGTGCCTTCGATATCGGCGCTGAGGAATATCTTCATGGCAACGGGTTCTCCCTCAACCAGTCGGAAAGCGCCGGAAACGTCCGCCCCATGCAACCGGTCATCGCGGGCGCGGCGCACAGTGCGTTGAGCACTGCCTCATGTGTCGCCTCGGCGGCGGCGCGGAAGGGCAAGTCGATCCGATCCTCGGCGAGCTGCCGGACCGGCTGGAAGGCGTTCCCCGGCTCATGCGGCACCGGATCGGCCGTCGTGAAGCAGAGCGCGATGTCGCCGCTGCCGTTGCCCCAGAAGGCGCCAAGGCGCGCCAGCCCGGCGCCGGCCCGGCGCGCCACGCGGCGAAGCTGGCGGTCGCCGAGCGGCAGGTCGGTGGCGAGGATGACGATGACGGAACCCTTTTCCGCTTTCGCCGCGTCGGGTGGACTCGGACGCCGCCCGTCCGGCAGCATGAGGTCACCGGCCCGCCCGAAATTCGCCAGCACCAGGGCGCCAAGCGCATAGTCATGCTTCTCGATCCGCATCAGGCGCGAGGCCGATCCTATCCCCGCCTTGAAGCCGAAGGCGGTCATGCCGGTCCCCGCGCCGACCGCGCCCTGCGGCACCTCGCCCCCTCCGGCATTGGCGAGCGCCGCCTCGGCGTCGGTTGCGGTGACGGCCATTGCTTGAATGTCGTTGATGGCGCCGTCGTTGCACTCGAACACCAGCGGATTGACGGTGGATGTCTTGCGCCCGATCTTCGGGTTCGCCGCGATCGCCCGGCGGATCAGCGTTTCCGCGCAAGCAGCGACCGAAAACGTGTTGGTCAGCAGCATGGGCGTCTCGACCGTACCCAATTCTGCGACCTGCATGAGCCCGACGGATTTGCCAAAGCCGTTGATCACCTCGACGCCAGCGCGAACCTTCTGGCGGAACAGGTCGCCCTGATGCGGCAGGACGGCGGTGACGCCGGTGCGCTGGCCGTCGAGCGTATGGTGGCCAACCGTCACCCCGCGGACATCGGTGATGGCGTTGAGCGGCCCTTGCGGCAAAAGACCCAAAGCCAATCCGAAATCGCGTGCTGACGGCATCACCGAGCCTTTCATCGTTGGTCGATCAGAGGCGTCCGGCTTTCTTCAAGCTGCGCAGGAAAGCCTCCGTGCGTTCGCCTTTCGGGTTGCCGAAGATCTCCGCGGGTGGCCCCTGCTCATAAACCGTCCCGGACTGAAGAAAGCAGATTCTGTCGGCGACTTCACGAGCAAAGCCCATTTCATGCGTGGCAAGCATCATCGTCATCCCGCGTGCCGCGAGGTCGCGCACGATGTCGAGCACCTCGGCCACCAGCTCCGGATCGAGGGCGGAGGTGATTTCGTCCAGCAGAAGCAGCATCGGATCCATCATCAGCGCGCGCACGATGGCCACACGCTGCTGCTGGCCGCCGGAAAGCCGGTCCGGATAGTCGCCGGCCTTGTGGGCCAGGCCGATGCGCTCGAGAAAGGCCATCGCCTTGTCCCTTGCTTCGCGCCGGCTCATGCCTACCACCTTCAGCGGCGCCAGCGTCGTGTTCTCCAGCACCGTCATGTGCGGAAAAAGATTGTATCCCTGGAAGACGATGCCGATATCTCGCCGCAGCCGGTCGAGGTCCACGCCCGGTCCCGTGATCCGGTCGCCATGGATACGGATTTCGCCGAGCGAAATCTCCTCGAGCCGGTTTATGCAGCGCAGCAGTGTGGACTTGCCGCAGCCGGATGGGCCGATCAGGCAGATCACCTCATGCTCGTCCACGGACAGCGACAGGTTCGAAATGACCTCCAGCGTGCCGTAGCGTTTGGTGACGCCGTTGATTTCCAGCAGCGCCATGCCTCAACCTCCTGCCCGCATGCGGCGCCGGTCGCGCTCGATCAGCCGATCGACGAATCGTGCCTGCGGAATGGTGATGACGATGAACAGGATCGCCACCGTGGTTACAGCGGACAGGTTGAAGTTGTTTGCCGCAATGATCTTCGACTGGTTGAACGCATCGATCGTGCCGATGATGGCCACCAGCGCCGTGTCTTTCTGCAGGCTGATGCAGTTGTTCATCAGCGGCGGAATGATGTTGCGCACGGCAAGCGGCACGATGACATAGCGCATGGTCCGAAAATGGCTCAGTCCGAGCGAACGGGCGGCGGCGACCTGGCTGTGATGCACGCCCTCGATCCCGGCGCGGTAAACCTCCGACGTATAGGCGCCATAGGTCAAGGTCAGCGCGATGATCGCATAAGCCGTCGAGGACAGGTGCGACAGCACCGGCAGGTTGGTGAGGGGCAGGCCGAAGCCGATCAGATAGATGGTGATGATTGCCGGCAGGCCGCGGAAAAGATCGCCATATGCGATCGCCAGGACACGCAGCGGCCGGCCCGCGTCGCCCGGAAGCGTGCGGGCGACGGCAATCACCAGCGACCAGACGAGGATGAGCACCGCCGAGACCACGAAGATGGCGATGTTGGTGCCGAAGGCCCACAGCACCTTGCCCGCCGATTCGCGGATCAGCGCGAGATCGAAGAAGGTGCGGCTGACGGCGGCGTCGTTCACCACCATGAACCAGGCGCAGGCGACCACGATCAACAGGGCTCCGCACCAGGAGATCGCCTGCCATGCCGCCATCGAAGCCTCCGCCCCAAGCGCGCGGGCGGCGTAGACATCGGCGTCGCGGCTTGCGGCGAGCGATTTCAGGAAGGCCCGCGCCGCCATCACCAACACGAGCGCGGCGGCCAGGGCCATCACGATCGCGGGCACCATCACGACCGCGGCCGCGATGCCCTGGGAGACCGCGAAGGAGCCGATATGCTGGGCCGAGACGGCGACGGCCAGGAACGTCAGGACGGCCACGGCAAGCGTCAGCGCCGTACGGCCACGATGGGTGCGGGTAACGGCTCGGGCGCGCCATTCGGCGGCGCGCCCGGCTTCGTCCGACACCGCGAGGTTGTCGGGTGCCGCCATGGGGTCAGTATTTCCAGACCGGGACGTCGGCCGGAGTCTTGCCGCCCCAGGCAGGCGCGAGATATCGGGCCTCAAGATCCTTCAACGTGCCGTCCTGCTTCATATCGGCGATGACCTTGTCGATCACCGGTTTCGCGGACGACCCTTTGGGATAGATGCCGGCGGTCTCGCCGCCGGTCTCGTATTGGCCGATCACCGCGAGCTTGCCCTTCGAGGCGGCGACCTGTCCGAGGACGATCGACAGTTCCGTCATCACCACGTCGACATTGCCGGCGGCAACGGCGGTGAACATCGCGCCGGTGTCGTCGAACACCGAGAGGTTCTTCGCCTTCAGCGTATCCTGCGCCCACGACACCATGGTCGTGCCGGCCTGCGTCCCGAACTTGGCATCGCGCACGTTTTCCTCCGTCACGTTCCCGCCTGCCTTGGCCGCGAGCCCGTAAGAGCCGAAGGAATAGGGTGTCGAGAAGTCGACCACCTTCTTGCGCGGCTCGGTCACCGAAATCAGCGCCAGCGCGATGTCGAAATCCTTGTTCTGGCCCGCGACGATGGAATCGAACGACGCGTTCTTCAGCACGACTTTTTCGAGCCCGAGCCGATGGGCGATGTTGACCGCCATGCAGAACTCGCGACCGCTCGTGACCGTCTCCGGCGTGTCGCCGTTGAATTCGCCGACGGCCGGCAGGTTGATAATGACGGTGAGCTGCCCCGCAACCGCCGGTGTGATGTGCTCGGTGCCCTGCTTGCCGTAGAGCTTGCATTCGCCGTAGCCCTCGGCCGCGCTGGCAGCGGTGCCGGCCATGGTCAGCGCAGAGCCCAAGGCAAGGCCGATCAGTTTGCTGTTGAATTTCATGTAGTTCTCCTCTTGGTGGTCTTCCGGCTATGGTTATGGATGGAGCGGCTCGGCGTTCAGCGCGGCCTCGATGTAGTATGACTGCAGCCGACGGGTCATCGGACCGGGGCGGCCGTCGCCGATGGCGGAGCCGGCGATCTTCACCACCGGCATGACGAAGGAGGATGCGCTGGTGGCGAAGGCCTCCGCGGCCGCCCCTGCTTCATCCGGTGAGAAGCCTCGCTCCTCGAGCCGCAGGCCATGATCGCCACAAAGCCGCAGAACGGCCTTGCGGGTGCAGCCCGGCAAGGTCGATCGCGAGTTCGGCCGTGTGACGACGCGGCCGTCGGTGGTGATGATGAACGCCGTCGAGGACGCCCCTTCCGTCACAAGCCCGTCTTCCACCATCCAGACATCGTCGTAGCCTGCCGCGCGCGCCTGGCGCTTCGCCAGCACCTGGCCAAGCAGCATCGCGGTCTTGATGTCGCGCCTGGCCCAGCGCGGATCCTCGGCAAGGTCGACGGCGATGCCGTTTCGCTGCGCGGGCGTGTCGGCAAGCTTCCTGGCCTGCGTGAAGGCGACGAAGTTCGGCGCGAGTCCCTCAGGATAGAGAAAATCGCGATCGGCTTCGCCGCGCGAAACCTGCAGGTAGATCGTGCCCTCGGAAAGACCATTGCGCGCCATCAGCTCGGCCTGGATCTGCTCCAGCCGAGACCGCGGCGTGGGCATCGGGATCGAAAGCGCGGCCAGCGAGCGTTCCAGCCGGTCGAGATGCAGGTCGTTATCGATGAGCCGCCCGGCAAGTACCGCCGTCACCTCGTAGATCGCGTCGCCGAACAGGAAGCCCCGGTCGAAGATGCTGATGCGGGCATCTTCCTCCGGCATGAAATCACCGTTGCAGTAGACGATCCGTCCCACGCGCGCCGCACCCCTTTCATCGTTGCGCCGCACTCTGTTCAGCCTTTGCCGGCTTTCGCCAATTCATTTTCGACAAAGCCCCATTCCAAAACCGCATAACGGTGGTAAATCAAAGCATTGCCTTTGGACTTCGGGCGCCAAAACGCAGCATGAGGCGCAAATGGAACTCAAATGGCTCGAGGATTTCGTGGCGGTAGCGGAGACGTTCTCCTTTTCGCGCGCAGCCGAGATTCGGCACGTCACCCAGTCGGCGTTGAGCCGGCGGATCAAGCAGCTGGAGGCCTGGCTCGGCGCCACGCTGATCAGCCGCGCGACCATGCCCGCCGAGCTAACGCCCGCGGGCAGGAACTTCCTGCCGGTGGCGAGGGAAGCCATTCGCGTATTCTACATTTCCAGGGAAATGCTGCAGCCGGTGGCGGAGGCGGGGATGATCCGGCTCGCCGCCCTGCACACGCTGACGGTAACCTTCTTTCCGAACTGGCTTCGCGGCCTGGAGGCGAAGATACCTGGCCTGCGGACATCGCTCATTCCCGACCGCGGCGGGATCGAGGCCAACCTGACCGCACTGACCGATGGCGAGGCGGATTTCTTTCTGACATACGCGCACCAGGACGTTGCCTTCCACCTCGACCAGGAACGGTTCGATTTCGTGGTCATCGGCAACGACAAGGTGATTCCCGTCAGCGCCCCCGAGCTTCGCATCCGCGGCCAGGTCGTGCCCGGCGCCGGCATATTGGAGCGGGCCGTGGCCGAGCGGCTTCCGGTGCCGTATCTCAGCTACGGCTTCAGCTCCTTCTTCGGCGTGGCGCTGCAGCGCCTTTTTGCCGCGAGACCTGATTTCCTGCGCCGCACCGTGCACGAGAACACGATCAGCGCCGGATTGAAGACCCTGGCTCTCACAGGCACGGGACTGTGCTGGCTTCCGGAGAGCTTGGTCGAAAACGAACTTCGCGCCGGTTCCCTCGTGCCGGCGGCCGAAGGCGATGGCTGGCAGCTCGACCTTCAGATACGTTTGTATCGCGCTCTCGACAGCAGCAGTCCGGGCACCGGCAATCTCTGGAAAGCGGCCCAGGCCCTCGCCTTGCACGGGACCGGCGGCGGAGCCGTCGAGCCACTGACCACGGTCGGCGCTGCGCGATTTCGCGGTGCTGGCGATCAATAAAAAAATTCAATCGTTAACATAGTCGTGAACAGAAAAATCTACTCGAATTTTCTACAATCTGCGCAAAAATTGGATTCTTTTCCTGCTGCCCATGGGGTAAGCAAACGAGGTGTTCCAAAGGCGAAGAAACGGTGCTTATATGCGCCCTTCGCGAGCCTGATAGAGGGGCTTGAGAGAACATCAGGGAGTGCTCAATGAAAAAGACAATGGCTTTTGCAGCCGCGTTGCTGGCTGCAAGCGTCCTCAGCGGCATGGCCAGTGCCAAGACGCTTGTTTACTGCTCGGAAGCGTCGCCGGCCAATTTCGATCCCGGTACGACGACCGGCGGTAACGACTTCGACGCGTCTTCGCGCACCGTTTATTCGCGACTGGTCGAATTCAAGCACGGTGGCACCGAGATCGAGCCTGGTCTCGCCGACAAGTGGGAAATTTCCGACGATGGCCTCGTCTATACTTTCCATCTGCATCCGGGCGTGAAGTTCCAGACCACCGATTATTTCAAGCCGACGCGCGACCTTAACGCCGACGACGTCGTCTTCTCCTTCGATCGCCAGTTCAACAAGCAGAATCCGTGGAACGGCGCCAAGTATCTGCCGAACCTCACCTGGGACTATTACACCGGCATGGACATGCCGAAATATGTCGCCAAGTGGGAAAAGGTCGACGACCTCACCGTCAAGCTGACGCTGACCGAGCCGAACGCGCCGATGCTGGCCAATCTGGGCATGGACTTCGCTTCGATCGTGTCGAAGGAATATGCCGACCAGCTCGAGAAGGAAGGCAAGATGGCCGACTTCTCGACCAAGCCGGTCGGCACCGGCCCGTTCCAGTTCGTCGACTACCAGCTGGATTCGGTCATCCGCTATGCGGCCAACCCCGACTACTTCAAGGGCAAGGAAAAGATCGACGATCTCGTCTTCGCCATCACGCCTGACGCGACCGCCCGCATCCAGAAAGTGCTGGCCGGCGAATGCGACGTGACGGTCTATCCGAACCCGGCCGACATCGCCACCATCAAGGCCAACAAGGACGTGACCCTGATGGATCAGGCCGGCCTGAACATCGGCTATATGAGCTACAACACCACCATCCCGCCACTCGACAAGCCGGAAGTGCGCCATGCGCTCAACCAGGCGATCGACCGGGAGGCTCTGATCAAGTCGCTGTTCCAGGATGCCGGCGCCACGCCGGCCGAGAACCTGATCCCGCCGACCATGTGGTCGTGGAACAAGGATGTGAAGACCGACGCCTACAATCCGGAAGCGGCCAAGAAGGTGCTGGCCGATGCCGGGCTGAAGGAGATCCAGCTCTGGGCCTCGGATCGCGCCCGTCCCTACAATCCTAACTTCCAGCGCGCCGCCGAACTGATCCAGGCCGATTGGGCCAAGGTCGGCGTCAAGGCCAACATCGTCAACTACGAGTGGACGAAGTACCGCGAGGAAGGCAAGAAGAAGGACCGTCCGGGCGCCTTCCAGGTCGGCTGGACCGGCGACAATGGCGATCCGGACAATTTCTTCGCCACCCTCTTTGCCTGCTCGGCGATCGGCGTCTCGAACTATTCGAGCTGGTGCGACAAGGACTTCGAGGACCTGATCCAGAAGGCCAAGAGAACCAGCGACCAGGCCGAGCGCACCAAGCTCTATGAGCAGGCGCAGGTGATCTTCGCGAAGGAAGCGCCCGCTTTCCTGCTGGCTCACAGCCAGGTCTACGCGGTCGTTCGCAACAACGTCACCGGCTTCAAGATGGACCCGCTCGGCATTCACCGTTTCGACGGTGTTGACAAGTCCGAGTAATATTTGCGAACGGGGCGGCGCAAATTCGCGCCGCCCCGTTTCCACTTTACGATGCTCCGATATCTTCTCAACAAAATCGCCCTCCTGATCCCGACCCTGGTCGGCATCACCATCTGCGCCTTCGCCTTCGTGCGACTGCTGCCCGGCGATCCGATCCTCGCCATGGCCGGCGAGCATGGCGTCGCCCCCGCCCGCTACGAAGAGCTCAAGCAACAGTTCGGCTACAATCTGCCGATCTGGGAGCAATATGCGCGCTATGTCGGTGAGGTCGCCACCGGCGATTTCGGCGTTTCCATCTCGTCCAAGCGGCCGGTGCTCGAGGAGTTCAAGACGCTCTTCCCGGCAACGCTGGAACTGTCCTTCTTCGCCATGGTCTTCGCCATGATCATCGGCATCCCCGCCGGCATCTTCGCCGCCGTCAAGCGCGGCTCCTGGTTCGACCAGTCGCTGATGGGCACCGCGCTTGTAGGCTATTCGATGCCGATCTTCTGGTGGGGCCTTTTGCTCATCATCTTCTTTTCCGGCTATCTCGGCTGGACGCCAGTCTCGGGCCGCATCGGCCTGCAGTTCTTCTTCAAGCCGATCACCGGCTTCATGACCATCGACAGCCTGCTCTACGGCAAATGGGACGCGTTCCGCTCCGCGCTCAGCCACCTTGTGCTGCCTTCGATCGTGCTCGGCACCATTCCGCTGGCGGTGATCGCGCGCCAGACTCGCTCGGCCATGCTCGAGGTGCTGGGCGAGGACTATGTCCGCACCGCGCGCGCCAAGGGCCTTTCGGCGGCGCGCGTCATCGGCGTGCACGCGCTGCGCAACGCGCTGATCCCCGTCGTCACCACGATCGGCCTGCAGGTCGGCACGCTGCTTGCGGGCGCCATCCTCACCGAGACCATCTTCGCCTGGCCGGGCATCGGCAAATGGATGGTCGATTCCATCTTCAAGCGCGACTATGTCGTCGTGCAGTCGGGTCTGCTGTTGGTCGCGCTCATCGTCATGGCGGTGAACCTCATCGTCGATGTGCTTTACGCGGTCATCAACCCACGCATCAGGGCGGCATAAATGAGCCAGACCGAAATCGCTCCGATGGCCGCCGGCAGCCCGGATCGTCTCACCGGCCTCAAGACCTTCTGGCACTATTTCTCGGTGAACCGCGGCGCCGTCATCGGCCTGTTCGTCTTCATCCTTCTGGTGCTCGCCGCGCTCTTCGCGCCGCTGCTCGCACCCTATGCGCCCGACATCCAGGACAAGGCCGCGTTCCTTAGGCCTCCTGCCTGGCAGCAAGGCGGCTCGACGCAATATCTGCTCGGCACCGACCCGGTCGGCCGCGACATCCTTTCGCGGCTGCTCTACGGCGCGCGCTTCTCGCTGCTGATCGGCGCGGTCGTGGTCACGCTGGCTCTCACCGGCGGCATCACGCTCGGCCTGCTCGCCGGCTATTTCCGCGGCTGGGTCGACGTCGCGATCATGCGCGTCATGGACCTGATCCTGGCCTTCCCGTCGCTGCTCCTCGCGCTGGTTCTGGTCACCATCCTGGGGCCCGGCCTGTTCAACGCCATGCTGGCGATCGCGCTGGTGCTGCAGCCGCATTTCGCCCGTCTGGTGCGCGCCGCCGTGATGGCCGAGAAGAGCCGCGAATATGTCGTGGCGGCGAAGGTCGCCGGCGCCGGTCACCTGCGCCTGATGCTCGCCACCATCCTGCCCAACTGCCTTGCGCCGCTGATCGTCCAGGGCACGCTGTCCTTCTCCAACGCCATTCTCGAAGCGGCGGCTCTCGGCTTCCTCGGCCTTGGCGCGCAGCCACCGACGCCGGAATGGGGCACGATGCTTGCCTCGGCGCGCGAATTCATCCTGCGCGCCTGGTGGGTGGTGACCTTCCCCGGCCTCGCCATCCTCATCACCGTGCTTGCCATCAACCTGATCGGCGACGGCCTGCGCGACGCCCTTGATCCCAAGCTCAGGAGGTCGTGATGGCGCTGCTCGACATCCAGAACCTCGTCGTCGAATTCCAGACGGCGTCCGGCCCGTTCCGCGCCGTCGACGGCGTCTCGCTCCATGTCGACGAGCGCGAGGTGCTCGCCATCGTCGGCGAATCCGGCTCCGGCAAATCGGTGTCGATGCTGGCCGTGATGGGACTCCTGCCGTGGACGGCCACCGTCACCGCCGACCGCATGACCTTCAACGGCCGCGACCTTCTGAAGATCAGCCCGGCCGATCGCCGCAAGATTGTCGGCAAGGACATCGCCATGATCTTCCAGGAGCCGATCGCCAGCCTCAATCCCTGCTTCACCGTCGGCTTCCAGATCGAGGAAGTGCTGCGCTTCCACATGGGGATGGACAAGGCCCAGCGCCGGGCGCGCGCCATCGAGCTTTTCAAGCAGGTCGGCATTCCGGAACCGGCGGAGCGGCTGAATTCATTTCCGCACCAGATGTCGGGCGGCCAGTGCCAGCGCGTGATGATCGCGATGGCGATCGCCTGCAACCCGAAGCTCCTGATCGCCGACGAGCCGACCACCGCGCTCGACGTCACCATCCAGAAGCAGATCCTCGATCTCCTGGTCTCGCTGCAGGCCAAATACGGCATGGGCCTGATCATGATCACCCACAATATGGGCGTGGTGGCCGAGACCGCCGACCGCGTTATCGTCCAGTACAAGGGCCGCAAGATGGAAGAGGCCGACGTGCTGTCGCTCTTTGAATCGCCGAAGAGCAACTACACGCGCGCGCTGCTCTCGGCGCTGCCGGACAACGCCGTCGGCGACCGGCTGCCGACCGTCGCTGACATGCTGTTCGAGCCCGCACCTTCAGGAGCCGGCGCATGACCAAGGTCGTCGAAGGCAAGGACATCAAGCGCGACTACCATGTCGGCGGCGGCCTGTTCCGCGGCGCGCGCACCGTGCATGCAGTGAAGGGCGTGTCCTTCAGCGTCGAGAAGGGCAAGACGCTGGCGATCGTCGGCGAGAGCGGCTGCGGCAAATCCACGCTCGCCCGCATCATCACGCTGATCGATCCGGCCACCTCTGGCGAGCTCTTCATCGACGGCAACAAGGTCGACATCGCCAAGGACGGGCTCACCAAGGAGATGCGCCGCAAGGTGCAGATCGTCTTCCAGAACCCCTATGGCTCGCTCAACCCGCGCCAGAAGATCGGCGACGTGCTCGGCGAGCCGCTCTTGATCAACACCGACAAGCCGGCCGAAGAGCGCCGCGACCTAGCGATGAAGATGCTGAAGAAGGTCGGCCTCGGACCCGAGCATTACAACCGCTATCCGCACATGTTCTCGGGCGGCCAGCGCCAGCGCATCGCCATTGCCCGCGCGCTGATGCTGAACCCGAGTCTGCTGGTGCTGGACGAGCCGGTCTCGGCGCTCGACCTCTCGGTACAGGCGCAGGTGCTGAACCTGCTTGCCGACCTGCAGGACGAGTTCAAGCTGACCTACGTCTTCATCAGCCACGACCTGTCGGTGGTGCGCTATATCGCCGACGACGTGATGGTCATGTATTTCGGCGAAGCCGTCGAATACGGTCCGCGCGACGAGGTCTTCTCCGACCCCAAGCACGCCTACACCAAGACCCTGTTCGCCGCGACGCCTCGCGCCGACATTGCGAGCATCAAGGCAAGGCTGGCCAAGAAGAAGGCGGCTTAGCGTCTGCTTCGTCCCCTAGAGGGTGCTAGCCCAGAGGTCTTCATTCTAGGGCGGAGCGCTGCGAAGCAGCGCGCATGGTCCGTGCAGCGATCTAAGTTCGAAGGATGGCGTTCCTTCGCGCCCCCCTCTGTCCTGCCGGACATCTCCCCCACGAGGGGGAGATTGGCAGTTTTGGCGCTTCGTACAATCTTGCCACCTTGGAGATTGGCGAAAGCCCGCGTGACGTCTGATCTCCCCCCTTGTGGGGGAGATGTCCGGCAGGACAGAGGGGGGCGCTGTCCCGCCAGCATCTCATGAAGAGGTCGGATCACGACAGCTTCGCGATAATTGCCCGCAGCGCCTCGCCAAACCGGCGCACTTCCTCGACCGTGTTGTAGTGCACCAGCGAGACGCGGATCGCGCCGCTGTCCATCGACAGGTTTAGCCGTTTCATCAGGCGCGGCGCGTACATATGGCCGTCGCGGATGCCGATCTGCATGGCGGCCATCTCCTCGACGATCCGCTGCGGCGAGAGCGTGCCGATGTTGAAGCAGAAGGTCGGCACGCGCTCATGGATGCGCGTCTCGTCGGCGACGCCGTAGATCGTCGCGCCGCAATCCTTCAGCACCTTCATCATCTCGCGCGCGAGCATCAGCTCGTAGTCGCGGATGGCGCCCATGCCGGCGACGATGTTGTCGCGCCGCGAGCGGTTGTTCTCGGGCAGGAAATTACGGCCGACCGATTCCAGGTAGCGCACTGCCGCATCCATGCCCGAGACATTCTCGTAGATGAAGGTGCCGGCCTCGACCTTGTAGGGCGGCTCGTCGGGTATGAAATCCTCGCGGAAGGTCGGCAGCCGCTTCAGCGTTTCGAAGCGGCCCCACAGGAATCCCATATGCGGCGAGAAATTCTTGTAGCCGGAACAGACGAGATAGTCGCAGTCCCAGGCCTGCACGTCGATCAGCCCGTGCGGCCCGTAATGCACGCAGTCGAGAAACACCTCCGCGCCGGCCGCATGCGCGATCCTGGCGACGGAAGCGACGTCGACGATCGAGCCGATCGAATGCGCCGTCACCGTGCAGGCGACGAGCCGGGTGCGGTCTGACATCAGCGGCTTGAGGTCGTCGACATGCAGGTTGCCGTCCTCGCGCATGCGCCACCATTTGAACTTGGCGCCGGCTTGTTCCAGTGCCAGCCATGTGGCGATGTTGGCGTCGTGATCCATGTCGGTGATGACGATCTCATCACGCTCCTGAAGCATCTGGCCGATGCCGAGGCTGACCAGGCGGATGAACGAGGTGGCGTTCATGCCAAAGCAGATTTCGGACGGGCTGTAGGCGTTGATCAGCAGCGCGACGCTTGTCCGCGCATCGGCGACCGACTGGTCGACCGTCACGCTGCGGCCATAGCGGCCGCCGCGCTGCACATTGTGTCCAACTAGATGATTGGTCACCGCATCGAGCACGCTTTGCGGGATCTGCGCGCCGGCGGCATTGTCCATGAAGATGAAGTCGCCAGCCTTTTGAAGCGCCGGGAACATGGCGCGGATCTTCTCGACCGGGAACGAGGCGGCGCCCTCCTGCGCTTTCGAAACATGGTGCTGGTTCACGAGGCGTCTCCTTCAGGTCATCGATTTCAAGTGTGAGGATCAGTGAGCGGACCGGGCCTTGCCGCGCTCTTCGAGATAGCCGACCAGCCGCACCAGCGGCCACAGGAAGGCGAGATAGATGATCGCGGCGCCGATCAGCGGCGTCGGGTTGGCCATCATCGCCTGCGCGTCGGTCGCCTGCTTCAACAGGTCGGGCATGGCCACGACGGAGGCGAGCGCGGTGTCCTTGAACACCGAGACGCAGTTGCTGGTCAGCGGCGGGATGACGACGCGGATCGCCTGCGGCAACACCACCTTGCGCATGGCGACCCAGAAGGGCAGGCCGAGCGCGGCCGCCGCTTCGAACTGGCCTTTCGGGATGTTCTCGATACCGGCGCGGCAGACTTCCGCGGTGAAGGCCGCGAGCACCAGCGACAGCGCCAATGCGGCCGACACGAAGGACGACAGGCGGATGCCGATAAAGGGCAGGGCGTAATAGATCAGGATCAGCACCACCAGGATCGGCAGCGCGCGGAACATGTCGATATAGAGCGTCGCCAGCCGCCTCAACGGCTTTGGCGCATAGAGCCGCACGAGGCAGATCGCCAGTCCGGCGATGGTGCCGAAGACGATCGCGGCGCAGCCGAGCAGGATGGTATTGCCGAGTCCGCGAATGAGGATCGGAAAGGATCGGACCAGGATGCCCCAGTTGAAGAAGGTGTCGATCAGTTCCATCGCTTCACCGTCAAGGCAGCGCCAGACCTTGCCGCGTTCGCACAGGCCTGAGGGATTGGAGATGAGGAGCGCCAGTCGCCGGCGCTCCTCCAAAGAGGTTGATTAGCCGGCTTATTGCGGGATCGGCCCCGGCGTCACGGTGCTGGTGCCGGCTTCCGGATCGACGCCGAACCACTTCTTGTGGATCGCGGCCATCGTGCCGTCCTTCTTCATGGCGGTGATAGCGTCATTGACCTTCTCGAGCAGCGGATGGCCCTTCTTGGTCATCATCGCGAAGCGCTCGCCAGTCGGGATCCGCACCAGGATCTTCAGCGCCGGCATCTGCTTGATGGCGAACAGGAAGCCGGCGAGCTCGCCGGCGCCGCCGTCGATGCGCCCGTTCTGCACGTCGAGCAGAAGGTCCTGCTGGGCGTTATAGCTCTTGGTCTCGGCAACGCCGAGCTTGGCGGCGTTTTCCTTCATATAGGCTTCGCCGGTCGAACCGGCGATGACGCCGATGGTCTTGCCCTTGAGGTCGTCGAGCGACTTGATGGCGGAATCCGCCTTGCCGACGATGGTGCCGTCGCTGTCGTAATAGGGTTGGGTGAAGCCCTGGTTCTGCAGCCGCTCCTTGGTGACGGAGATCGAGGACACGGCAAAGTCGATGCGGCCCGAAGCGGTCGCCGCGAACAGCGCCTGGAAGCCGAGGTCCTGGAACTCGACATCCGCGCCGAGGCGCTTGGCGACGTCGTTGGCGACGTCGATCTCAAAACCCTCGAAGCTGCCGGAATCGGTCTTGTATTCCCATGGCGGGTTGGCCGGATAGGCGCCAACCATGATCTTGTCGGCAAAGGCGGGCGCCGCGAAGGCCACGCCCGCGGCAATGACCACCCCAATCAGTCCTAGACGTTTCAACATTGTGCTTCCCTCTGGTTCGGCCACGTCGAAAGTGACTCATTTCCTCTTCCGCTTCTTCTGGCGCCCAACTCCCAGGCGCCGCAGGCGAGGCGGTGCCTGCAATCAGGATGCGCGGCGATGCCGCGAGCCGATATATTCCTGGAGCCTGGCGATCAGCGCATCGACCGCTGCTTCCGTGGTGACCATACCGGGCGACAGCCTGAGCGTCGTGCCGCGCGCGTCGCAGTAGAGCCGCTCGTTCCGCAGCGAAGCGATAATCTTCGCCGCCTCAACACCTTGCGGCAGGCCGAGCATGACGCTGCCGCCGCGCTCACCGGCATTGAGCGGCGAACGCAGCGTCCAGCCATTGTCGAGCGCCGCGCCGATGATGCGCTCGACGAGCGCGGTATTCTGCGCGCGGATGGCGTCGATGCCGGTCTTCTCCACCCATTGCAGCCCGGGCAGCGACGCGATGCTTGCGAGGATCGCCGGCGTGCCATGGTCGAAGCGGCGCGCGTCGTCGGCGTAAGCGAAGGCGTCGAGATCCCAGGAGAACGGGTTCGGCTGGCTGAACCAGCCGCGCAGTTCCGGCCGGCAGGTCGCCAACAATTCCGGCGCGACCTGCAATATGCCGGCGCCGGAGGAACCGCACAGCCATTTCAGCGATGTGGAGACGACGAAATCGACCGGCGTCGCGGCAACCGAAAACGGCGCCACGCCAATGCCTTGCGTGACATCGACGCCGACAATGCTGCCCATGGCGCGGCCATGCGCGGCGAGCCGCCCGACATCGCAGCGATGCGAGGCTGTCGAGGTGACGAAGGTGATGAGCGCAAGCCCGACATCATCCTGCCAGCGGGCGATGAAATCCTCGTCGCGCACCCAGCTTTCGCTCGGCCGCAGCGGCACCGTGTCGAGCGTGAAGCCGAAGCGCTCGGCCAGGCCCGCAAGCAGGAAATGCAGGCTCGGGAAACAATCGCCGGCAACCAGCAGCCTTTTTCCCGCCAGCCGCTCGGCCGGCAGGCCGCCGATCAGGCTGTAGAGGGCGGCCGTGACATTCTCGGCAGTGGTCAATGTGCCTTGCGCGGCCTCGATCAGCCATGTCCAGGCTTCGATGAAGCGCTGCCGCGCGGCAAGGGCCGCTGGCCATTGGCCGTCATCCTCGGCCGACCATATGCCGGCAAAATCCGCCAGCGCGGCGGCCATCGCTTCGGCCTTGCCCGGGAAAGTGCCGATCGAATGATAGAGAAAATAGCCGGACATTTGTTGTCTCGCTCCCTTGTGATCATGTGATCACAAAATGCGATAGGGATCAATCGGCAGCAAGGAAGAGAAAACCGGTTCGGCAGACAAAAATGGGCGATTGTTTTGGTCCAGGAGCCGCCCCGAACACGCACTGTGGAGAATGGCCGGAGCGCCTGTCAGCTCGTCCCAGGTTGAAGGGATAGGCCGTGATCCTTCGCGCCCCCCTCTGTCCTGCCGGACATCTCCCCCACAATTGGCAGCGTCGCCGAAGGCGCCATTCCTGCAGCGTTGGCGATTGGCGAAAGCGGGCGCGACATCCGATCTCCCCCCTTGTGGGGGAGATGCCCGGCAGGGCAGAGGGGGGCGCTGTCCCCCCAGCATTCCGAATTGCCCGCACCGCAGCAGCGTTCAGAAGTGAAGGCATCCACTTCGCGTCGATCCGTCCAAGGACGACGTTGGGAGGGCTCCGTTGCGATACTCCTGTCAGTCGTCGATCTTCAGGGCGCCCTGCCAAAGGCGGCGAAATCCACCGCGCGGGGCTCCGGCACGTCGGGGCAGATCGTGCGCAAGGTTTCCTGCGTCGCTGTGATGTCAGCCACCACTTCGTCGCGAGCGCGCGGAAAATCCTTGTCTCTGATGGCCGCGATGATCGCGGCATGACGCCCCGAAGGTTCCATCGTGCCGGCGCGCATCAGCGGCGCGACATGGTTGGACAAGAGCCGCATATAGGGGCCGAAGCGCAGCCACAGCGTCTCGATCAGCTGGAACAGCACGTCGGAGCCGGAAGCGCGGTAGATGGTGAAGTGGAACTGCTGGTTCTTGGCGATCAGCTCGTAGATGCTGCCGTCGCGGCCGATCGCCTGCTGGTCGTCGGTGACCCTCTGCAGGGAAGCGACATCGGCCGCGGTCAGGCGGGGCGCGCCGAGCTCGGCGGCCAGCCCTTCGACGGCGAGCCGGGCCCGGCAGAGGTCGTCGAGCCGCGCCCGTGTCACCACCGGCACGCAGGCCGACCCGTTCTGCGAGATCTCCAGCGCGTTCTCCGCCGCCAGCCGGCGCAGCGCCTCGCGCACCGGCATATTCGAGGTGCCGAAGGCCTCGGCCAGCGAGGCGATGGTCAGCACCTGCCCTGGATCGAAGCTGCCGACCATCAAGGCATGGCGAAGCTGTTGGTAGACGCCATCCTGGACGGTGATGCGTCCCGATACGGGTTCGAAGCCCAGAGCCACGCTTTTGCTTTCCTTGGGTGCCGGCAAAGTCTATGTGCGAAGACATACCCGCCGAAGCAGGCTTGATCATCTGATCACAGATTGTGGCGGTAGCCAAGCGGTTGGGAACGGCCCCCCGGTCTGACCAACGTCGGCGCTGCCCCTCATTGCCCTGCCGGGCATTTCTCCCCGTAAACGGCAGGGCAATCGCATATGGCAGCGCTGCCCCCTCTCCGTCTCGGCGCTGCGCGCCGAGCCACCTCTCCCCCATTTCATGGGGGCGAGGAAACGCCGATCACCAAAGGCGCAAGCCTGGGTTCCTCGCCCCCGCCAGAGGCGGGGAGAGGTGGCTCGGCGAAGCCGAGACGGAGAGGGGGAGCGCCATTGCGATTGCCTGCCCGTAAACGGGGAGAAAAAGCTGGTCGCCACGTCAGCGCCTATCGCGCCAGCAATTGATCGGCGGTTGGGAAATCAAGCCAACCGGCCTCGGCTCACTCCGGAATAACCGCCATCGCCTGAATCTCCACCTTGGCGCGGTCTTCGACCAACGCCACCACCTGCATGGCGGCCATCGCCGGAAAATGCCGGCCGATCACATCGCGGTAGGCCACGCCGATCCCCTTCAGGTTGGCGAGATATTCGGCCTTGTCGGTGAAGTACCAGGTCATGGAGGTAATGTGCCGCGGCTCGCCGCCGGCCTCGGCCAGCACTGCGACGACATTGGCAAGCGTCTGGCGCACCTGGCCGACGAAGTCGTCGGTCTCGAACTGGCATTGCCCGTTCCAGCCCACCTGGCCGCCTACGAACACCAGCCGCCCATGCGCGGCGACGCCGTTGGCGTAGCCGATCGGTTTGGCCCAGCCTTCCGGCTGCAGAATGGTGTGCATGTCCAGTTCCCCCTGGTTCGAACTCGTTCTCACGCTCCGCCCATCACTTGCCTGGCGATCACCACCTTCTGCACGTCGGAGGCGCCCTCATAGATGCGCAGCGCCCGGATCTCGCGATAGAGGCTCTCGACAATGTGGCCCTTGCGCACGCCGTCGCCGCCATGCAGCTGCACGGCCTTGTCGATCACCTCCTGTGCCTTGTCGGTGGCGAAAAGCTTCGCCATTGCCGCCTCGCGCGTCACCCGCGCGGCGCCCATGTCCTTGGTCCACGCCGCGCGGTAGATGAGGAGCGCGGCGGCATCGACATCCAGCGCCATGTCGGCGATATGCCCCTGCACCATTTGCAATTCGGCCATCGGCGCGCCGAACAGTTTCCGCTCGGCAGCCCTTTTGACGCTCTCGTCCAGCGCGCGCCGCGCGAAACCGAGTGCTGCCGCGCCCACCGTCGAACGGAAGACGTCGAGCACAGACATGGCGATGCGGAAACCGTCGGCCGGCTTGCCGATCATCGCGGAAGCCGGAACCCGCACATTGTCGAAGGACAACCTGGCCAGCGGGTGCGGCGCGATGACTTCGAGCCGCTCCGCGATGCCGAGACCCTTGGCGTCGGCAGGCACGATGAAAGCGGAAATCCCCTTGGCGCCAGGGGCCTCGCCGGTGCGGGCGAACACGACATAGAGGTCGGCGATGCCGCCATTGGAGATCCAGGTCTTTTCGCCGGAAAGCAGATAGTCGCCGCCGTCGCGGACGGCGGTCATTTCCATGTTGGCGACGTCCGACCCGGAGCGCGGCTCCGAGAGCGCGAAGGCGGAAATCGCCCGGCCGGCCCGTGTCTTTTCCAGCCAGCGCTGCTGGTCCGGCGTGCCGAACAGCGTGATCGCGCCGGTGCCGAGCCCCTGCATGGCGAAGGCGAAATCGGCGAGGCCATCATGGCGGGCAAGCGTCTCGCGCGTTATGCACAGCGTGCGCACGTCGAGCGGCCCGGGGGCGGCCGGGTCGAGCGCCGTCGGCTTCAGCCAACCGTCCCGGCCGAGTTTCGCGACGAGGTCGCGGCAGGCAGCGTCGACATCGTGGTGGTCGACAGGGAGGTTTTTCGCGCACCAGGCGTCGAGGTTTTCGGCGAGCTGGCGGTGGCGGTCCTCGAAGAAGGGCCAGTGGAGGAAGGTGCGGTCAGGCATTTGTGCGTCCGCGGTTCTGCGGGGTTTGCGCTCTACGGCGCCCCCCTCTGTCCTGCCGGACATCTCCCCCTCTAGGGGGGAGATTGGCAGTTTCGGCGCCACCGCTTTTCCTCCAACATCGGCGATTGGCGAAAGCAGAGATGACAGCTGATCTCCCCCCTAGAGGGGGAGATGGCCGGCAGGCCAGAGGGGGGCGCTGTCCCGCCAGCGTCTCCAATAACGCACCCATCCTAATTCCCCTCGAACACCGGTTTTTCCTTCGCCACGAACGCCTTGTACGCCCGCTCGAAATCGCCGGTCTGCATGCAGATCGCCTGTGCCTGCGCTTCCGCCTCGATCGCCTGGTCGAGACCCATCGACCATTCCTGGTTGAGCTGCGTCTTGGTGATGCCATGCGCGAAGGTCGGGCCGGAGACGATACGCGCCGCCATGTCGAGCGCGTCGGCCTCGAGCGCGGCAGGCTCGACCAGCCGGTTGTAGAACCCCCAGCGCTCGCCTTCGGCGGCACTCATCGTGCGGCCGGTATAGAGCAGCTCCGCCGCGCGGCCCTGGCCGATGATGCGCGGCAGGATCGCGCAGGCGCCCATGTCGCAGCCGGCGAGCCCGACGCGGGTGAACAGGAAGGCGGTTTTGGCCTCGGGCGTGGCGATGCGGATGTCGGAAGCCATGGCGATGATCGCGCCGGCGCCGACGGCTACCCCGTCGACCGCGGAAATGATCGGCTTGCCGCAGTTCAGCATCGCCTTGACGAAGTCGCCGGTCATGCGCGTGAAGGCGAGAAGCGCCTTCATGTCCATCTTGACCAGCGGCCCGATGATGTCGTGGACATCGCCGCCCGAGCAGAAATTGCCGCCATTGGGCAGGAACACGACGGCGTTGACATCGTCGGCATAGACAAGGTCGCGGATCGTGTCGCGGAGCTCGGCATAACTGTCGAAAGTCAGCGGGTTCTTGCGCTCCGGCCGGTCGAGCCGGATCTTTGCGACCTTGCCGTCCACCTCCCAGAGGAAGTGCTTCGGCTTGAGCTTTGCCATGGCGCTCATTCGCGTCCCTCCCAATTGCTGCGGAACGATTTCAGCATGCCGGTCAGCCGGCGCGCCTCGTCCTCGCTGACAGTGCCGAGCAGCTCGCCGACCCAGCCCTCATGCGCGGCGGCGATCGCGGCGAAAGATTTCGCGCCTTCCTCGGTCAGCCGCACCATCGAGGTGCGGCGGTCGCCATTGCGGCGCGCCCGCGTCACCAGCCCTTCGGACACCAGCCGGTCGACGATGCCGGTCACATTGCCGTTCGAGACAAGCAGGAAGCGCGACAGGTCGCTCATCAGCATGCCTTCCGGCGAGCGGTAGAGCGCCGCCATCACGTCGAAGCGCGGCAGCGTGGTGTCGAATTCCTTCTTCAGCCGTTCGCGCAGCTCGGCCTCGATGGTGCGTGAGGCCCGCAGCAGGCGGATCCACAGACGCAGCCTCTCCTTGCCTGGCCCGGTGGAGGTCGGTCCCGCTACCATGTCTCGCCTCCCGAGACCGAGATCGCCTGCCCGGTGATCGACCGGGAAGCATCGCTGCACAGCCACAGCACCGCGGACGCGACCTCTTCGGGTTGGATGAACCGCCCTTGCGGGTTCGTCGCCGCAAGACTTGCACGAGCGTCCTCCGCCGAACGTCCCGTCTTCTCGACGATGCGCGCGATGGACTCTTCAAGCATGTCGGTTTCGACGAAGCCGGGGCAGACGGCATTGACCGTGACGCCCGACGTGGCGGTCTCCACCGCAAGCGCCCGCATCAGCCCGACGACGCCGTGCTTGGCGGCCACATAGGGCGCGACATAGGCGTAGCCTTTGAGGCCAGCGGTCGAGGCGACGAAAACGATCCGGCCTGTCTTCCGCGCCAACATGCCGGCCAGTGCGGGCTTCACCGTCAGGAAGGCGCCGGTCAGGTTGACGTCGAGCGTGCGCTGCCAGTCGGCGAGCGCGGTCTTGTGCGCCGGCGCGCTGCCCGCCATGCCGGCATTGGCGACAACGATGTCGAACGGTCCACGCGCCGCCTCAGCCTTCTCGTAGAGGGCCGCCATCTCGGCTTCGTCGGTGACATCGGCGGTGATGGCGAAGATGCGACCGTTTTCCTTTGCGACCTCTGCGAGCGCTGCATCGCGCCGCCCGCAGATGGTGACGGCAACGTCTGCTTCCGCCAGCGCCAGCGCGATGGCCTTGCCGACGCCGGAACCGCCGCCGGTCACCAGCGCATGCTTGCCGGCAATTTCGCGCGCGGCGCTCATACCTTGAGCCCCGCTGCCGCTTCGCGCTCGGCCAGCCGGTAGATCTGGTCGCGTCCCGGCAGATAGGGATCGGGCCATTTGACGCCGCGGTCGCCGAGCGTCACCGCCGCGTGCAGCGTCCAATAGGGGTCGGCGAGATGCGGCCTGGCCAGCGCCACCAGGTCGGCGCGGCCGGCCATCAGGATCGAGTTGGCGTGGTCCGGCTCGTAGATGTTGCCGACAGCCATCGTCGCCATGCCGACCTCGTTGCGGATGCGGTCGGAGAACGGCGTCTGGAACATGCGGCCATAGACCGGCTTGGCGGCGATCGATGTCTGTCCCGCGGACACGTCGCAAAGGTCGATGCCCGCTTCATGCAGCAATCTGGCGATCTCGACCGCGTCGGCCGGGGTCACGCCTTCGATACCCACCCAGTCATTGGCCGAGATGCGCATCGAGATCGGCTTTTCGGCCGGCCACACCGCGCGTACCGCGTGGAAGACCTCCAGCGGATAGCGCATGCGGTTTTCCAGCGAGCCGCCATATTGGTCGGTGCGGCGATTGGTCAGCGGCGTGATGAAGGCGGATAGCAGATAGCCATGCGCGGCATGGATCTCCAGCATGTCGAAGCCGCAGCGCTGGGCCATCTGAGCCGAAGCGACGAACTGGTCGCGCACCATATCCATGTCGGCGCGGTCCATCGCCTTCGGCATCTGGTTCTGCGGCGACCATGGCACGGCCGAAGGCGCCATCACCGGCCAGTTCCCCGAGATGAGCGGCACGTCGGTTCCTTCCCAGCCGAGGCGGGTCGAACCCTTGGCGCCGGAATGGCCGATCTGGGCGCAGATTTTCGCTTCGGTCTCAGCATGGACGAAATCGACCAGCCGCTTCCAGGCGACTTCATGTTCCGGCTTGTAGAAACCGGGGCATCCAGGCGTGATGCGTCCCTCGGGGCTGACGCAGGTCATCTCGATATAGAGGAGGCCGGCGCCGCCCTTGGCGCGTTCGGCATAGTGAGAAAAATGCCAGTCAGTCGGGCAGCCGTCGACCGCCTTGTACTGCGCCATCGGCGAGACGACGATGCGGTTGGTGAGCGTCATGTCGCGCAGCTTGAACGGCGCGAACATCGGCGCGCGGCGTAAGCTGTTGCCTCCGGCGCCGGCCTTGCGCTGGAACCATTCCTCGGCGCCTGCCAGCCATTCGGCGTCACGCAGGCGAAGGTTCTCGTGGCTGATGCGCTGCGAGCGGGTGAGCAGCGAATAGTTGAACTGAACCGGATCCAAACCGAGATAGCGTTCGACTTCCTCGAACCATTCGAGCGAGTTGCGCGCCGCCGACTGGAGCTTCAGCACCTCGGTGCGCCGCGCATCCTCATATTTGCGGAAGGCCGCCTCGAGGTCGGGCTCGGACTCGACATAGTCGGCAAGCGCGACAGCACTCTCCAGTGCAAGCTTGGTGCCGGAGCCGATCGAGAAATGGGCTGAAGCGGCAGCGTCGCCCATCAACGCCAGGTTCTTGTATGACCAGCGCTCGCACAGCACACGCGGGAAGTTGATCCAGGCCGAACCGCGAATGTGGTTGGCGTTGGTCATCAGCGGATGACCGCCGAGATGCCTTGCAAAAATGCGCTCGCAGACCGCGATCGATTCCTGCTGCGTCATCTGGCCGAAGCCGAAAGCGTTCCAGGTCTGCTCGCTGCATTCGACGATGAAGGTCGCGGTCTCGCTGTCGAACTGGTAGGCATGCGCCCACACCCAGCCATGTTCCGTCTTCTCGAAGATGAAGGTGAAGGCGTCGTCGAATTTCTGCGTCGTGCCGAGCCACACGAACTTGCATTTGCGGGTATCGATGTCCGGCTTGAAGACATCGGCGAAGGCCGCGCGCGACTTCGAGTTCAACCCGTCGGCCGCCACCACCAGGTCATGCGTTTCCATGAACGGCCGGGGATCGGAAATCTCGGTCTCGAACATCATCTTGATGCCGAGCTCGCGCGCCCTGCGCTGCAAGAGGATCAAAAGCCGCTTGCGGCCGATGCCGCAGAAGCCGTGGCCGGTGGACACCGTGCGCACGCCGTCATGGATGACGGCGATGTCGTCCCAATAGGCAAAATGCTTCTTGATCCAGACGGCGCTGACCGGGTCGTTCATGGTCAGGTTCTCCAGCGTCTCCGCCGACAGCACCACGCCCCAGCCGAACGTGTCGTCCGGTCGGTTGCGCTCATAGACCGTCACCTCATGCGCGGCATCGCGCAACTTCAGCGAGATGGCAAAGTAGAGTCCGGCCGGTCCGCCGCCGAGAACCGCAACCTTCATGTCTTGCGATCTCCTCTTCATATCGGGAGTCGCCGGCAAAGGCCGGCGATCCCAACTGTCAGTATCGCGCTGCGCGAAGATTATTTCAAGCTTGAAGTTTCATAATTGAATGATTGCCGTCGGCGCGATTGGCTCGTCACTTGGCCGGGTCCTTCGGGCTCCAAAGCACCGTCTCGGCACCCTTCTCATAGGCCATGCCTTGCGGGTAGCTGATCGCCTCCAGCTGTAGCCCCCAAGGCGCCTGGAAATAGAGGATGGTCTGGCCGGCGGCCGGGCCTTCCTTCACCGGCAGCGGCCCCATCCGGGTCTTCACGCCCTTGGCCTCGAGATAGGCCTTCGCGGCGGCGACATCGTCGACATAGAAGGCGATGTGATAGCCGCCGATATCACTGTTCTTGGGCGTTGCGTCCTTCTGGTCCGGCGCGGTGTATTTGAACAGCTCGATGTTCGATCCGTAACCGCAGCGGATCTGAGTGATCTCCTCGATCACCGCCTTCGGATCGACGCCGAGCAGGTCCTGCATGAAGGTTCCCTTGTCGTCGGCGAACGGGCCGAACGACATCGCCTTCTTGCAGCCGACGACATTGGTGAAGAAGTCGACGGCCTGCTTCATGTCGGGCACCGTGATACCGGTGTGGTCGTGTCCGCGCATGCCGGGGATCGCACCGGCCGAGGCCGCTCCCATCGCGCCGAACAGAGAGGCCGCGAAGACCGCCGCCTGGATTGCGTATTTCATGTCTCCCTCCGTTGGCGGGCCGACTTGTCCTGGCGCACATCCGAGGCCCGCTGGTCGGCGTGCGGATATCAAAAACTCACATCATGCCGGCGCCTTCGGCTGCAGCCAGTCCGGATCGATCTCCGGCAGCGGAATGGCGGCGAGCAGGTCGCGCGTGTAGGTTTCCTTCGGGCTCTCGAACAGCGCATCCGTGGCGCTGGCTTCGACGATCCTGCCTTCGCGCATGACGATGACCTGCTGGCAGAGCCGCCGGATCACCGACAAATCGTGGCTTATGAAGGCGATCGTCAGCCCCATCTCGGCGGCGAGCTTTTCCAGCAGCGTCAGGATCTGCGCCTGCGTCGAGACGTCGAGGCCGGAGACGATCTCGTCGGCCAGCACGAATTTCGGCGCGAGCGCCAGCGCCCGCGCGATACCGACGCGCTGGCGCTGGCCGCCCGAAAGCTCGTGGCGGTACCGGCTGGCGAAGCTCTGAGGCAGGCCGACGCGCCGCAAGGCTTCCGCCACGCGTTCCTTCAGCCTGTCGCCAAGCCCGTTCTGCCTCAAGGGCGCGGCGATGATGTTGAAGATCGTATGGCGTGGATTGAGCGACGACATCGGGTCCTGGAAGATCATCTGCAGGTCGCGGCGAAGCGGCCGGAGCTCGGCCTCCGAAAGATGGCTGATGTCGCGCCCTTCTAAGCCGATCGCGCCGGAGCTCGGCTCGATCAGCCTGACCAGCGCACGGCCGAGCGTCGACTTGCCGGAGCCGGACTCGCCGACGATGCCGGTCACCGATCCTTTGGGAAGATCGAAGTCCAGCCCTTTGAGGATTTCGGCCAGTGGCGCGCGGCCGATCAGCGGCTTGCGCGTCATGTCGGGCAGCGCCACCTTCAGCCCGCGCACGGAAAACAGCGGCTTAGCCATGGCCGGGCCTCCAAGCCTTGTCGGCGGCGGCGATCTCGGCCGTGAGCCCGGCAAGCACGCTCTCGTCCACCGGCATCAGTGAGGCGTATGGATCGGTATAGCGCGGCGTCGCCGCGATCAGCGCCCGCGTGTAGGCGTGCTGCGGCGCCGCGAACAGCTGCGCGGTCTCGGCTTCCTCCACCACCTTGCCGGCATAGAGCACCGAAACCTTCTGGCTGATCTTGGCGACGACGCCGAGATCGTGGGTCACGAACAGTATCGCCGTGCCGTGGTCGCGCTGCAGTTGCGCGATCAGCCGCAGGATCTGTTTCTGCACCGTCACGTCCAGCGCCGTGGTCGGCTCGTCGGCGATGATCAGCCTGGGCTCCGCCGCGAAGGCCGCCGCGATCAGCACGCGCTGGCGCATGCCGCCGGAGAGTTCGTGCGGATAGCTCTTCAGCACGCGCTCGGGGTCGCGGATCTGTACTTCGTCGAGCAATTGGCGGATGCGCTTGTCGGCTCTTTCGCCGCTCCAGCCGAGGATGCGCACCAGCCGGTCGGTCATCTGCCCGCCGATGCGGCGCGACGGGTTGAGCGCGGTCAGCGGGTCCTGCGGGATCAGCGCCGTGCGCGCGCCGATCAAGTTCCGCTGCGCCTTGGCGTCGAGCCGGCCCAGGTCCTCGCCCTCGATCAGCATCTCGCCTTCGACGATGCGCACACTTTTCGGCAGCACGCCGAGCACCGCTTTGCCGATCATCGTCTTGCCGGCGCCGCTCTCGCCGACCAGCGCGCGCACTTCGCCCGGCTGCACGGCAAGCGACACCGAGCGCAGCACGCGCTGGCCGTTGGGCAGCACGGCGCTCAAGCCGCGGATGTCGAGGCACGCGCTCATCGCAGCACCGGATCGAAGCGTGCCTTCAGCGCCTCGCCGAACTGGCTGAAGGAAAGCACGGTGAGGATCAGCGTAACCAGCGGAAACACCAGCACCCACCAGGCCTGGTGGATCGACAACCGTCCCTCGGCGATGATGCTGCCCCAGGTCGGATCGTCGGTCGAGATCGACAGGTTGACGAAGGAGAGGATCGCCTCGACGATCACGGCGATGCCCATCTCCAGCGACAGAAGCGCCACCACCGACGGCAGCACATTCGGCAGCACTTCGCGCAGCATGATGCCGATGCGGCCATAGCCGGCGATGCGCGCGCTCTCGACATAATCCATGCGTGCCTGGCTCATCGCTTCGGCGCGGATCACCCGGCAGAAACGGGTCCAGTCGATGATCGCGATGGCGAGGATGACGGAGCTCAGGCCCGTGCCCAGCACCGCCACCAGGAGGATCGCGAACAGCACTGGCGGGAATGCCATCCAGATGTCGACGATGCGCGAGATGATGCGGTCGGCCCAGCCGCCGAAATAGCCGGCGATCAGCCCGAGCACCGAGCCGACGAGGCAGGCGGATGTTGCCGCGGCGAAGGCGACGATGAAGGCGATGCGGCCGCCGAAGATCAGCCGCGACAGCAGATCACGCCCGAGGCTGTCGGTGCCCAGCCAATAGCCGGGCTCGGCGCCGTCCAGCCAGAAGGGCGGCAGGCGCTCCAGCATCAAATCCTGCGCCAGCGGATCCTGCGGCGCGATCAGCGGCGCGAAGATGGCCGCGAGCAAGGCAATCAGCAGCCAGCCGCCGGCCAGCCACAACCGCGGGCTCAAGCCGCGTCGGGCGATGCGCGCCTCATCCATGGCGCAGCCTCGGATTGAGCAGCGCATACATCATGTCGACGGCAAGGTTGATCAGCACGAAGAGCAGCGCGAAGACCAGCACGATGCCCTGGATCAGCGGCAGGTCGCGGTTGATGACGGCGTCGATCGCCATGTTGCCGAGCCCCTCGTAAGAGAACAGCCGCTCGACGATGACGGTGCCGCCGATGAGGAAGGTGAATTGCACGCCGACCAGCGTCAGCGTCGGCAGTGCCGCGTTCTTCAGCGCTTCGCGCAGGATCACCTGCGTTTCCGAAAAACCCTTGACCCTGGCCAGCACGACATAGTCGAGGTCGAGCACTTCCTTCAGCGACTGTTTCAAGAGCTGCGCGATGATTGCCGCCAGCGGCAGCGCCAAGGCAACGGCCGGCATCAGCATGTGCTTGATGAGGTCCCAGGTGAGGTCGAAGCGGAGTCTCAGGATGCTCTCGACAAGGTAGAACTGGGTGACGAAAGGCAGGTCCAGCTGCGGCGACACCCGGCCGGATATGTCGAAGACAGGCACCAGCACGCCGAAGAGCAGGATCAGCACCAGGCCCCACAGGAAATCGGGAATCGAGAGCGTGGCGCCGCTGGCGATGTCGATGCCGGCTTCGACCGCCGTGCCGCGCGAGCGCGCGCCGAGGATCGCGGCGGTCGTGCCGATCGCGACCGCCATCAGCAGCGCTACGGTCGCGAGCTCCAGCGTGGCCGGCAGCCGGTTGAAGACCAGGCCGAGCACGTCTTGGCGCAATGATATCGAGGTGCCGAAATTCCCATGCAGCACGCCGCCGAGCCAGATGAAGAACTGCTGCACGATTCCTTTGTCCAGCCCGTAGAGCGCGCGCAGCCGCGCAATGTCGTCGTCGCTGGCGCCGGGCGGCAGCATCATGGCGATCGGGTCGCCGGGTGCCACCCGGATGACGACGAAGACGACGACGGCGACGCCGAACAGCGTCACCAGCATCGTCAACAGACGAACGAGGAATCTCTGCAGCAGCATGCGGGCCTAATCACTCTGAACGGGCTCCCCCTCATCCGGCCCTTCGGGCCACCTTCTCCCCAAGGGGAGAAGAGGTCGCAGGCGGCTGAGCCAGTCTCTTCTCCCCACCGGGGAGAAGGTGGCCGCGAAGCGGCCGGATGAGGGGGCCTGCCGGACGAAGACCGGCAGGGCAATGCCGATGGTCAGGCCGGGGTCATCAGCGCCGGCAGCAGCGCGCCGGACACATGCTGCACGACATTCACCTTCTTCGAGTGCACGATCGGCTGCGCGTATTGGATCAGCGGCAGGACGTAGGCCTGTTCGGCGATGTATTTGTCGACCGCTTTCCAGCCGGCGATGCGCTTGGCCTCGTCCTTCTCGCCCCACAGCGGGCCGATCTTGGCGTCGAGGTCGTCCGTCTTCCAGGACGAGTGCGGCGAAGGCCCGAACATGGCAAAGCCCGTCGAGGTGGTCGGATCGCCAATCGAGTTGCCCCAGTTGTAGAACGCCGCCGGAGCCAGCTTGTGCGCGGCGCGCAGCTCGTAATGCTTGGCGATCTCGTAGACCTCGATCTCGGCCTCGATGCCCACCTTGCGCCACATGCCGACGATCGCCTGCACCATCTCGTAATCCTTGGGCTTGAAGCCCTTGGTGGTCTGGATGGTGAATTTGGCCGGCTTCTTGGTCGAATAACCGGAAGCGGCGAGCAGTTCCTTGGCCTTGTCCGGATTGTGCTCGACCTTGATCGACGGATCGAAGGCGGTGTATTCCGGCGTCTCCAGCGTGTCGATCGGCTGGCCGTAGCCGCGCAGCAGCCGCTTGACCAGGAGCTCCTTGTCCACCGCCATAACCGCCGCCTGGCGGACATTCTTGTCGAGCATGGCGTCCTTGTTGTTGAAGAAGATCATGCCGATGTCGGAGACATTCTTGATCGAGCCGGCCAGCCCGCCCTTCTTGATCAGGCGGTCATATTCCTCATAGGGGATTTCGAGTGTCACCTGCGAGGAGCCGGATTCGATCTCGGCGACGCGGCTCGCCGCGTCGGTGACGAACTTGATCGTCACATTCTCGAAGGCGGGCTTCGTGCCCCAGTAATGCGGATTGGCCTTGAGTCGCAGGAAGGCGTTGCGCTCGAACTTGTCGACCATATACGGCCCGGTGCCGATCGGCGCCTTCTCGAAGCCTTCCGCGCCGACCTTTTCGTAATAGGCCTTCGGCAGGAAGTAGCCGGTCAGGAACGACATCCACTTGAAATAGACCGGGTCGAACTGCACGACGTCGCCGGTGATCTTGTTGCCGTCGATCTTGAAGTTGTTGACGTTCTTCCAGACGAACTGGATCGGATTGCCGGTCTTCTCGTCGCCGGCCCGCGTCAGCGACCACACCACGTCTTCCGGTGTGAAGGGCGAGCCGTCATGCCATTTCACGCCGTCGCGCACCGTCATCATCACCTTGGTGCGGTCGTCGTTCCAGCCCCATTCTGTCAGCAGTCCCGGCGTGAAGGAAAGGTCCGGCTTCTGCCCGATCATCTGGTCGAACACCGACTGGTAGAGGCCCTGGATCGTCGGGTTCACCGCCGAGGGGCCGGTCGTCGGGTCCCACGAGGGCAGGTTGACGTTATAGGCGATGGTGAGCTCGTCCGCCGCCTTTGCCGCCCTCGGCAGGCCGAGCGTCGCGGCGCCGATCGCCGCGGCGCCGTATCCTAGCAAGTCACGTCTGTTGATGGTCATGGTCGTTCCCCTTGTTGGTTGTCATTTGTCCGCGCGGTGTTTTTGATTCGGTGGTGGGCAACCGCGCCTTGTCCATCCCGGAATTCTAGCTCCTTGTTGGGGCATGATCTTTCTCCGAAAACCGGTTTCGGGATCACGCTCTAGCTCCCTCCCAGCTGTTGGGCGAGCATGAAGCCGGAGCCCGCGCCCGTGCCTGCGCCGGGCCATGTCGCCGCGCCGGTGAGGTAAAGGTTCGAGACCGGCGTGTTCCAGCGCGCGAAGCCGCGCGCCGGACGGAAGAGGAAATTCTGCGCCAGATGATGGCTGCCGCAGATCTGGTCGCCGCCGACGAGGTTCGGGTTCTCGCGCTCGAGGTCGAGCGGCGAGAACGCGGCGCGGCCGAGGATCTTTTTGCGCAGGCCCGGCGCATAGCTCTCGATGATATCGAGCACGCGCTCGGCATAGGCGTCCTTGACCGCGTCCCAGTGAGCGGGCGCGATCTTGCCCGCGGCATCGCCGAGGATCTCCGCCGGCAGCATGCGCACCTGCACCCATAGCACATGCTTGCCTTGCGGCGCGCGCGAGGGATCGACGGTCGTCGGCTGGCCGACCACGAGCACCGGCTGGTCGGGCAGCAGGCCTGCGATCGCCTGCTGGTAGACGCGTGACATGGCGTCGAGTGAGGGCGCCAGATGCACATAGGCGAATTGGCGAAGCTCGGCGCCCGCACTCCAGTCCGGCAGGTCCTCCATCGCCAGGTGGATCATCATCGTGCCCGGCGCGTAGCGGAATGTCTTCATCGCCGCATCGAAGCCGGCGTCGCCCGAGCCATTGGGCAGCAGCTTGCCCGGCAGCGCCTTCGGCGCGACACCGGCAATGACGGCCTTGGTCGCGAAATGGGTTTCGCCGGATGCCAGCCGCACGCCGTTTGCCTTGCCGCCGGAAACTATGATCTCGGCGACATCCGCGCCGGTCGTGATCTGGCCGCCGGCCGCCTTCACCATGCCGGCCAGGGCGCGGATGATGGTGTCGGCGCCGCCCTTGCCCAGCACCATGCCAAAACTCTGGTTGGCCATCGATTCCAGGTAGGGGAACACAGCACCGCCAGCGATGTCGGGCGAGAAGTCGAGATGCATGCCCCAGGCCGCGAGTGTGGTGCGCACATGGGGCGTCTCGAAATTTTCCTCCAGCCACGCGCGGGGCGAGGAGAGCAGCAGCCGTCCAGTGTCGAGCGCGCCGGCGATGCCCTTCTTGCGCCAGAGGTTCCAGCCCGTGCCGGCCAGCGCCTTTGCGCTCATCGGCGACCCCAGCAGGCGAAACAAATGTTCGGCCTCACCCGGAAAGGCGCCGACTAGGCGCCGCCAAGCGGCTGCGTCCGCGGTCGAGAAGGCGGCCAGCCGCGATGTGGTCTTTTCGAGGTCGTTGCTGACGCCGAACCATTTGCCGTCCGGGAAGGCGCTCGCGAAACAGTCTGCCACCGGCGCGAATTCCAGCCCGTGGCTTTTCAATTCATTTGCATATTTCCGGTGGAAGGCGGAGCCGGCGAAAAGACTCAAATTCATCGCGCCGAAATCGTGCCGGAAGCCGGGAAGCGTGTATTCGGCGGTCCGCACCGCACCGCCGATCGTCTCGCTGCGCTCGAAAACCGCTATTTTCCAGCCTTTGAGCGCCAAATGCACGGCGCATGCCAGACTGTTGTGGCCTGCTCCGACAAAGATGGCGTCGAACTCGCTCACGCCCCGCCCCAAAATGCTTTATGCTTAAAGATAATTGCAGATGCATATGTTTTCGTCTAGTAGGTATATTAAGGGCCGCAACGAGCCTTGATGATCACGGATAAGAGGGAACGAAAGACCATGGATACGCAGAAACTCCTTGGCGAGGTCGCCAGCCAGCTGCTTTCGGGAGGAATCAAGGTGGTCGACCTGACGGCGCCGCTCGGGCCGGACACGCCGCTGATCAAGCTGCCGCCGGAACTCGCCGTCGACACGCCGAAGGTCGAGATCCACGCGATCTCCAAATACGACAAGAACGGTCCGTGGTGGGCCTGGAACTGGCTGAAGCTCGGCGAGCATTCGGGCACGCATTTCGATGCGCCGCAGCACTGGATCACCGGCAAGGACTATCCGGACGGCGCCACCGACACCATTCCGGCGCAGAATTTCATCGGCCCGGTCAATGTCATCGACTGCTCGAAAGAAGCGGCCGCGGACCACGACTTCCTGCTCACCGTCGACCATATCAAGGCCTGGGAAGCCAAGCATGGCGCCATCAATCCCGGCGAGTGGGTGGTGATGCGCACCGACTGGTACAAGCGCAACGGCTCGGAAGCCGAGTTCCTCAACGCCAACGAGACCGGCCCGCACACGCCCGGCCCGACCGCCGAGGCCATCCAGTTCCTGATAGCCAAGGACATCAAGGGCTGGGGCTCGGAGACGATCGGCACCGATGCCGGCAAGGCCGGCGGCATGGAGCCGCCGTTCCCGGCGCACACGCTGATGCACAAGGCCAATCGCTACGGGCTGGCCAGCCTGTGCAATCTCGACCAACTGCCGCCGAAAGGCGCGATCCTGATCGCCGCCCCGCTCAAGATCGAGCGCGGCACCGGCAGTCCGATCCGCGCATTGGCGCTGGTGCCGGGCAAGTAAGACGAGGCGGCGGTCTTCGGGAGAAGATCATGCTCGAGGGCAATGGAGTGATGACGAGGTCGAGGCGACCGTCCTGGAGCGTCAGCGCTCTACGGCGCCCCCCTCTGTCCTGCCGGACATCTCCCCCTCAAGGGGGGAGATTGGCAGTTGAGGCGCCCCGCTCATTCTTGCGACTTTGGCGACTGGCGAAAGCCGTCGCGACATCCGATCTCCCCCCAAGAGGGGGAGATGTCCGGCAGGACAGAGGGGGGCGCCGTGGAGCGCCCACCTATGCGATTGAAGGTCACTTCGCGACGGCTGGGAGCACGCCCCAATGACCGCCCCCGATCACATCATCGTCGGCAGCGGCATCAACGCCCTGGTCTGCGCGGCGATGCTTGGCGCCAAGGGCGCCAAGGTGCTGGTGCTCGAGCGCAACGACCGCATCGGCGGCTGCATGCGCACCGAAGAGATCACCGCGCCGGGCTTCGTCCATGACGTGATGGCCACGACCTTCGTGCTGTTCATCACCTCGCCCGCCTTTGCCGCGCTCGGCAAGGACCTTGCGCGGCATGGGCTGGAGTTCTGCCACACCGCCACCCCGACTGGCGTGCTCACGCCCGACGGCAACCATGCCGTTATCACCACCGACCGCATCGCCAACATTGCGGCGCTGAACCGGATCGCGCCCAGTGACGGCGACCGCCATGGCGGCGATGTCGGCGACATCGAGCGCAATGCCGGGCTGCTCTTCGGCCTGCTCGGCGGCGCGCTCTGGTCCTATCCGACGACCAAGCTCATCGCCGGCGAGGCCTGGCGGCGCGGCCCGCGCAACCTGGCGGCTTTCATGGGCGAGGCGCTGGTGCCCGCGCGCGGCTGGCTGGAAACGACTTACACCTCCGATGTCGTCCGCGCGCTCTGGGCGCCGTGGGTGCTGCATGCCGGGCTGGGACCGGAAGACGCTTTTTCAGGCCAGATCGCCAAGGTCATCGCCTTCGCGCTTGAAGCCGCCGGCGCGCCGATCGTCAAGGGCGGCGCCAGGAACCTGCTCGCCGCCTTCGAGGCGCTGATCAAGGAACGTGGCGGCGAGATCCGCATCAACGCCGACGTCGCTTCGATCGTCCAGAGCGGCGGTCGCGCTTCCGGCGTGCAACTCGCTTCCGGCGAGACGTTGAACGCCACGAAAAGCGTCATCTGCTCGGTCACGCCGACGCAGCTCTATGGCCGCCTGCTCGGCGACGCGGCTCCAAAGCGCGACGTCGAAGCGACGCGCGTTTATCGCTACGGCAAGGGCAACTTCCAGATCCACTATGCGCTGAGCAAGCCGCCGGCCTGGCGCGGCGAAGGCCTCGACAAGGTGGCGCTGCTGCATCTGACGCCCGGCCTCGACGGCGTGTCGAAAGCCTGCAATGAGGCGGTGCGCGGCCTGCTGCCGGCAGTGCCGACCATCTGCGTCGGCCAGCCGCATGCGCTCGACCCGTCGCGCTGCCCGGACGGCAAGGCGATCCTCTGGCTGCAACTGCCCGAGGCGCCGCGCCACATCAAGGGCGATGCCGCCGGCAAGCTCGAAGCGCCGGCCGACGGCCGCTGGACCGGGGCGCTGCGCGAGGCCTATGCCGACCGGGTCGAGGCGATCCTCGCCAGCCACGTTGACGGCTTCCACGAGAGCGTGATCGCGCGCCGCGCCTACTCGCCGGCCGATCTCGAAGCGATGAACATCAACCTGGTCGGCGGCGATCCCTATGGCGGCTCATCGACCATCGACCAGTCCTTCCTGTGGCGGCCGTTCAAGGCCAGCCGCAACCACGAGACCGGCATCAAGGGCCTTTACCATATCGGCGCCTCGACCCATCCAGGCGCCGGCCTCGGCGGCGGTTCCGGCTTCCTGTTGGCGGGGAGGCTGTGATGGAACAGAAGCTCGCGGAAAGGCGACAGCGCATCTCGACCCTCGGCCAGATCGGCCTGCAGCAATTCGCGCCCTATCTGATGAACCGCATCATGGGCCGCTACAACGCCACTTTGCGCGACGACTTCCGCAAGCAGGGCCTGACCATACCGCAGGTGCGCACGCTGGCGGTGCTCTCGGTCACCGACGGCGTCACCGTCAACGACCTCTCGGTCTATACGGTGATCGAGCAGTCGACCTTGAGCCGCACGCTCGACACGCTGGAAGGGCAGGGCCTAGTGCGGCGCGAGCAGGGCGTCACCGACAGCCGCTTCCGCCATGTGTTCCTGACCGATGACGGCCGGGCGCTGTTCACCCGCGCCTGGCCGGCAATGCATGACGCTTTCGAGGCGATGTTCGACGGTGTCGACGATGCCGAATATGCCGCACTGATCGCGATCCTGCAGAAGATGCTGAACAACATCCGCAAGCACGACATCTGAGTTGACGTACGCGCCGCCTGATTGCGGCAACGGAAGGAGGCAGAGATGGCCGAACGGTCTTTTGCCAAGGAAGTCGAGAAGCTGAGGCTGGGGGCCGGCGAGGAATTCGCCGGCGAGGGCATCCTCGCCATCACCAAGGCGCTACTGCAATGCGGCGTCGGCTATGTCGGCGGCTACCAGGGCGCGCCGATCAGCCATCTGATGGACGTGCTGGCCGACGCGCAGGACATTCTGGGCGAGCTCGGCGTGCATTTCGAGGCGAGCGCTTCCGAAGCCACCGCCACCGCCATGCTGGCCGCCTCAGTGCATTATCCGATCCGCGGCGCGGCCACCTTCAAGTCGACCGTCGGCACCAATGTCGCTTCCGATGCTTTGGCCAATCTGGCGTCCGGCGGCGTCACCGGCGGCGCGTTGATCATCGTCGGCGAGGACTATGGCGAGGGCTCCTCCATCATGCAGGAGCGCAGCCACGCCTTTGCCATGAAGAGCCAGGTCTGGCTGCTCGATCCGCGCCCGAACCTGCCTTCGATCGTCAAGGCGGTCGAGGACGGCTTCGAACTGTCGGAGGTCTCCAACACGCCGGTCATGCTGCAGGTGCGCATCCGCTGCTGCCACGTGCACGGCCATTTCACCGCCAAGGACAACAAGCGCCCGCCAATGTCAGTGGCCGATGCGCTTGCCGCGCCGCGCCGCGACACCGGCCGCATCGTTTTGCCGCCAGCCTCGTTCCTGCATGAGAAGGAGAAGGTCGCCAAGCGCTGGCCGGCGGCGATCGATTTCATCAAGAGCCGCAAGATCAATGAGATCTTCGGGCCGGATCATGGCTCGGTCGGCATCGTCATGCAGGGCGGCATGTATAATTCCGTCATCCGCGCGCTGCAGCGGCTCGGCCTTGCCGACACCTATGGCGACACCGACGTGCCGCTTTATGTGCTGAACGCCGTCTACCCGCTGGTCGATGACGAGTTCCTGTCCTTCTGCGAAGGCAAGCAGGCGGTGCTGGTCGTCGAGGAAGGTCAGCCCAATTATATCGAGCAGGCCTTTGCCGCCATGCTGCACAAGGCAGGGCGCGGCACGAAGCTGGTCGGCAAGGAACATCTGCCGATGGCCGGCGAATATACTGGACAGGTCATGCTCGACGGCATCGGCTCCTTCCTGCGCGCCAACGCTCCGCATTTGCTGCCGGGCGAGGTGCGCGCTCCGAACAAGCTGGGCGAGGGCGTCGATACGGCCGACCTCATCAACGTCGTGCCTGGACGTCCGCCGGGCTTCTGCGTCGGCTGCCCGGAGCGGCCGATCTTCGCCGCGACGAAGCTGGTCGAGCAGGAGCTCGGCAAGCATCACATCGCCTCCGACATCGGCTGCCACCTGTTCTCGATCATGCCGCCCTTCGAGCTCGGTGCCACCACCATGGGCTATGGGCTCGGGCCGGCCTCCGCCTCCGCCTTCAACTCGCCCGAAGCAAAACGCCGCTCGATCTCCTTCGTCGGCGATGGCGGCTTCTGGCACAACGGCCTGACCTCCTCGATCGGCAACGCTGTCTTCAACAAGAATGACGGCGTCATCGTCATCGTCGACAATTTCTATTCCGCCGCCACCGGTGGGCAGGACATCCTGTCCTCGCGCGCCTCGAACCGCACCAAGTCGACCAAGCATCCGATCGACGAAGCGGTGAAGGGTATGGGCGTCAAATGGCTGCGCCACATCGACCGCACCTATGATGTCGGCAAGATGCGCGACACGCTGCGCGACGCGCTGACCACCGAGGAGAAGGGGCCGAAGGTCATTGTCGCCTCGTCGGAATGCATGCTTAACCGCCAGCGCCGCGAGAAGCCGCTGCTCGACAAGGCGATCAAGGGCGGCGAGCGCATCGTGAAGCCGAAATTCGGCGTCGACGAGGATATCTGCACCGGCGACCATGCCTGCATGCGGCTCTCCGGCTGCCCGTCGCTGTCGGTGAAGTCGCTCGACGATCCGCTGCGCGACGATCCGGTCGCCTCGATCGACCAGAACTGCGTCGGCTGCGGCAATTGCGGCGAGGTGGCGGATGCCGCCGTGCTCTGCCCGTCCTTCTACCGCGCCGATGTCGTCCACAATCCCAGTAGCTGGGACCGTTTCCTGGAGCGCGCGCGCCGCGCCGTGATCGGCCTGCTGCAGCGGCGCCGCGAGAGCCGCCGTTTGATGTTCGCCGATGCTTGACCATAGCGGACCGCTGCGCCCGAAGGCGGGCGCTTTAGATGACGAGCGGGTGATAAAACTCGCTGTGCTCGCCGTCGGCGGCCAGGGCGGCGGCGTGCTCGCCGACTGGATCACCGACGTCGCCGAGCGCAATGGTTACATCGCCCAGTCGACTTCGGTCGCCGGCGTCGCCCAGCGCACGGGCGCCACGATCTATTACATCGAGATGGCCCGCGACACCGGCCGGCTGCCGGTCTTCGCGCTGTCGCCCTCGCAGGGCGACGTCGATATCCTGATCGCCGCCGAGCTGATGGAAGCCGGCCGCGCCATCATCCGCGGTTTCGTCACGCCCGAGCGCACGACGCTGATCACGTCCTCGCATCGTATCGCCGCCGTTTCGGAAAAGATCCAGCCGGGCGACGGCCGCGCCTCATCGGAAAAGGTTCATGCGACCGCGCAGGCTGCGGCCAAGCGCTTCATTGCCTTCGACATGGAAAAGATCGCCGCCGACAACGGCACCATGATCTCGGCCAGCCTGCTCGGCGCGCTGGCCGGCTCGGATGCGCTGCCCTTCACCCGCGAAAGCTACGAGCAGGCGATCGGTGCCGGTGGCCGCGGCGTCAAGCCAAGCCTCGCCGCCTTCGGCGCCGCTTACGATCGCGCGCGCGGCATCGCAGCCGCGCCGGCCGGCGAGAGGGCGGCGGAACCTGCCGTTGCCGAGCCCAGGCCGACGGCGAAGGTCAGCGGCCCCGAAACGTTGTTGAAAGGCTGGCAGGAGCTTGCCGCCCGCGTCGCGGTGCTGCCGGAGCCGCTGCGCGACATGGCCGGACGCGGCCTGAAGAAGGTCGTCGACTACCAGGACATCGCCTATGGCGGCGAATATCTCGACCGGCTGGACAGGGCGGTCGAGCTCGACAACGTGGAGCATGGCTACGCGCTGTCGATCGCCGCGGCAAAGCATCTCGCCAACGCCATGTGCTATGACGACATGATCAGAGTCGCCGACCTGAAGACGCGCTCGACGCGAGACAGCCGCGTGCGCAAGGAGGTCGGCGTCAAGGAAGGCTCGGTCCTGCAGGTCACCGAATATTTCCATCCGCGCATCGAGGAATTTTGCGGCACGCTGCCGGCGGGCCTTGGCAGCTACATCGAGAGCCGGCCCAAGCTCGCGGCCTTCCTCGATCGCCGCATCAATCGCGGCCGCCACATCCGCACCGACAGTTTCACCGGCTTCGCCATGCTCTGGTTCATCGGCGGCCTGCGCCGCTGGCGCCGCCGCCTGCTGCGCCACAAGGTAGAACTCGAGCATCTGGAGCACTGGTACCAGCTGGCGCTCAGCCATGTGCCGCAGAACTACACGCTTGCCACGGAAATCCTCAACTGCCGCCGGCTGATCAAGGGCTACAGCGACACCCATGCCCGCGCCCAATCGAAATTCGACCGCGTGCTCTCGGCGTTGCCGGCGCTCGAGGGCCGCGACGACGCCGCAGACTGGATCCGCCGCCTGCGCGAGGCAGCGCTGAAGGACGAGAAAGGTGACATGCTGGACGGCGCGCTGAAGACGGTGGCGACGCTTGGCGATAGCCCGGCTCGATAACCGTCCGAGGTCGACTGCCCGCTAACGGTAGTGCTTAGCGTGCCGGGACGAGATGCATGCACCGAACGGTCGAACGCCTATTCAGCGGCTTCCCGTCCCGAGACCTGCTCGACAAGGATCCGGAAAAAGACATGCGGCAGGTCGTCCGACACGGGAGGCGTGACAGGCTTGAGCGCGCCGGGTTCCCACCAGTCCGTGTGCTTGCTCAACACCGCCCATGCATGATCGCGCTGGACCTTGTGGCCGAGCCGGTCCGGCAGTTCCTCATAGCGGCCCTCGACGATCACGCTTCGCCATCCGCGTCCCTGCGTGTGTTCCTGCACCTGGGCGCACACCAGGGGATTCTCCCGCATCCAGTCGATCTTCTTGCCCAGCAGGGAGAAGGCGTAGAGGTGGCTGTCGGCATAGGCGTAGTTGAAGCACACGACGTAAGGTTGTCCGTCCTTCGCGCATGCCAGATGTCCAGTCCGGTTGGCCGCCAGCATTTTCGTGCATTCCAGCGTAGAGAGCGTGCGGATCATCATCTGTGTGATCTCCTGTTTTCAGCCGGCTTCGGCCCTGAGAATCTCCGTCGATCGATTGTTCCAACGCTAGCGCAGGACAGGTCTCGGGTGATTGATATGGATCAATTTGCCGCGACGCGAAGGCAAGGCCTGCCCTATACGCCGCTGGTCGAAACGTCGGCCGGCCTGGCCAGATTGGTGCTAACGAAGATGTGATCCGCGCCGCTCCGACGGAATTCGGTCCTGTCCTCCGTTTCACGCAGGTAGGGACAAATTACGGAGACAACGCATGTTCGCAAAATACTTTCTACCCATCGCCTTGGCCGCCGGCACGTTGATGCTGTCCGTCGCCGGCTCGCAGGCCATGCCGCTTGTTAAGCCGAGTGCCGCGCCGGTGCCTATCGAGAGCGTCGGCTGGCGCTGCGGTCCCGGCTGGCACATGAACCGCTGGGGCAGATGCGTGCCGAACGGCCGGGTGATCATCCGCCCGATGCACGTGCGCCATTGGCACCCCGGCTTCTGGTATCACGGCCGCTGGCATCCCGGTTTTTGGAGCTGATGATCCATCGAGGGGATCGACGCCCGCGCCATTGCCGGCGCGGGCGTCTTTGTTGAGTTCCGGCGTGAGGATCCCGATAGGCCACAGAGATAGGTCGGCGGGACAGCGCCCCCCTCTGTCCTGCCGGACATCTCCCCCACAAGGGGGGAGATCAGGTGTCACGCCGGCTTTTGCCAATCGCCAGCGCCATACCATTCAACATCACAGAAGTTAGCGCGGCGCCGAAGCTGCCAATCTCCCCCCAAGTGGGGGAGATGTCCGGCAGGACAGAGGGGGGCGCGAAGGATCGCGGCCGATCTCACCTTGCGCTGCTGCGTTCCTTGCCGACGGGCGTCTGTGGCCGGTAGGCAATCCCAGGACTCACGCCACCAAACCCCGCATCGGCTTCACCGCCGCCGACTCCGGAAACACCTTGTCGCCAAGCACGGCCGCCGACAGCCCGAACTGGTCCGCCAGCAGTCCCTTCAGCACCGCGCGCACGTCGCTGGTGGGCGCGAGGTCGCGCTGTTCGTAGAGCTGCGCCGGCTTCAGTCCTGGCCAGTCGGCAATGACGCGGCCGCCCTTGATCGCCCCGCCGGCCAAAAGCACCACGGTGCCGGTGCCGTGGTCGGTGCCGACGGTGCCGTTTATGCGCGCCGTGCGGCCGAATTCGGTGATCGCGACGACCGCCGTGTCCTTCCAGCGCTCGCCGAGCCCCTTCTCGAATTCCTCGAAGGCGCCGTCGAGGCCGCCGAGCAGGTTGGCGAGACGTCCCGTCGCGCCGCCTTCGTTGACATGCGTGTCCCAGCCGTCGAAGGCCAAAGCCGCGATGCGCGGCCCGTCATCGGCCGCCATCAGCCTTGCCGCGCCCTGCGCCGACTGCCGCATGCCGGCGGCATTGTCGAGGCCGCCTTTCGGCTTCATCGTCTTGCCGTCGAGCGCGTCGCCCAGCGCCATGCGGTCGGCGTCGAGCCCTTTCTGCAGCGCTGCCGCCAATACCGGGTCGCGATGGTTGTAGAGATCGAGCACCCGCTCCGCCAAGGCGTCCCCCGGCGTCGGCAGCGCCTGCGGCGCCCAGCCCAGTACTGGTGCTGCGCCACGGATCACCAGCGGCGTCGAAGGTCCGACCGCCAGCCCGCCGAGCTTCGCCACGCGCTCGCCCGCCGGCAGGCTGGCCAAAGCCCGGTTGAGCCAGCCGGTCGTGGCGTTGCCGGGACCGGGCAGGCCGCTTTCCAGCACGTCCTGGCCGTCGAAATGCGAGCGGTCGCGGTAGCCTGTCGCCGCCGCATGCACGACCGCCGCCTGGCCCGCCTTGAACAGGCGCGCAAACACCGGCATTGCCGGGTTGACGGCGAAGAAACCGTCAAGCGGCAATGCCGGGTTGGCGCCTGAGAGCGAAAGCGCGATGTCGCCATGCAGGCCGGCATAGTCCGGATCGCCGACCGGCCCGACGGTCGACAGCCCGTCCAGCGCGCCGCGCAGCACGATGACGATCAGGCGCGGGTCGCGCTGGTCGGCGGCGCGGGCAAAGCGCGGCAGATAGGCCCAGGCAAACAGGGCGCCGCCGGTCATCAAGACGGCGCGGCGGGAGAGGTTTGGGGTTTCGCAAAGAAGGCTCATGGCCGTATCTCCGCACTGGATCACCGTCGCTGGAATTCAGGCGCCATCAAGAGCAGCGCCAGGCCCTGCTGCTTGGACTCCGCGCGCGAGATCGCCTGCCTCGTCTCGGCCGACACGGACGTGCCGACCAGCGACGCCAGCGCCTCGTCGGGATCGCCGATGTCGTCCGCCTGCTTCGCGGCCTGCCAGGCGATGTCGAGGCGCGTCTTGAGACCTTCGGCGGAGGCCCATGCATCCGTCCGGTCGGAAAAGCCGTTCGGCCCCGGCGGCTGCCATAGCGGCTCGCCGAGCACGCTCAGCCAGCGAAGCGACCGTTGCGGTTCGTTGCCGGCGGTGGCGCCGACAGCCCGCCGCAGCGCCACGACATAGTCCAATGGCGAGCGCAGCTTCGTGAGCGGCGTCGACCAGGCTTCGGGCATGTCGACCAGCGTCAATGCGATCGAGCGCAGGTCGCCGTCGGTCTTGGTGAAGGCCGTGGCCAGGCGGGCGACCGCCGCCGGCGGCGGATCGTCCGCGATGAAATGGCGGGCAAGCTTGGCGGCGATGTGCTGCGCCGTGGCCGGATGGCGGGCAATGTCGTTGAGCGCGGCTTCCGCCTGGCCCATGCCGCCGTCGGGATAGGTCTTGCCGAGCAGCACCGCCTTGCCCGGCTGGTGCGCATTGGCGTTGAAGACGAAGCTTCCCGGCTCGCCCAGTCGCCCCTCGCGGCCCGCCATGGTCCAGCCGGTCAGCATGCCGGCGAAACTCGTCACGTCCGCCTGACTGTAGCCGCTGCCGACGCCCAGCGTGTGCAATTCCAGGATCTCGCGGGCGAGATTCTCGTTGAGGCCGCGTCCGCGCCGCTTGCCGGCGCGGGAATCGGGGCCGATGGACTGCTGGTTGTCGAGATAGAACAGCATGGCCGGGTGATGCTCGACGGCCAAAAGCATATCGGCGAAGCGGCCGAGCACGAATGGGCGGATCGCCTCGCGTTCGAAGGCGCCGGCGCAGGCCCGCACGACTGGCGCCTTTGCGACGGAAACGCAGAAATGGTTCGACCAGAAGCCGACAAGGCGCTCCGCGAAGCCGGGTGCCGCGGCGAGCGCCTTGTCGAAGCGGGCCTGCGCCTCGTCGCGATAGATGTCGGCCTCGACACGTGGCACCGCGGGTTTGGCTTTTGTCGCGGCCGGGCCGGCCGGGTCCTCGGCGGCCATCGGCTGCATGGCAGCCGCCGCCTTCTCATCCCGCGCCGTCTTGCGCTCCATGGCTGCCGCCATGCTGGCCTGGATTGCCGCGGTGCTGTCCAGCAGCCCGGCATTCCGCGGGTCGTCGGTGGAAATAAGCGTGATGTCCTGCTGCTTGAGCTCGGCCTTGAGGTAGCCACGCGGATCGGCGGCGATCTTTCCGAAATCGTCGCCGAGCTTTGCGCCGAGGCCGAAGCGGTGCAGCGCCACCAGCGCCGGATCAGGCAGCACGGACTTTGAAACCGGTGTGGCCAACGAAGCCTCCGTCCGAGGCCGACGCAGATCGCGCCGGCCGACATGTTCCATGATCGCAAGAGCGTTCACGGCGCCGGCCGCAGCACCGGCGCCATGAGCGGGTCACCAGCGGCGCCAGTGGTGCCAGCGGTGGTAGGGATGCCAGACCGGGCCGATATAGACGCGCGGTCCGCCCCAGTAATAATAGCCGGGATAGACCACGCGGCGATTGGGCACGCAGCGGCCCCAATAGTTGGGATGCCAGCCCGGACCGCAGCCCCAGGCGACGTGCTCTATCATTGCCGGCGCCGGCGCGACCGGTGCGATCGGCATCGCCGATGCAGCGCTCGCGGCTGCCGTTCCGCCGATGGCGAGCGCGGCCGCGAGCGAATATCTTGTCAGACTGTTCATGGGTTACTCCCGAGAGTTTCGAGGTTGAAGAGAACCTACCCGCCGCCGAAGGCGGTCACAGGCCTGTCCCTCTTTCCCTTGAACGGGGCGCGCTTGCCCTTTCCGTCGCTGCCTATGGCGATTTTTTTGCCGGCGGCTGCCTGCCGGCCCGCCGCAGCAGGGCCTCGGCCAGCAGTTGGCGATCCTCGGGTGAGCTCGACGCGGCGAACTCGATGATGCGTTGCTCGAGCCGGGTGCGCACAGTGACATCGGCGTTGCGCGCCCGCTCGAGCGCCGCAGCAAGCGCGTTGCTGTCGAGGGTCGGTTGCTGCAGCAGGTTCGCCGCCTCGCGCCGCGCGGCCTGCCCGTCGAGAATCACGTCGCGGGACTCGCGACGCACCTCGCGCAGCGCCTGGCGGAAAATCTTGCGGTCGGCGGCGGGCAGCCGACCGCCTGCCGATTCCAGCGAAAAGCCCGGATTGGACTTGCCGATCAGCCAGCCCGCCCCGCCGGCGAGCGCGCCGATCAGAAAGACGTTGAGCACCAGGGATGCCGCGACGAGACGGGGGTTCATAGATCCTCCTCGGTTTGGTCGGCATCGGGGTCGGCATCGCCGAAAGACGTCGCATTGGCGTCCATCACATAATGATCGGGTTGGATATCCGGGTGGACGATGGTCACCAGCGCCAGCCCTGCCACGGCGCCGGCCAGCCCGACGCCCGCAAGCCCGAAGCCCAGCCACCAGAACCGCCGGCGGCGCTCCTGCCTGACCTCGGTCGCGGCGCGGGCAACGATCGCGCGATGAAGCGCCGGGCTGGGTGCTTCGACCCGATGCCGGTCGAGAATGGCGTCGAGCCTGCCGGCGCGCCCCAGGATGGCGCGGCCTTGCTCGGTCTGGGCAAACAGCATGGCAGCGGCCTGTTCGGCCGGCGGCCAGCGGTGCAAGGCACTGCCATAGGCATTCGCCAGCGCGGTAAAGCGCCCGACATCCATCGGTCCTTCCAGAGGTTTCTCAGCCATTTCTTTCCCCCTTCCACCATTTTGACGTGGCCCCCCACGCCGCTGTCCTCGGAATTCGCAGTCCCTTCCCACTCTCAGTCATCGCCATCCCCTATGAGCATGGCTTGCAACGAGCGACGACCCCGCGCGAGCAGGCTTTCCAGCGCGTCGACGCTGACCTGCATGGCGCCGGCGGCCTCGATGTTGGACAGCTCCTGATAATAGACCAGCACGATGGCCTCGCGCTGGCGCGGCGCGATGCGCTGCAGCGCCCGGTTGACCCTGCGCTCCTCGTCGCCCGGGATCGCATCGGGAAGCGGCGCCTCGTCCGCCACCTCCGGCAGCTCGTCCGTCGTCCATTCGCGCCGCCGCCGCAGCCGGTCGTAGCAGAGGTTGAGCGCCACCCGATGGATCCAGGTGTCGAAGCGTGCGTGCCCCTGGCGCCAGCCCGAGGCATGGCGCCAGATGCGCACGAAGGTCTCCTGGGCGACGTCCTCGGCCTCCGCCGCGTCGCCGAGCATCCTTGTGGCCAGGGCCAGGATGCGCGGCAGCTTGCGAGCCACCATCGCCTGCACGGCGGCGGGGTCGCCGGCGCCGATGCGGCGTACCAGTTCCTCGTCCGGATCGGCGCCCATCAATCGGGGCGCTCGCGACTGTCATTGTGCGGCATAACCTCTTGGTCATTGCTCCTGCTTGGGAGCGGATTTGTGGCCCGGCCTCTCGTCGGCGCTAAGCACGCCGTCGCTATTCTTGTCGAGCCTGGCGAAGCGCTTGGCGAGGAAGGCGTCGAGCTCGCCCTTGTCGACGAAGCCGTCCTTGTTGGTGTCCATGCGCGCGAAGGATTTGGCCGGATCGCCCTTGGCCTTGCGCGCGGTCTGGAAAGCGGTCCATTCGGCGAGGCTGACCTTGCCGTCATTGTCGGTGTCGGCCCGCATGAACGCCTTTTCCCGGCGCGCCTCGAACTGCTCCAGCGTGATGCCGGACTTGGCGGCGGGGGCCGAGGTGCTCGGCGCCGTCTGGGCCTGCGCGGGGGCGGGGGTCGGTGTCGTTGTCTGGGCGACCGCGACCGCGGTCTGCAAGCCAAGGGCAACGACGAATATCGTTTGGCGGATCATGCTCTCGTCTCCGGTGGGGCGCGGCCATTGGCGGCCGCGCTTCAGCCGTTGAACGCGGCGACGAGCAAAATCCGTCGGTCCTTTTTCGGTCGGACAAAACCCCCGGGGCCCGGCACTGCCGAACCGGAGGATTTCCGGGGACGGAAAGCGACGACTAATTCGGCTGTTCGACCGCCACCAGCTGGTCCGGCTTGAAGCCGGCATGCTGCGGCGTCCAGACGTCGCCCTCGCGGTTGAACCAATGGCACAGATACATACCCGAGGCGGCACCGTCGCTGATGGTCATTTCCGGGCCTCCGGATTTCAGCCTGACGACGTCTCCGGTCTTGAAACTATTGGGCATTTCGACCTCCCATGCTGACAAAGGGAGTTTCCCACCAACATCGATTCTCGACAATGGCCGAGATGCGCATGTGAAGTGGTGCAGGGCGGGAAGGCGTGGAAAACTCGTGCTGCTTGCACTATACGCCGGATAGCATTGAGTGCGCGGCCGGATCATGCCGAGGCTTCGGAGTCGAAGCGAGCGGCTCGGTCGCTCCTCGGGTTCAATCGGTGTCGTGTTGTAGAGCCGGCGGTTGCGCCGATTGGCTGTCTTCTCCGGCCGGGCGGACAGTCATGGACCTTTCATCGGGCCACAATGCTTGTGCCTTCGTCACCGCTGCCAAGAGATTGTCGGCTTCAACGCTTCCGATTTCAGTTAGAAGCGGGCTGTTGCCTCCTGCCTCGAAATCGACGTGATAAACCGTCCAACTCCTCATTGCATATCCGACAATTTGCGTCTCGGCATGGGGCACGCGGGTGGAAGCCCGGCTCGCTTTTGTGGTTAGGATTTTGAGATCCGCAAGCCGGGCATGCGCCGACCGATGGGCGGGGGGCTTGGGGTTATCAGCCGGCGCGATCGCGAGACTGGCTGATTTGCCCGCTCACCCACAATCGACCGAGGTCCGTCCTGCCGGACGCATTGGTCTGAAGGGACCAAAGATATAGCCCCTTATTCCGTTGGGGCAGATTGCGCCGCCGATGATCTTCTATCACCTGCCCCATTGCCCATGGTTCACGGAAAGGCCGCTCAACGCTCGGCCTCTGCTAATAGTTTGGTTCTCGTGGGGAATTTTTGGTGCCGCTTGCGGGCATCGAACTGTGCGTCTAAACAACTTGTTTTACTATATTATTTAAGTATGATTGACGACAAAAGCCCCCGAAAATACCCCCAACATTCTGACGAGCACGAAGCCGCGCGAATTGAGTGGACATTGGCAAGATATGAGGGTCAGTTTCCACCAGGCTTCTGACAAAGATCGTATCGCGCGCATGCCGAGTTTGCTCTAAGTTTTTCGGGGGAATCATGATGAGAAGGCCCGCAGCCAATCCAAGGCGCGACGATGAAGCTCGCGCCAAAGCGCTGCAGATATTCGAAGACAAGCAGCGCCAAGGTCTCAACGCAAAACAGGCGAGCGTGGAAGCTGGGGCTCCCTTGGCTTCCCTCTACCGCTGGAAGCGAAATCCCGACCTGTGGGATCAGCCGGCACCTGACCCAGAGGCGTCCATGGCTAGGATCGACACTGCGATCATGACGCTAATCGGAAGCGAGGCGAACACAGCTAGCAGGCTACACGCAGTTCTTGAAATCGGTGCTTGGTTAGTCTGGCCAGGAGAAATCCTGGGGCTGCCCATGGCCTCTATGAGCCTTCTGTTTATCTATTACGCTCGAAGTCGACGCGCTACAAAACTGGGCGACCTGTCAAGTCGTGATATTCAAGAGTTACTGCCGCTCATTTCACTGTCTGAGTTTGAGTTCATGTTCAAGCCAGATGCGAATTTCTTTCCCCATTTTCAGGAATTTGAAATTTACGAGCAGCCGTTTACGGAAAGGGACGTTGCTGCCAGCGTTGGAAGGTATTTTATTGAGGCTGACGGCTCAACGTTTGCATCAAGACCAAGCATCGAAAAGGCCCATAGGGCCGTGAACAACGGCGGCTTTCGCCACTTTTGGCCGATCACGATCAAGCCATTTCGCTCGTTCTTTCGCATCAGGGCTCCGACCATGCCAATCCTATACGTAGAGCAATTTCAATCCGATCTCCATTGGCACTTTGACCCTGAGGAGCCAACGTTTGTCGAAGACGTTGAAGCTATCCTGAACCAACCTGAAAAAATCGCTGAGTTCTTGGCGAAGGCGAAATGGGCTACCCTTCAAATGCAGGCAAAACTCGATAGACGAGCTCTAGCCCATATTCGGTTTCCGCGATTTCCGAGATGGCTGCGTGAGGAACCCTGCGAACTCCGTCCCCTTGAACCGGAGCTTCTGGACGCAGTCAGCGAACCCGCTGCTGACTGGGATTTCTAATCGACCCACAAGATTCTCATTTCGTATTGGATCGCCTGATACGCTGGCAAACCAAATAAGACAAACGAATCATGTATCTACAGGGTCGGCGACCTATGTGAGAGTCTGGTGACCGCTCCGGCTTATTCTCATTTTCTCGAGGCCGATTACATTTCCGTTGTCGCAAACGTTCAGCGGCGCAACGGAAAGGAATTCATCAATGGCTACGCCATATCGCGAACAGCCACCGGGCATCCCACCCGACAACTCGCTTCTTCGTATTAAGTCCATTGTCGCTCCTGGTGGGCCGATTCCTGTCAGCCGATCGACTTGGTGGGCAGGCGTTCGATCGGGCCGCTTTCCCAAGCCAGTCAAGCTCGGGCCAAGAACCACGGTTTGGCGTTCAGCCGATATCCGTGAGCTGATCGAAAGCCTTCCGCCGTCCCACCCCGACTGAGCAACGCCGCCAAGCCGGCGGACGCTACCCGCCTTCATTAACCCCATCGCTGCGACGTCCGACCTCGAGCCCGTAAAGGCTTGGGCGGATCCCCTGCGCCTTTTTGCTGCCGACGTCGCTGCTGAACCCAACGACCGGCGACCCGCAACCTCTCAACCAAGGAGCACGAACGATGACAATCTCCAGACCCCTGACCGTGGGAGGCGGAAAAATCATTTCCGGATTTCCCCGAGGTCCTAACGGGCTAGTCAGCCCTATGCAGCAGGAGCCTACCCCGGCTTATTCCGTCAGAACCGAAATAGCGGCTGCATCCACCTCTAACCTCGGCGCCGCTGAGGCTAGCACATCGAAGGTTCCGTTCGTCGCTTCATTGGAATTGGCGAAAGCGATCGACGAATGTCGTCATCAGCGCGACGAACAGCAGTTGCTTCCCTCGTGGAAATCGCGCCTGGCGTTCTTTGCCGCACCGTTCAGACTGTTTCTGGCGATGGAGGCAGGCGGCCGAGAAGCAGTCGAGCATGTGCTTAAGTTCCCGCCTTTCACATCGCGGAAACGAAAGCCGAGCCTGGAAAAGACCGCGCTGATTGCGATCACGTTTTTTGCGCTGCCGGAGGCCCCAGGCGAGAATTCACTTTGCTCGGATTATGCCTGCGTGATTGAAGCCGCGCATGACAAGGGGGTCACGCCTGAGCAGATCGAAACTTGGCTGGCGAGCACCACGCTCGCCGACTGTAAGAAAATGGTCAGGGCAAAGCGGGCAGCCAAGTCAGCAAAGCCGTCGACCGCCGCCGATGCCGACAATGCATCGGCGCGAACCTCGCTCGCCGCTGAGCGCGGAGCAACAGCATGGATCAGCCCAGAACGGTACGGCTACAGACTGCGAACCGTTATTACGGCGACCGGAAAGGGGACGGAACTTGCCCTCGACCTGGAGGGCCCTGAGAGCCGCCTTCGCTTGACAGTTCTTGATTTTGGAGGGGAGCCTTTGCCGGCTTTGCTCCACCGTTTGGCCGACGAATACCAAGCTTCGTCCGGCGACAGCGGGGAGGGCAACGATGCCTAAGCGGCCCGAGAAGTTCGATCGCCGCGCTCTTCGCGATGCTAAAGCGCTACGGCGGCTAGGAGTGCAGCGCGTCCAGTCAGAGGAGGAGCTGTCCACTGCCCATGATGCTCGTCTCGCACGGTTTGCACGAGCTGGCATCGACGAAAAGCAATGGAAGCACCTTCGCCGTTGTCGTGGGGCAGAGTGCCCCCATCCTACGTGCTCGGCCGCCTGCGTGTTCGGTGAGCGCAAGGAACTCAACCGCGTCGTGCGCCAGACAAGGAGGCTGTTGAAGGCCGAGCCAGGGACCTTGCACTTCGTCACCATCATCGATCCGAACTATTTCTTGGAACCCGGGCACATCAACGAACTGTCCATCAACGGATTGTTTCAGAGCGTGCGCCGGCGGCTGCGCGATGCGCCAGAGAATTGGAAGTCGGCTCGCATCGTCGGTGCGGTCGATATCGCCTATGATCGCAATGAAGATGGCCGGGAATGGTGGGCACCGCATCTGCATCTGGCGGTAGCCGTCGATGCCGATGCTAAAGAGGTCCGCCGGGTCTTGATGCCAAGGCGGCCACCGCCGCCGGATCTCGTGGGGCGGAAGTTCCGCCCCGTGAAGGTCAAGCCGGTTACCGAACTCGCCAACGCGATCGGCTACATCGTCAAGCCCACCGCCGATGGACGGGAAGAGACCTCAGATAAACGGGGCAACAAGAACCGTCGACCGTTCAAGCTGCCCGAAGCGGCGCAGCTAGAACATGACCTCTGGCTGCTGCAGTTGAAGCCAAGGGAGCGTGCGTTCTTAGGTGGAATGATGAAATCGCGCGGTGGCGTGGTTCCTCGGAACCGTCGCTAGGCGGAAGGTTTGAAGTGTTCACCGGGGATCTGAAAACGCGGACGGTAGGAAGGCAAGGGGGGTTAGCTTGCAGTACATAACCATACCCATCACCAACCAGCCCTTTGTACCCATCAACTCAGCCCCCTGCACCCTCAACCTGCCCATCGCCCCACTTTAATATGTTCACTGCCTAGGTCGCCATCTCCCCATTGATGACCACCCCATAATTTGATGAGGCCCTCGCCCATTTTCTGTTGGGCCTCATCGGAAATTCCTCATCACCGCCACCAACCGCACCCAGTCGGAATCCAATTCCTTCGGCCGGTAAAGCGACGTGCGCGCAATTTCCAACCCCAACGAGGAGAAGACCAATGCAGACCACGAAGATAATTAACACCCAGCAGGGGCTCATCGAATGGCTCGGTGAACAGGCCAAGAATTCGAAACGCCAGGGATTTGTGCCCAAGGCTGTGGTCGAGCAGTTCGATGAAATGATCAAGGCTTTTGCAGAGACAGGCTTCTGGCAGTTCGACGGTGCCGAAGACGAGTTTTTTGAACAGCTCCACGACCGCATTGATCGTGATGAAATGGGAGCCCATTGCCACAAGTCTGTGCCAGAGTTTGTTGCTGCGATGGGGGTACTCTTGGGCGAAGAACGTGAGGCCGGTGAGATTGGCGTCCCCTGCATCGCCGCTGTCATCCAGCTTCTCAAGTTTGTCGCCAAGCAAAAGAAAGTCCTGTTCTGCCTGGAGGGGGAAGACGCTGTACGCGTCAAGTCAAAACAGGGCTTCGAGCGTCATCACGGCGTGAGCATCGACGTGGTCATATCGCTGGCGGATGATTCCGTCCTGCACTGACAGAAGTCTGGAGAGAGCGCAGGCGAGCTTCGTCGGCGCTATCTGACGCCGTCCAACGTAGACAGTCCGAACTGTTTCACAGCACCGGTCTCGGTCGCGCTTTCCCGCTCATCTGAAGCCACGTGCGGCACAACGTCGGCCGGATCGTCCGGTGCTGACATCACCATCTCGATAGGCCCACCCGGCCGGCAAGAAAAACGGCGGATCGGCTGGTGACTCTGCCGGAGTCCAATTCCTTCGGCGCGTAAAGCGACGTGCGTTCAATTTCCAACCGCAACTAGGAGAAGACCAATGCCCACGACAACGAAAACCAAACCAGGAACCATCGTCACCGGCGATGTCATGATCGACTGGCTCATGGAGCAGGTGGGCCAGCGCTCGACGCTGGTCGATCTGCCGACCGACTACGTCCTGCAGTTCAACGACATGATTGCCGATTTCAGGAGGGGGCACGGATTCGGGTACATGGGTACGTACTGGGAGGCGGAACTCCATAGCACCTTCCGAACCCTCGCCGATCACCGGCAGCCTAAGACCGCCGCTCCTGTAATCCTCTTGCGCATCCATGCCGCCATTTGGGCCTACAGCTGCGAGACCAACGGCGACGTGCAGGCAGATTTTCTGATCACTTACCTGCTTGACCAACTCGGCTTCAAGAAGCTGTTCAAGATCTACCGCGACGTTGACACCGTTCAGTATAAGAGCAGTCGCCCCATGCGCCGTGCTCACGGGGTCGGCTTCGACGTTACCGTCAAGCGATCGCCTGCCCTCATGCTCCAGACGACCGGCCTTCTCCTCAAGGCTCTCCTCGACAAGGCCTATCCTGCCGCCGGCCCTCCTTCGGAGGAATTTGCCGGGGGCCGCCAGATGTCGAAACTCGAGTGGGCACGGCATCTCGGCCCGCCGCTTCGCAAGCCTTGAACGACCGGCGTCCGCCCATCGGGTGACGCCACCCCCCTTCTTCACATCGCGCACCTCAATCCGCCGCGCCGGAACCATTGTAGTGGCCGGTAAAGCACTCCGTCAAAACGTCCAACAGGAGACAACCATGAAAGTGATCAAAACTCAGCCCGGCCTTTTTGAATGGCTCGGCGATCAGGTCAAGAACGCGAAACCGCAGGTCTTGGTGTCGAAGCCTATAGTCGATCAGTTCGATGAGATGATCGCCGCGTTTGGAACAAGCGGGTGGTGGCATTTCGGTCATTCGCGCGACCATTTCTTTCAGACTTTCCTGGACCGTGTCGATCACGGAGCGTCCCAGATCCGCTGCAATGAGTTCGTGGTCAAGTTCGTTTCCGCGATGGCATCAATTGCGCGCGACGTTCGTCATTCAGATGAACTTCGTACCCATTACCTTTATGCCTTGGTCGAACTCTTCAAGCCGCTGGCCAAGAACACCAAGGTCTTGCTCTGGGAAGACGGGAACGTCACGCGAGTTCAGTCAAGGAAGGCCTTCGAGCGTCGCCATGGCGTCAACATCGACGTGCGCCTGTTTGCGAGGGAGGGCGATCCTCCCGTGGTCCGACCTGACATCGGGAAAGCTCGCTGACGCCCAGTAAAGCTTCGCAGGTTTTCCGACCTCCCTTCGCTTCCACCTGCACGGGTCACCCCGTCGCCACAATCGACGCACGACCCGTGCAGCGCCCAGTCCGGGGTTCCGGCTGTCAGACGGGCGTCAATGCAAAATCAGAAAGGCCAATCCATGCCACAGACGAGCAACCCAGAACCCGTTCGCACAATCACCGACCAGGTTGAATTCATTGATTGGCTGGTTGGACAGGTGAAGGCGAGCGACCCAGAACTCATCGGGGCAGGCGAAGTCAAGTTATTCGACTTTGTCGTGCAAGAGTTCAAATACGGTCGCTTCCGTACACCGATGGGGGCGGGAGAATTCTTGGCCGAAGCGTTCGACGATATCGCTGATCAAGACGAGAAAGTTGAATGCTCGATTGCAGTCCGCTGGCTTGCCGCCGAGGCCGTCGGACACGTTTTCGAATATGGTGACGCCGGGGCGGAAACCTTCATAGCGATGATGCTTGAGGAGCTCGAGCTGGACAAGCGCATACGAGCGACTGAAGGCAGCCGTCAGACCAGGTTCAAGAGCACCCGTCGCTTCCGCGAACAATTCGGCTTCCACTGCGACGTCACCGTGAAGCACGGCCAATACGTCGATTAAACCGGCGTGGCCAACCATCCCAGACCCTCTTGCCCGTGCAGCGCATGGTGTCTCCTTTGGAGGCGCTTCATCAACACGGAAGATCAAGGCGATGACGACGTAGCCGCAGCGTCCGACTGCACGCATTTCCGCGAAACCAATTCCGACGCTGTAAAGCACGAGGCCGTCTCACCGACGATGGCCAAGCTGCGAGCGCATTCAGCTTCAAGGAGAATGAAAATGATGCTCAACGACAAACCACAACTGATCTATCAACTTGACCCGTTCCTCGGCTGGCTAGAAAGCTACATGCTGCATCGCGGCCCTCGGATCACCGTGACCGAGCGTTCGGTTTCCTTTTTTCAGGCGCTGATGCGCTGCGCCCGGGCGAAGGGGCATATCCCAAGCTCAGGGCGATTCGAGATGATTGATACCGTAACGGATGGGTTCATGGTCCCCAGCAAAACGGCGAAGTGCAACGCCGGCATGAACATGTTGTTGATGACCGTTTTCAACGAGCTCCTCACGGATACTGAACCTCACATCGAGCTGCACGAATTTTGCCGTCACATGATCGAGGCCCTTGAGCTGGGGATGTTGGTAAGCAAGCGCGGCAAGAATTATCGTTTCACGTCATCCGCCGAGCTGACCAAAGCCGAGGGCGTAAGGATCGACGTGACGATGCCCGCTCAGATGAGAGAGGCAGTCGACCCTTTGTATTGATCGATTTCAGGAGGCTGTCAGCTTCGACCTGAGAGTCACGGCACCATTCGGCCACCGTCTGCTGCGGTCGCGACAAAAAGAGATAAAACAACCTCTGGTTGACAATAGGAAAGTAGTCCTGTATACTGGTTGTGGCGAGCTGCGTCGGTCGATGCGGCTAGGCCAGGACCTAACAGGAGTTGACACATGCCCATAACAGACCGACCCGGCAGCTCGTGCCGGCAGCCAGCGCAACGTGATCATGGGGGCTCTTCGGAGCCCCTCTTCTTTTTGGGGGCGGGCCGATGAGCCTCGCGTCCGAAACCACCCCGTCGCTGATCGTGTTCGGAAGGGACGACACGAGCAAACCCCACGCATCGATCTTCCTGCTGCCCGACGTCGAGGCGGCCGAAGGCGCTGCCAAGCTCATGGGGATGCACTCGCACCGGATCGAACCGGGCGAAGCGGCCGACGTCGTTATGCGCCTGCCGAAGGGCAAGCTGTTCGACAGCGGCAAGGCCTTCGTGCCGTTCGTCAAGGGCGAGTTGTACACCCGCATTGCCGCCCTGGCCGGGGTCGCTGACGAGCCGCGCCGGGCCTCAGTCGGTGCCGATGACCCCGGCGACCCCGAAAATGCTTCAGCGGGCTCGCCTGAGGCGCTGACGGGCCATGCCGACCCCGACCAAGGCGGCGGTTCGGGCGATGGTGGCGGCGAGGGCGGTTCGCCTGACCCGTGGGGCAAGCTGACGGTCGGCGACATAGTGCTGGCGTCGGAAGGCCCTGACGAGGGATTTTTCGAAGCCCGTATCACGAAAGCGAAAGCCAAAGGGATCTTCTCGCTGAAGTTCCGCGATTACCCCGAGGCACCAGCCATAGATCGCAGCTACTACCAGCTCGGCCTGATCCACCCCCGGCAGCTCGTCAAAAGGTAGAGCTTACCTCGGCGGGCTGGGCTTGGCTCGGCTCGCCACCCGTTCAGCCACCCTTCCAATCAAATCACAGGACCAAACCCATGACATGCTCAGCAGAGTGTGCCGCCCCGACGCCGGCCACCGACAAGAGAACCCGCATTCGACAACTCAACGACCAGCTGCGCCAGACCGGCGTTGGTGGGCGCATGGTGATGACCGCTGGCGTGGCCGCGCTGCCCGCCCATGACATCGCCACTATCCTGCTGGCCATCGCCAAGTTCGACGCCTTCGACCAGGACAACGACCCGTGGGGCGAGCACGACTGCGCCCTCCTGCACGTTGGTGAGCGGCAGCTGTTCTTCAAGATCGACTACTTCGACCGGTCGATAACCTACCTGTCACCGGATCCCACCGATCCGAACGTCACCGTGCGCGTCATGACCGTCATGCTGCCGGAGGAATACTGATGCCCCTCGCTGCAGAAGGCACAAGAGTGCTCCACCCGAATTCGTTCATTTATCGAGAGAACGCACTCCACTCGCTATTCGCGGGTGTCGTCAGATGGCGTCAACAATTCCAGATAGTTGACACCGATAGCCTCGGCCAACTCGTAGACGGTTATCACCGTCGGATTGCGTTTGCCGCGTTCGAGGCCACTCAGATACTGCTGGCTGAAGCCCGAACGCGCCTCAACCTCCTCTTGCGTAAGACCTTTCGCCTTCCGCAGCCGAGCGAAATTTTCCCCAACCAATGCGCGCATATCCATGCGCCCTTGCGTTGCGGATTCCGATCGGCTCCGTTATCAACTATAATATGTATTCTTGCTCGAAGGGGTTCGAGCGCTTCTTTCAGGGGGAAATGAAATGAAAATCGCAGTTGGAATAATTGGAATTTTGCTCGGCTTGGTTTCGATGCTGCAGTCGTGCGCCGTGGCGACCGGTGGGAGTCTCACATCAAACCACGATCTCGCCGGAGCTGGGTCAGTTGGGGTGTTTGTCGGGTTATTGTTCTTCGTTGGCGGTGCCTTTGCGTTCGGACTGCCGCTGGTCTCCGCCATCATTTTCGTCGTTGGCAGCCTGTTCGCCTTTATCGCCGCCACCAGCTTCACCGACATGAAGATTTGGGCCGTTGCCGACCTCATCCTCGCCGCCATGGCATTCTTCGCATGGAGAAGGGCACGAGCTGACCGCGTCAAGATCTCGAGCGGGGCGCCGCAATGAGGAGCGGCGTTCACAAAAGATCAAGGCATTCACAGTTCATTTTGACGGCAGTGGTCCTGTGCTTTGCGTCACTTGCCATTGGGCTCGATGCGCGTCCTGCTTTCACGCAGGAAACACAGGCAAGGTCGAGCTTTCGCGGCATTCAGCTCGATATGACTGAAGCGCAGATCGAGCAGTCGTTGGATCGATCGTTCTCCCTCGGCACCCAGCCGCCAGGACCGATGCCGGCTGAAGGAAGCATGAATTATCAGTGGAGGATCCAGAACGACAAAACGCGAGAATACCTCTACATCGCCAAAGGCGAGCAGCTTTGCGGCAAGGTGACGATGAGCGGCGGCGTGGCCGCTTTGTTACAGCTCGAGGGTTGCTATTTCGACATCGGTGCATGGCAAATGTCGATACAGGACTTCGCTCGCCAATTGGTCGAAAGTTATGGCCTTGAGGAAGGCATGGAGGGAAGGTCGGAAATTCGGGGCGAAGGGTCGTACCAGCACGAGTACGTCGAATATACCGGCGTCCGAGCGGCGACCTCCGAGCGCTTCACCGCGTCATACAGCCAGCTGTCCGGATCAATTAGCCTCACCGTCCAACCGGTGTCACGCGCCACGTTTAATTAAAGTGCCGACTCTCGTACGAAGTTCATATCCGACGTGATCGGAGCATCGCCCTCCGAAGGCAGGGTCACGAGTTTGAATCTTGCGGGTGCGCCAGTTAAATCAATAATTTAATGGAAAGTGGTCGACTATTGATCGACCTTCCCACGCCGTTTTCCCACATATAGGCGTTGAAGGTAGTCCTGGATGGTTGCGGGCCGAAGCTATCGCCTTCGACCTTATGTCGCTGTCGTGATTGGTCGACCAGCACTCACGGATTGCAGATGGTACAGGCGCGCATATCGGCGCGATTCAGTTGAGCGGCTTTTGCGAAAGCGTCGTCACGACTAAACGGTCCGTGCCAACGACCGTTTCTGTACCCGGCGACTGCGTGGGTCCCTCGACCGTCGTTACAGAACCCACAGTCAGCCCGATGGATCCGGCCACGATCACGGGTCCAGTTCTCATATACATAGCAGTCCATTTTATGCATGTCCCACGCTCGCCGCGGAAAGGTTCAATAGGCGTATTTCGCAGGCCATCGCCAATCGGTCTGTGCTTTGCCGTAGCAATTCACGTAGTCAACGAACTGTCCGGTGGCGATGTCGCGGCAGACCCAAACGAGTTGGCCGTACTGGTTGTAGAATTCATCCCAATCGGCGCCTTGGTAGTAGTTTGGGCGGGCATAGCCCCCGCCACCGCAGTTATTCTTCGAACACACCGCAACGGCAGCGCCAACAGCGGCTATTGCCACACCAGCGGCGATAGCTTGGTTTTGCTTCCTTATCATGTCCGCGCATTGCTCAACCGTCACCGAGCGGCGCGTGAGTTCAAGGTAGAGATTCTGCTGGAATTTGACGTCGTTTGTTGACGCGAGCGTTCTACAGAGAGCCGATGTGCTGACCGCACTCGGGTTCTTGTTGAACGCTTGCTGCGATGTCGTGCACGAGGCGCTTGCAAACGCCAAAGCTAGCGCAGCCGAAACTGCGGCTCGCCGACTGGTCCCCATTTCTACCCCTCCACCCGCTTAACTTCCGCCAGCCCCTTCGGCGGATCATCCTAAAATCAACACAGAGTCTCGCACGCAACGCCATCGCCGTCCCGGTCCAGCTTCCGACCCCACGAGCAATTGTGCAGATACCATTGGGCGTCTTCGCACGAACTTATTTGCGAGCAATACCGCCGCGGCTCGCAAGAAAGGCCTCCGCTCTGCGCGACCAGCTTGCGGCCGATGATGCCGAGCGGCTGGCCCGAGGGCGCCGCACCGTCACTATGCGATGCGCGCCAGTCCCAGGGCGGCTCAAATTTCCCGACCCACAGGCCGACCTTTGCGGCTTCTGCTTTCGCCTGCTGCGCAGCATAGGCGCCGTGGCTGTATCGAGGCCAATCCAGTGCCTGGCCGTGCTCGACCATCCACGTGGCCACCCTGGTGCCGTCGGCGCGCCGGCAGTCGCCGACGAAGCGGTGATAACGATCCCAGGTGACAAACGTGCACTGCACCGGCCTCGATGCAGCCAGGAAGCTATCCAGCGCTTCGGCCGATCGCCGGCCGCACGGGTATTCGAAGCCCTTGGCGTCGTCGCAGTATTGCCTGCTCTCGGGCGCGTCGATGCCGTTGAAGCGGACCCGCTGGCCGTGCACTTCGATCGTGTCGCCATCGATGATCGACGCAACGCCGGTGATCGGAGCCGGCTTGGTGCTGGCCAAGTTTTGCAGACTGATCTCGTGGAAGCTGTCGGCGTGCTTGATGGCAGTCAGGGCGGCCAGAGCGCCGGCCGCAGCGACGGTTGCGAAAACGACGCGCCGCGGCGGAGCATTACGCGGGCGCCGACGATGGGGGCTCAATCGGAACGCCATCGCTAATCGACCTCGTGCCCGGTTCGACCGCCTGGTTTCACTTCGGCAGCACGCCCACCGCAGGGTCGGCCCAGGCTGTCAACCTGAGTCTGGAGATCGCACGGATGATTACCTGTGTCTCCGCCTCCCCCACCGTTTGCATCAGATGCTTGACCCAGTGGTGCCAGCGGAATGCCGAGATATCGCTGCGCGACACCAGCGCTGCGCTGCCCGTCGCCTTCGATATGGGTGTTGTTACTGTTGGGGTTGAATGGATCGACCGTCTGCAAAAGGCGGTTCGTATTGTTGGCGTCGCCTGATGCCAACGTCATTGTGTCGTAATTGTTGAGATAGTCTGCTGCGCAGCCGGATACGGCGATCACCGCCGCAAGGCAAAATAGAGTTCGCCTATACATTGTCCCCACTCCCCGGCCAGAAAATGGCACGGAAAGCTATATCTTGCAAATCCGCTAATATGGCATTGACCCAAGATGAATGCAGACCGGCAACAAAGACTTGGGGAATAGCTCAGCCTAATGCTCGACACCCCAAAAACCTGACGGCATGATGCCTTCTTTCGGGAGGGGACATGCGCAGAATTATAGGAATTTCAACGACCATACTTTTGTCCGCCTGCACGACCACGCAGCAGGCAAATACAGCGTTATCGACAAAGTTTGCAGGCAAATCAGCAGATAGTTTCTTTATGCAGTACGGCCCCCCAGCATCGTCATACACTATGAATGACGGCAGACGCATGTATGTCTGGGCGGAGACGCAGCGAAATTTTCAGCTTCCAGGCAGTTCGACGTCGACGGTCAATGTGATCGGGAACACCGCCTATGTGAATACGACGACCACGCCAGGCGCCAACATTGCCATGCAATGCCAGGTCCGGCTGGTTGTCTCGCAAGCTGGGACCATCGAGCAGATACAGGCGCAGAGCGATTCAATGGGCGTTTGGCAAACCAGTCGCTGCAACGAGGTCTTTGGAAGTTGAAGCTGCGGCCACTGCGAACTTGTCGCGTGCGGCGCTATGCGCCTTCCGTGAACCCGATTTCCCGTTGCCGCAAACTACAGCGCCGCCGGGGGTCTTGAACTAAGGTATTGCTGTGCAGGGTTCCTGGGTTCCAGCGGACCATCTAGGAAAACGGGCGCGCAAGCAGTTTGAGGGAAGATGGCCCGTCGGCTTCGGTCGGCGGGTCTTTCTTCACCGGAACCTAAAGCCCGGGGCTCCATTGCTTCCGGACAGTCGACGTCGCGGTCCGGGTAAGCAGTCGCGCGTCTGGGCGGGCTGATCATAGGAACTTCTCTCCTTCGCCGCGGTGCTCAAAACAGAACCAGTGTGACGGTTGCGTTGGACGGGCGAAACCCCAACCGGCATCCTTCCTGCATCCGACGTGTTCGCAAACATGCCCGAGAGGTCCGTGGTCGCGTGGCTGCACGATTTCGCCGAGCCGGGTCGGTTCGTCGCTCACTGGTTTTGCCGCCGTTTGAGCGCGTCGATCTGGTCCTGCAGGTAGCCGTTGAGCACGATCATTTCCTTCAGCGCCTTCATGGTGTCGCCCTTGTGTAGGGAGACGAACCTATCGGCAACCTGCTGCAACGCCGCCTCTTGGCGGCTGTCCAGAGTGATGATCTGATCCATGGCGATTTCTCACTAGAACAAGGAGGCCTGCGCCGGCGGCGCAGCGGGGAACTTGATCTGCGTTGCCGGCTTGTCGACGATCACCAGCGCGTCGTCCGGCGCAGGCCGCTGCAGTTTCTTCGCCTCCGACCACGGCGCGGTGAGCCACAATTCGGTTTCCTCCGGCGTGGTCAGGATCACCGGCATCGCCTTCTCGTGGATGGGCGCGATCAGCGCATTGGGCTTGGTCGTTAGAAAGCCGTAGAGCTCGTGGTCGCCTGGACCCTCCTTCACCTTGCGCACGCCGTGCCATGGCGTCCACAGGCCGGCGAAAAAGAACAGCGGCCGCTCCTCGCCGAGCGCGAACCAGAAGTTCTTTTGGACGCCGGTTTCGGGATCCTTGTCGCCCGGTGTCGGCGACGGCTCGGCAAAGCTCGTCACCGGCACCACGCAGCGGTTCTCGACGCCGAGATAGGGCTGCCAATGGGCATACTGCGGATTGCGCACATTGGTGGTGCCGGAATCTGCATTGCCGCGCATCCGCTCGGGCGGCGTCGGCATTCCCCATCGCAGATTGGCGATTTCGCGGCTGCCGTCGGCAGCATTGCGAACCACCGGAGCAAATTGGTTGGGGTAGATGTCAATCGAAGGCTCGAGGTTGCCGGAGATGTCACGGAGCGCCCGCGTCCACTGGCGGATCGCCTCCTGGCTGGTGGTGATGTTGTAGAGGTTGCACATGCCTAGCTCCGAAGGGCTTCCGGGACGCTCAGCGGCCCCATTTCCAGAATTCGCTCGTAGGCGCCCTGACGGTGCCAGACGCCGCGAGCGCGCCCGTTCTCCCTGTCTCGCTTCGGAGCGAACACGACGCCGCCGAAGTGGTCAAGGAACGCCGCCGCGGCCTCGCGATCGGCGAAGCAGTGCAGCCGCCATTGCTCCTGTTTGCCGTCTTCCCAAATCGCGATCGCCGCCCTCGTCCGGCAGGACATGCCGCGTTCGTCAAGAAAGCGCCGGATGAGCGTGTAGTTGCGGCCCGTGCAGAGATCGTCGGGTAGCGCGACCTGATGCGGCATCTCGCGATCAATGATTGAAGGCGCCGGAATGCCGCGGCTGCGTTTGACCATCAGTGGGGCTGTTGCCGCTCTCGGTGTTCCCAGGTTTCCTTCAGGATGATGTCGGTCTGGTCGCGCATTGCATCGGAAAGCGAAATTGCCAGATCCAGATCATCCGGGTAGACTGCCATAATCCAGGCCGCCGACAGTTCCGCGATAGCCCGCTTCTGACTGACGTCGGACAGGCCGCGCAGCGGCTTGACCATCTTCGCAAGGGCACGGCGGATGCCAGGCATCTCGCGCTTCACCGTGGCGTATATCTCAGGCTGCTCGGCTTCGGTCGCACGCATCGGTTTCATGGTTCTGTCTCCATTTTGCCAACAGTGAACAAAATGAGAACACCAGAGTCAAGAGCCTCTTGACCAGAAAGGAATATGTTCCTCATTTTAGCATATGCCGGAGCAACCCGAAAAGTGGCCACGAGGCGCCGCCTGGACCCTGACGCACGCCCACGACGCGGGGCAGGCGTGCCGCATCCGCTGCAGCAAGTGCAACCTCAAACGCTTCTACAAACCGCTCGAGCTCCGCGAGGTCATCGGCAATGTCACGATCGACGAGGTTCGGGAGAAAGTCCGTTGCCAGCAATGCGGCAGCCGCGAATGGATGGATGCCGAGCTATTTCACCCCACCGCAGAGCAAGCGCACACGATCCGATATCGGCGCCTGGTGCAAATCCGATGGGAGAAACGGGTGATCTGGCGCGATGAGTAGCGACGCCCGGAGTTCCTATTGGTCGCTGTCCTCGTCACCGTTTTCATCGTCGGATTGGTTGTTCTGACTTGCGTCATCCGATTGCTCTTGGACGTACGCTTGGCAGCCTTCGTTGAATGACTGGCTATCGCCATCGCAATCCCGTTCGTCGGTGATGTCGTTCCTTGCCGCCCAATCGTACCCGGCTTCGTGGCCCGAGCAGTCATCCGTGCAATCGTAGCCATGGAAAGTCTCTTGCGCGCTTGCCGGGCCGGCAACAAAGCCGGCCAGCGCAAGGGCACCGGCCACGACAAGAATTCGGAACATCACAAAATACTCCTATCGGCGCCCCGACGGTCGGGTATTCTGTGACCTTGGCGAAGATGAGGCTGGCAGCGCCCGAAGCCCACTGCGGATCGGCGTCGCTAGTTCCCGCGCGGTCTGCGTCTTGGTCCTGGCAAACTTTCACACGGATTTGCGGCCAACCTGGCAGTTCGCGGATCTCTTAGCCACAGAGCTTTCTTTCTTCTTTCCAGAATCTCATAGCGATCGACATCAATGGCAGATCGGCCTTTCGCCGCGGCGATCGCATAGTCGGCTCGGTTCGTTCGATAGTCTTCTTTTTGGACGGACATCGCTTTCCTCTCGGTCCGCGGCCTTTCCCTCCACTTGGCCTGGACGGAGACACTAGCTGCCGATGCGTCGCGAGAGTCTACAAATTGAGGATTGTATTAAAATGGTACACTCCCATGCCCGCCGACCTTGTGCAGAACAGGCAAGGATGGGCAATCACCGGGTCGAGCGCTTTTTGCCGGCGCTCTTAGCTGGCTTGGCCCCAGGCTTGCGCCCGAGTCCGCTGGACTTCGCCAGAGCCGACCGCTGAGCCGCATAGTTCGGCGCCACCATCGGGTAGTCCGACTTCAGGCTCCACTTCTCGCGATATGCGTCGGGTGTCAGCCCATAGTGAACATTGATATGGCGCTTCAGCGATTTGAACTTCTTCCCATCCTCAAGGCAGATGATGTAGTCGGGGAACACCGACCTCTTCGGATTGACCGCAGGCGTAAGGGTCGGGCTCTCTGGTTCAGTCGGACCGCCGATCTTCGACAGCGATGCATTCACACTTTGAACCAGCTCGGGCAGTGATGCGACGGGCACAGCATTCTTGCTGACATAGGCAGAAACAATATCCGCCGTAAGTTCGATCAATAGGTTCCCGGAATTCGATGCTGGTTCAGTCACGCAATAGCTCCTTGTGATGGGGCACGAATGTCTAGCGAGTTTTCTCAGAAATGCCAGCGTACCGGGATCCTTTGGATTTAATAAACCCGACGGTCGATCAGTTCATACGCCGTTTGCCCGTACGTCGAACACCATTCTTTCGCCAACTCTTCCGCTTCGGCCGGAACTACACTGCGCGTGTCAGCGGATTTTGCAATGCACCAGCCGGTTTCACGTGCAGTGCTCCCGGAAGTCGTCTCTGCCGTGAGCCTACTCTCGCTCGCCTACCATCAGCAGCGCGCCCTTCATGAAGGGATCGGACCTAAGCCAGTTTGCCACAACATTCTCTAGCATTCATTCCGGGGCGATACGGCAGAAGTTGCGAATATTCGGTTGTGCAGACGCTGAAGAATTTATGGACCGCGTGAAATCGTAATGTGGCTTACAGCTTGGTCCTAGCCATCAAAGTCGCTGCCCGTCGTGCTCAGCCAGAATTCTATAGACCTGCATCCGTGAACAGCCCACTAGCTTTGCGATTTGCGAGGGGCCTTGGCCCTCGTCGCGGAGAGATGTCACTTTGCCTCGATCGATCCGCTGCTTGCCTCCCTTGTAGACGCCGTCTCGTTTGGCTTGCTCGATGCCGTCACGCTGCCGCTCTTTGATGAACCGGCGCTCCATTTGCGCGACCATTCCAAGGACCGTTAGCACGATGTGGCCCATTTCGCCGCGCGTTGATACGTGCGGGTCAAGCACGGTCACGAAGGCGCCCTTCTGTTCGCACTCATAGATCAAATTAAGCACGTCCCGGGTGTCGCGGCCGAGCCGGTCGAGGCGCGTCACCACCAGTTCATCACCGGGACGAAGGAAATCCAAAACCGTTGCCAGTTCGGTGCGGCCATCGCGGCTGCCGCCCGACACCTTCTCCGAACGAATGACCTCGCACCCCTCAGCTTTCAGCTTCGCCAGTTGCGTTTCGAGGTCTTGGTCAGTCGTGCTGACGCGAGCGTACCCAATGCGAGCCATAGCCTGTCACCCCAAGGTTTTGGGCTCGACGCTACCCTGTCACAAATAGTCGATGTCAAGCTGGATCGTGGCAACCACAAATGCGCGCGCCCGTCGCTGCGGGAACGAAGGCTTGCTCCCAAGTGGGACCGTCGAGTGTCCTTAAGCCGCGTCCACAGAAGCCGACACTCCAAGTGACGCTAGCGGTTTAGTGACGCGTCCAAGAATTCGCCTGACGCAATCGTCCTTGATCACGAGAACCGCTCAGAGCACCAGCCGTTGGCATCGTCGGAGAAACGTGGACGAGAATGTGATCGTCGGCTTCTTCCCCACACCCCCGATAGAGTAGAAGTGCACCTCGATTCTCTGAGCTTCGAGTGCAGCTGCCATCTGCGGCCTGAGCGACGGCCGATCCGGAACTAGGAGAATGGGCTTTAGGTCGTCAGGCAGCTTTATCAATGATGGGTAAAGGGCTAGTTGCCCCACTGCCTCGTAGATGTCATGAGCGGAAACTCCTGTCTTGATCTCGATGAGAGCCTTGGCCTTCTCGATCACCGCATCGACCGCATATCCGTAGCTTGTGGGCTTCTTCAGAGACCCCCCAACAAGCCTCTGCAGCTCGGCCCAAACATGCCCCTGCATGTCCTCGACCTCTTTGGTTCCACCCGAGATCGTCACCTTCTTGGTACGCCCCTTTTCGTCCAGCCCGTACCGATATGTCTCAGATTCGGTATATTTCGATGTCCCACCGCCTGCTTTGGACCGAGCTCTTGCGCAGGCATTCGCGAAGGCGGCAGTTTCTTGCGGAATGGTGCCCACAGATGAAATATCTGCAACGACATACCATTCACGAGGCGACAGCTGTCCTCGCGCCGTCACAGGGACGGAATCCAATCCGCTAAGTTCTGCGAAGTCCTCTCGGATCTCACGCGAGATTGGGTTTTTCTTTAGCCATCCTTGCCGAAGAAGGAACGGCCGCCCTTGCTCGTTAAGGCCAATTGCAGTCAGCTTGCCCATGTCCTGCTGCGCTGCATCGGGCCGAACGATCTTTACGACCCACGTATCAAGGCTTGAATCAAGGCCGAATATCACCTGATCCTCGATCTGCCCCATTCCACCACGTCGGTTGTTGGCGAAAACGAGCCCGGTGCCGTCGATCACTCGTCTGTTGCTGTTCTCGGCGCTGCCATCGATCAAAGCCTTGACCCATTGACGGAACAGGCGATCAGTCTTGGCTTGATTGGTCAGCAGTTCAATCATCTAACTCTCCGTTCCCAGACCAGCTTTGGGAAGCACCGGTATCAGGAAATGCCCCTTGTGGCACCTAGCTGGGGGACATCCACTGAGACCTTTATGCATCCCCGACCGGGCAAGCGCTCATGGACTGTCACATCAAGGTTTAAGTGCTTGATGCCTGCTTGTAACAAATGGCTGCCACTAGTCCTAAAGTTACGCTCAGTGGCGCCGCCGATGTCACGTCACGCAGGGGTATACCCTGACGTGAGCGATTGCCCATTGGCAGGCGATCGGGCCTGAAGTGAGTATCTTACCCGATGTGAAATGGCTTGTTTTGCCAATCGCACGGTCGATGTGAAGCCCGCGCATTTTCGGGGTGGGCGTTCTACCCGCTGCGGAGAAGGGGCCTGCGTACTGCCTGACGTAGTCCAAGCGTTGCCCTCCGCCGAATGGAATAACGAAAGATCCGGCGCAAGTGTTGCACTTCTCTGCACAAACCCAATAGACTAAAGCAGGGTTCAACAGGGGGATATGAAGTGGCCGAGTTTGAGCAGCAACCGTTTGCTGACGCTGGATTGATCGACAATCCGCAGCCGCGTTGCCCATGTGTCCTGATTCTTGACGTTTCAGGTTCGATGAGCGGTCGGCCGATCGAGCAATTGAACGAAGGGTTGCGACTCCTTCAAGAAGAAATCCAGAGCGACAGTCTCGCCGCCAAACGGGTCGAATTGGCCATCGTCACTTTCGGCCCCGTGAAGGTCGAAATGGACTTCACCAGTGCAACCAACTTCTTTGCGCCCCAGCTGGTATCTCAGGGCAACACACCTATGGGCGGAGCCATCGAAACGGGGCTTCAAATGTTGCGCCAGCGGAAAGACGTGATCCGGCAGAACGGCGTCTCGCTCTACAGGCCCTGGGTCTTCTTGATCACCGACGGCGCTCCAACCGATAGCTGGAAAGCCGCCGCCCAAAAGGTCAAGGAAGGCGAAGAGTCCAAGGCATTCATGTTCTACGCCATCGGTGTCGACAATGCCGATATGTCAACCCTGTCTCAGATTGCCGTGCGTCAGCCGTTGAAACTGAAAGGGTTACAGTTCCGAGAGTTCTTCCAGTGGCTGTCTAGCTCCTTAGGCGTCATGTCGCGATCCAACCCCGGAGAGCAGGTGCCTCTCCAGAATCCGACTGCGCCAGACGGTTGGGCTACTGCCGGCTGATCAATGCGATGGTCATATGCAACCGCGTCGGTTCGCGGAACTTCGCATGTTCGGGCAGGCACGCGTCTTCAAGACGCCAAGCGATGCTTTGTCGTAGGTGACACGTCTCTGTTGGTCGTGGTGGCCGATGGCGCGGGATCGGCCACGTTCGGCGGCGAAGGTGCGGCAATCGTCTGTCGCACGATCGCAACATCAGCGCACTCATTGCTCGCGACCAGTCCAGACATTCCGACAGATGATATGGTGTGGTCGTGGGTCGATGAGTGCCGAGATCGGATATCGGTTAGCGCGGCCAAGCGCGACTCCTCTCCTCGCCAGTTCGCTACGACCATGGTGCTTGTGCTTGCAACAAAGGCGGGGGTCCTTACTGCTCATGTTGGCGACGGTGCTGCGGTCGGTCGCCATTGTGACGACCGGCAATGGTCGGTCCTCAGCCGGCCCGCGCATGGGGAGTATGCGTCCACAACATTCTTCATCACGGACGATCCGGAGCCACAACTTCGGATATCTCGTTATCAACCAGACTATGACGCCATTGCGGTGTTCTCAGACGGAATCGAAAATCTGGTTATCGATCACAGGACGGGAGAGGCATCGCCCAGCTTTTTTGATCCCATGGCCAGACCCTTGGATAATTCTCCAGTCATCGGGAGGGACTTCGGTCTTTCACGGAATCTCGCCGCATTCCTTGACAGTGCCCGGGTCAACGATCTGACCGATGACGACAAGACCTTAGTTATAGCCGCCCGGAAATGAAGCTCGATAGGCTATTCGCAGATGGTCAGGAACTGACCATCAATAAGAAGATAGGCCATGGCGGAGAGGGTGAAGTCTTCTCTATCGCAAATGTTCCTGGGTACGCCGTCAAAGCTTACCTTCCGAAGGTAGTCAAAGAACGCGAAGGAAAAATTCGTGCGATGGTGAGTTCCAAACTCGCCGCAACCGCTTCGACAATCGCATTCCCCTATCAGATCGTGACGAACGCGAAAGGTGAGTTCGTCGGCTTCATGATGCGTCTCGTAGAGAAGCACAAGGAAATTCACGAACTTCAAACACCCTCGTCCCGACAGAAGCACTTTCCAAACGCCGATTACCGCTTCCTTGTCCGAACTGCCGTTAACATTGCCCGTGTCTTCGCACAGGTCCACGCGGCTGGGTGCATCGTCGGCGATATCAACCAGCGGGGCATTCTGGTCTCACAAACCGCGACCGTCGCCCTGATCGACGCCGATAGCTTTCAGGTAACACAAGGCGGGAACCGATATCTTTGTGTCGTGGGCGTGCCCGAATACACACCGCCTGAGCTACAGGAGAGATCTCTGGCGACGATTGTCCGAACACCGGATCATGACGCGTTTGGATTGGCAGTTTCGCTTTTTCAGGTTCTTTGCATGGACCGGCATCCTTTTTCCGGCCGGTACGCTGGCAACGGCGACATGCCGCTGGAAAAGGCAATCGCAGAATATCGCTTTGCATATTCCTCTCGCGCCACTGGGATGTCGCCACCTCCAGGTACTGTGCGTCTTAACGATTTCACTCCCGCGATCCGCGATTGTTTCGAGCAAGCTTTTTCACAGCAATACGTTGGACACCGACCCCTGCCCGCGCGATGGGTAGCCGCGCTTGAAGAGCTAGAAGCGTCTCTTCGGGTTTGTTCCCGCAACCGCCTGCATCACTACTCGCGGCTCGCACCAGATTGCCCGTGGTGCCGGATGGAGGCCGAATACGGACGGCCGCTGTTTATCAGCCATGAAATTTTCGCCGTTCATCTTCCCAATGGGCGGGTTGATGAGAAGCAGGGGCTTATCCTCGACGTTCAGGCACTACTTGCAGCAGTGAATGGCATCCCAATTCCGCCTGCCATCAGTGTGCCCGTCCCCATAACACCGTACATTGCGCAAGCCGGCCAGCCGGCGATTGATGCGAAACGCAGGCAGCGACTTGCACCTCTTCAAAGAGGTATAGGCGTTGCTGCCATCGTAGCGGCGGGCATCGCGTTTTTCGGCCTCCAGCTACCTTTCATTATTGCCGGTGCAATCGCTGCCTTCGGTGTGTGGCTCATCCTGCGGGAAGTTGATCCCGGCGTGAGCGTGACTCAAGCCCACAGGGCCGCAGTCGCCAACATCAAGAAACGGGTCGAAGACCTCCAATGTTCATCACCCATTGATCGTGTCCTAAGCAAGAAGGCGGAAGCCTTGGACGCGATCGATGAGTACAAGGCCCTGTCAAACTCGTACAGCCGAGTCGTGCCCGACTATGACCAGCGGCGGAGGCAGCAACAGCTTGACGTGCACTTGTCAAACCATCCGATCCGTGGCGCTCGGATCGGCAAAGTGTCGTCTATCGATGTCGCTTCGTTGACATCCTACGGCATCGCAAATGCCCTTGAAGCGAAGAAACGCGATGTGCAGCATGTGCATGGTATCGGCCCCGTAAAAGCCGCGAACATTGCGGCCTGGGTAAAGCGTGTCGAGGCTCATTTCCATTTCCGGCAGGAATACAGCCAAGACGACAAGAACAATATCAAGAAACTGCAATCGGATATCATCTCAAAGCAGCAGGGGGTTGACGACAAATTCAAGAGACTCGTCGAAGAGGCTCGCAAGGAGGCCGGTGCTTTCGAGGACTGGAAGAAGCGCAGCGACCCTGAGTTGGGAAGGCTGATGGGGCGCCTTGGGCAGACCGAAGCCGATCTTCGTTACCTTGGGCTTCCGGTGCCTACCATGGACAGCATCGCCCCGTTTGCAGTGCCGCCGATCGAGACATTCCGAAAAAACCGGCGATCAACGGCAACTAGATTCACGCCTAGCCAGCCCGCTTGGACGCCTACCGGCGTACGAAATACTTCGCCGAAGCCTTCACCTCGGCCAGCGGCGCAGTCTTGTCCTCGTTGCGGGAAACATATGGTCGTTCGAACTGCGAGACAGGGGCGCAATGCCGGAAATCAGTTTTGGGGATGCTCACGCTATCCGTCATGCACTGGAACTCGCCCGATCTAGGTGGGCTGTTTCGGTTGGATTTCGGCTGCCGCTCGGCATACCTCAACTATCAATATGATGCCTAAAATCGAGCTTCGCGCAGTCAAAGTGAGCAGCCTCGATGGTATGAGATAGCGGATTGGTAGCTGCGAAGCGGGAGAGCAGACATCATTTCTTGACGGTCAATGTCTATTCGATAAAGGACGTATCGTGCGCGACAGAATATGCCTAGGATAGGAAGATAGTGTCGATTCGGGCATCGTAATTGGACATAAGACAAGCTCTCCTGAACGAACCTCAGCGCGAGCAAGGTGGCAAGCTTGCGGTAGAACGATTTGAATACCAAGCAGCTTGGGGGCTTTCTCGGATACTCCAGCTTTACAAGAGTGGAGCCGACTTCGGGATCGCCTTCGAATTCCATGATGACGTCCTCGAACTCGACAGCATGAGCAGCCCGACGAAGGTCACCTTCTTCCAAGTGAAGACACAGAAGACCGGCACATGGACGCTCTCCAGCATCTCCGCCTCATCGGGAACCAAAGGGAAGAAAACTGCGGTCAAGCCAGGCGAGCCGCCGCCCGATAAGAAGTTGTCTTTCGCCGCGAAGATGTACGATAATTACAAGCGGTTTCCGGACCACACTGAGAGGCTGGTCTTCGTCACCAATCAGATGTGCTCTGATCTCGTAGCCGGCCATGGCGAGACGAAATTCGAAGCCGCCGCAGCGGCGAAGGTCGAATCCTTCCGAAAACGGCTGAAGGAGCAGGATCCTGAGTTCCAGGACGAGCATTCGAAGCTCTTCCATTTTTGCTGCTCCACTATGAATCTCGCCAGCTTCAGCGACACCATTATGGGCGCCGTCCAGAAGTTCGTGATCGAGCAGACCGGGATGACGGAAACCAGCACCTACGCCTTCGGTCTCATGCTTCTCGAAGAATGCCGCCAGCGGGAACGGATGGACGTCGACTTCAGCAGTTTTTCCGCGATGTCGGAATCCTTCGTAACACGAAAGCTGATCGATGATCGCCTTGAGGATTTCAAGAGGAGGCGCAAGGAGGCAGTGGAGTGGTCGGAGATTGCGCCATCCATTACGAACATCGTTCGTCGGCGCGACATCGGGGCTGCCTGGAGGCTCTACGTCAACGATCGTCGTTCCCGCTACGGGCCAGGACCGCAAAGATTTCGGAAGGCCGTCAAGGATGTTGCTGCCAAGCACATTGCCGGGGCCCGCGATCTACTAACGGAGGTGGACGCAGCTCTTCCGGAAGTCAGGGAACTTGCAGATATGTGGGACAAAACCGCGACCGACGACTATATCCGCGCCGTCATCCTCTACGAGTTCCACGATGTCTAGCAGCGAACGGTTTCAGCAACTGATAAGAAATCTCAGATTGAAGAACAATGAAAAACTTGCGCTTCGAGAAGTTAGAACTCCTGTCGACAACGGAGCGCAAGGGCAGGACGGTCAGGTTCCATCCTCGACTGACGGTGATCACCGGCGAGAATGACGTCGGGAAGTCGTCCGTCATCAAGAGCATCTACTGGGCTTTTGGCGCACCGGTCAGGATGCATCCGGAGTGGCTCAAAGCAAAGGTAAAGGCCCGCGTTTTGTTCGCCGTCGATGGCGAACGGTTCTCGATCGTCAGGGACGGCACCGCCTTCGGGGTGTTCGACGAGAAGGGCGATCTCCTGATCAAAACGAGGAGCGTCACCTCCGAGCTTGGCCCGTTCCTTGCGAAAATGCTCGATTTTGGCCTCGTGCTGCCGAACAAGTCCGGCGTGACGGAGACGCCGCCGCCAGCTTACATGTTCATGCCTTTTTATATCGACCAGGACAGTGGGTGGAAGCAGGCGCTCGAATCCTTCGACAACCGCGGGCAGTACAAGAACCCGCGGAAGGCCGTGGTGGAGTTTCATTCCGGCATCAGGCCGAACAGGTACTATGAACTCCAGGCGAGGAAGTCTGCCGTACAGCTGGAGATCGCCGAATTCGGCCGCGACCGCCAGGTGCTGGTTAAGGCCGTCGACAAGTTGAATTTGCAACCAGCCTTCACTGGAACCGAGTTCACCGAGCTTGAGCATCGGGAATCCGTAGATCGCCTTCTCCTGGAGCTTCGCGACCTTCGGGCTGCACGTTTGAAGAGCGCCACCGAGCTTGCCGACCTCGTCGACGAGCGCGAACTCGTGACCGAGCAGATGAAGATCGCCCGTCTAGCAATGGAGGAGCTAGGTAAGGACTACGCCTACGCTTCGAAAGCCGAGGCTGAGGTCTTCTGCCCGACCTGTGGAACGGTTCACCACAACGACTTCACGCATAAGTTCTCTATCCTCGATGATCGCGAAGCCTGCGCTCAGTTTCTTCGCGACCAATACGACCGCCTGGTCGATATCCACAAACGGGCGTACAAGATGGAAGCGCGCCTGAGCGATACCGACGTACTCATCGAGAAGGTGGCTGGAACTTTAGCCGAAAAAGAAGGCGACCTCACGCTCAAGGAGGTCATCGAAAACGCCAGCGCAAACATGGCCAGGGGCCTTTTCGACACGCAGCTCGACGACATACGGGCGGAGGTCGACAGACGGGCTGGGGAAATCGTCGAGATCGACGCCGAGGTGAAAAAGCTGGACGACAAGAAGCGGAGAAAGGAGATCGAGGCCTACTATGCTGAGCTTATGACCGGCTTCCTACGGACCCTTAACGTTCGAAGGATCGATTTAGACAGCGCGATCAAGATCGTCCGCAAGGTGAACGATACCGGAAGTGACCAACCGCGCGCGGTCCTGGCCTACCATCTCGCACTCATGAAGACCATCTTCCGGTTCTCCTCCGCCCTAACGGCGCCGATGATCATCGATAGCCCCAACCAGCAGGACCAGGACGCGACCAACGTGGCGGCGATGATCGCCCTCATCCTGAACAGTCGCCCGGACAACGGCCAGACGATTCTCGGGACGGTTAGCCTTCACGATCAGAAGGTTGAGGAGGGAGAGGTAATCGAGCTCGTTGACGAACTGTCGGCCTTGTCGTCTGCTCAATATTCTCAAATCCTTGATATCATGAACCCTTTCTTAGGGGTGCTGTAGTTCGGGAAGAATAAAGCGAAACACACCACCTCCGACATTGGGGTACCGCTGCCGCGCGTGGAGCGTCGGCCGTCGGCGCTGCTGAGGCCGGTTCCCAACCGAATGAAGCGCAAAAGCGGCTATAGTCTCGAACATCACGGTATACCCCCGAGTGACGTAACCCGGTGAGCACCGCACGGCGTAACATCTAGGTTGGCACCAACTATTTGTGACACCCTTAGCGACGGGCCTAAACCTTGAAGTGACACAACGGCATCGCGCCGGTGGACTGCCAGCATTAGCGAATGGCGGCTTTGCGCCGATTTCGGCCGCATACGCGGATGGTGCCTCCGCCTGAAACCAGCCGAAAACTGAGACGAGGCGCGGGGCCGTGCGACGCATCATCTGTTGCCCAGGTCGTGAATAACTGGTTGCATGTGGCTGGACGTGACATCGATCGTTCCCAACGTGATCGGCAGCTTGAAGCGCTGCCGGCCGGCGCTGCCGGGATTGAGATAGAGCACCCCATCGACGGTCTCGATCTTCGGCACGTGCGAGTGGCCAGAGATGACCAGGTCGATGCCAAGCGCCGTGGGCGGGATCTGCAGCGTCTTGAGGTCGTGAAGCACACAGATCGTTCGCCCCGCAAGCCGCACGCGCTCAGTGTCAGGGTACCGCGCAGCCCAGCTTCCGGTGTCCACGTTTCCTCTGATAGCGGTTACCGGCGCAATCCTGCTAAGCGCGTCGATGATCTCCGGCCTACCTATATCTCCGGCGTGAATGATATGATCGGCCCCGGTCAGGCAACGCTCTGCCTCAGGCCGCAACAAGCCGTGGGTGTCCGAAATGATGCCGATCCTGAATGTCATCGATTGAGGCCTGGGGTAGTGGGTCAGTTTGAAATTTAGGATCTGTAGTGACCGGGTGCGATGCCAGGTGTGTAAGCATGGCACTGATGAGCACAGGCACGGCCGAAGTCGGCTGCAAAAAATGTGGGGCACGATATTCCGTGCGCTAAAATGAAGCGGATTCCCGCTTAGTGCCTGTGCGCAGGATTGCCGTAAACAAGCAGCCGCAGACCCAGGCCGATCATGACAAAGCCGGTAAACCGTTCTTGCCATGGAAGCAGGCCCGGCCAGCTTTTCAACCACTGTCCGACCGTCCCCGACGCCATGGCAACGGAACCAAGGGAAACAACCCCGGCCAGCTTCTGGATTGATCCGAGGACAAGTAGCTGCACCCAAACCGGGCCGACATTCGGGTCAACGAACTGCGGCAGGAACGCGAACATGAATAGCAGGGACTTCGGATTGGTTAGGCTATTGATCGCGCCATCGCGGATGGCCGTCCAATCCGATATCTGAGTGACGGGAACGCGCTTGTTCTTGTGGCTGCCAAAGCTCGACCAGATCAGCCGCGCGCCAAGATAGAGCATATAGAGCGCGCCAGCCCACTGTAGCGCCACCAAGCCAGAAGGGTAAGCTTGCAGTAGCGACGTGACGCCGAGCACCAAAAGGCCGACTTGAAAGAGGCCGGCGAGAAAGACCATGCCGACTACGGTCAGGAACGCTATCCGTCGTCCCTGTCCGATGCCGCGCGCGATCACAAGCATCATGTCCGGGCCGGGGGTAATTTCCAACACGACCAGCGCCGCAAGGAATGTGAGTAACGTCGATATGTTGGGCATAGCCGCTTCCTAAACGGATACGTCGGCTATAACCTATTCCGTAAGCTCTGTCTGGTGCGCGTTCATTGAAAGCCACAATTTGAAACTGACCACTATCAGGCCTGGGACGGGCGGCGAGCACGCGATCGAAGCGCGCATGCGTGAGAAGCAGGTCGTCGAGGCGCCTGAAGCCGGCATTGACACGTAGCAGCTGTCGCTGTGTGGCCTTCGCCGCAGTCAACCAGGATCCCTCTGGCCTCCGGTTTCAACGAGGAGGCTTGGCTGATTGCGTTCGGCCGAGTGGCACACTCGCAGAGGTGCCAAGGAATGTCAGCTTGAAGTTCATGAGATCACTTGCAACCTCATGAACCACGAAGCAAAGGGCTCGCAGGAAACACCCCTCGGTTTGAATGAATCAAATTCGCCCATGTGCCCTAAACAAGGGATCTATCTTATTGACGATGTCCAGATAGTTGGGCGGGGCCACCTGAAAGGGCGGGTTTGCGCCCCATCCCGTCATTCATTCTGCTTTGCCGTTTCCCGATAGCTGACGTTGCAGCCTCCAGCGGATTTATGTTCTCGCTGCGCACAAAGAGTTCAGTCACGACCTCTCCCTGAGCACATCGACGAGCAACTGGAATGCCGGCGAGGCCTGCCGGCGCGACGGGTAATACAAGTGGTATCCCGTGAATCGTGGGCACCACTGGGTCAAGACACGTTGCAATGTGCCCTCCCGAAGATGCGGCTCCGCCATATCTTCCGGAATACACGCTACGCCGTGCCCCCGTAGCGCAGCCACCAGGATCGGAACGCTGGAGTTGAAGGCCAGTTGCCCGTCGACACGAACGCTGATCTTTTGACTGTCGCGCTCGAACTCCCAGGCGTAGAAGCCACCGTGAGTGGGCAACCGCAGGTTCATGCAATTGTGCCTGGTCAGGTCATGGGGTTTGCGCGGTTCACCCTTAGCTCGCCAGTAAGCGGGCGTGGCAACCACGGCCATGCGCCAATCAGGCCCGATCCGAACTGCGATCATATCGCCCGCAACCTCACCTCCGAGCCGTACGCCCGCATCGTACCGACCAGCGACGATGTCCACATACCCGTTGTCAATATGAACCTCGACCTTGATCTCAGGGTATTCCGTCAAAAACAAATCGAGCTTCGGCCAGATCACCGTCCGGACCGCATGCTCACCCGCATTGATCCTTAGGGTGCCGGAAGGCTTGTCGCGGAGGATCGTCAAGTTATCCAGTTCGCGGTCGATATCTTCGAAATGATGGCCGAGACCGTTGACCAGGCGCTCGCCTGCCTCGGTTAGCGCGACACTCCGCGTTGTGCGGGCCAGAAGCCGCAAACCCAAAGCGGTTTCCACTCTACGAATTGTATGGCTCAAGGCTGACTGCGAGACACCAAGCTGGGCCGCTGCACGTGTAAAACTGCGTTCGCGTGCGACGGCCATGAAGGCAAGAAGGTCGTTGATGTCGGGCTTCGGCATATATGAACGGCATTCATGAGGTCATGCCGATCTTACTATCTAATCACTGCGGCGCCAGGGACCTATTTTGATTTCCGTTAGTTTGGCCACGAGCCGACAGGAGATCTCCATGCAAATCGCACGCGCAGGATCGCAGCCCTCGGGAAAAGGCCCCTCCGAGTGGTTCACAGGGATTGTGCGGATCGACCCGTTGTTCCCGGTTGCCGAACCCTCACGGGCAGCCGCCAACGCAGTCACCTTCGAGCCAGGTGCACGCACCGCATGGCATACCCATCCCCTTGGGCAGATGCTCATCGTCACCGCAGGACGCGGCCTAGTGCAGCGCGAAGGCGGGCCGGTTGAGGAAATCCTTCCCGGCGATGTTGTGCGCTTCGCGCCCGATGAAAAGCACTGGCATGGGGCCACACCAACCACTGCATTGACCCACATAGCCATTCAGGAATCGCTCGACGGCAAGGCCGTCACCTGGCTGGAGCACGTGAGCGATGCCCAATATCTCGACACGAAGGGAGAGCGTCGTCATGACTGAGGTTGTTGTCGTTATCGGTGCAGGTTCCATTGGGCAGGCAATCGCCCGGCGCGTCAGTTCGGGCAAGCATGTACTGCTCGCCGATCTCAGGCGCGAGAACGCCGAAGCTGCCGCCAAGCTGCTTGCGGATGCGGGTTTCGATGTCAGCACGGCCGCCGTAGACGTGTCGAAGCGCGAATCGGTCCACGCCCTGGTCGAGACCGCGACAAAGCTTGGCGAAGTCGTGCACCTTATTCATGCCGCGGGCGTCTCGCCGTCGCAGGCGTCACCCCAGACGATCCTGCATGTCGACCTCTACGGGACTGCCCTGGTCCTAGAGGAGTTTGGCAACGTGATCGCCAAGGGTGGGTCGGGTGTCGTTATAGCGTCGCAATCCGGTCACCGTCTCGGTGCTCTGACCGATGAGCAGAACAAGGCGTTGGCAACCACGGTCCCCGAGGAATTGCTCACGTTGCCGTGGCTGCAGCCCGATAAAGTTACTGATCCACTCAACGCCTATCAAATCTCCAAGCGGGGCAATTCCCTGCGTGTGATGTCCGAGGCGGTGCGTTGGGGCAAGCGAGGCGCGCGCATCAACACAATCAGCCCAGGCATCGTCATTACACCGCTCGCGCGTGATGAACTGACCGGCCCGCGTGGAGAAGGTTACCGCCGCATGATCGAGCTGTCTCCCGTCGGTCGTGCCGCGACACCCGATGAAGTCGGCAATGTCGGCGCGCTGCTGATGGGTGCGGAAGGCGCTTTCATCACCGGCAGCGACTTCCTGGTGGATGGCGGTGTCACCGCTTCGTATTGGTATGGCGAGCTTGCGCCGAAAGCCTCTTGAACAAAAGGTTCAAGGCCATGAAAAAGCGCATTATCGGCGAGAGCAGGCTGGAGGTATCGGCTATCGGTCTCGGCTGCATGGGGATGAGCGCCAACTACGGCACGCCCCCTGATCGAAGCGAGATGATCGGACTGCTGCGCAAGGCAGTCGAGCGCGGCGTAACCTTCTTTGATACTGCGGAGGCTTATGGGCCGTTCACGAATGAGGAACTGGTTGGCGAAGGCCTCGCGCCGGTTCGCGACCAAGTCGTCATCGCCACCAAGTTCGGCTTCGATATCGACCCGCAAACAAGGGAGCGGCGCGGGTTTAACAGCCGGCCCGACCATATCAGGGCCGTATGTGAGGCTTCGCTCAAACGACTGCGCACGGACCGTATCGATCTTTTCTACCAGCACCGGGTCGATCCCAACGTCCCCATGGAAGACGTGGCAGGGACGGTCAAGGAGCTTACTGCAGAGGGCAAGGTTCGGCACTTCGGACTCTCGGAGGTTAGCGCCTCAACGATACGCCGTGCGCATGCCGTTCAGCCTGTTACCGCCGTCCAGAATGAATATTCGCTGTGGGCGCGGGACGTGGAGGCCCAAGTGCTTCCCGCCTGCGAGGAACTCGGCATCGGCTTGGTGCCGTGGAGCCCGCTGGGTCAAGGATTCCTGACCGGAAAGGTGGCCCCGGACGCCACATTCGAGAAGTCGGATGTGAGATCCTGGTTCCCCCGCTTCAAGCCGGAAGCGATGAAGGCCAACCAGGCGCTGGTCGTCCTGCTGCAGCGGGTGGCTGCCGACAAGGGAGCGACGCCGGCTCAAATTGCGCTCGCATGGCTGCTCGCGAAGAAGCCGTGGATCGTTCCCATCCCCGGCACGCGAAAGCTGCACCGCCTCGAAGAAAATCTCGCATCAGCCGAGATCGAACTCACCGCGCAGGACTTGCGCGCAATTGGGGCAGCCGCTTCGCAAATTCCTGTCGAAGGGGCGCGCGGCACGGGCCGCGAAATTCACGCCTGAGCGCTCACCACAATAGGATCTCGACAATGAAAAAGCGCACACTCGGAAAAAGCGGCCTTGAAGTCTCGGCGATCGGCCTTGGCTGTATGGGCATCAGCCAATCATACGGCGCGCCCATGCCGCTGCCCGACGCGATCGCTCTCATTCGCGGCGCGTTTGATCGCGGCATCACCTTCTTCGACACGGCCGAGGTATACGGCCCGTACAAGAACGAAGAGGTCGTCGGCGAGGCGCTCCAGCCTATCCGCGACCGCGTCGTCATCGCGACCAAGTTCGGGTTCAATATCGAAGGCGGGGGCGCGATGGACAGCTCCGCGCAGCGCATCCGCGCGGCGGTCGAAGGTTCGCTCAAGCGTCTTCGCACGGACCGCATTGATCTTCTGTACCAGCACCGGGTCGATCCCAACGTCCCCATGGAAGACGTGGCGGGGACGGTCAAGGAGCTTATCGCCGAGGGCAAGGTCCTGCATTTCGGGCTCTCGGAGGCGGGTGTCAAGAACATCCGCCGCGCCCATGCCGTGCTGCCAGTGACGGCAGTGCAAAGCGAGTATTCCTTGTGGTGGCGCGAGCCAGAAGAGCAGATCCTGCCCGTGCTCGAAGAGCTCGGCATCGGATTCGTGCCGTTCAGCCCGCTCGGCAAGGGTTTCCTGACGGGCACGGTGAGCAAGGACGCCTCCTTCGGGAAGGATGACTACCGCAGCACTGTCCCGCGCTTCTCGCAGGACAACCTCGCAGCCAATCAGGCGCTGGTCGATGCTGTAAGCCGCATCGCCGGTGAAAAGAAGGTAACGCCCGCCCAACTGGCGCTCGCCTGGGTGCTGTCGCAGAAGCCTTGGATTGTCCCCATCCCCGGCACCACGAAACTCCACCGGATTGAGGAAAATATCGGAGCAGCCAGGGTCGATCTATCCGGCGATGATCTGGCGACCATCGACCAGGCCCTATCGAGCATCGCGATTGCGGGCGAGCGGTATTCTCCCCAGCATCAGGCGCGGATTGACCGATGACCGCAAATCATCAAAACCCGCTGAGAGTGCTGGTCTTGGGCGCCAACGGCCAGCTCGCCCGCAACACCACGCGCATGTTGCTGGACCAGAGCGACGCAAAGCTGACGCTCTACCTGCGCCGTGCAAGTCGCCTTCATAACCCTGATCCTTCGCGCGTGACAATCGTCGAAGGGGATGTGCTCGACGCGGCCGCGTTACGCGGCGCCATGGAGGGCCAGGACGTCGTCTATGCGAATCTTGCAGGGGATATGGCCCGGCAGGCGCGCAGCATCATCAAGGCGATGGATGCAACGGGCCTGAAGCGCCTGATCTTCATCAGCTCGATGGGCATCTATGGTGAGGTTCCGGGCGAGACTTACCGCAGGGTTCTCGATCCCTACCGGGATTCTGCCCTTGAAATCGAAGGTTCCGATCTCGACTACACCATTCTACGCCCTGGCTGGTTCACCAGCGAGGCTGAGGTGAATTACCGCCTGACCCGCAAGGGCGAGCCGTTCAGCGGCCACGATGTTTCGCTGAACAGCCTCTCCGACTTCATCGTCAAGCTCGCCACCACACCCGGGCTTCACTCCCGGGAAAGTCTTGGGGTCAGCAAGGGCTGATCCCGAATACAGCAGGAAAGGACAACCAATGACCTACGGCATCGAAGGAAAGGTGGTCGTCATCACCGGCGCCTCAAGCGGGCTTGGCGAAGCCGCCGCCCGCCGCCTTGCAAAAGACGGCGCGAAACTCATTCTTGGTGCACGCCGCGTCGAACGCCTCGAGGCGCTGGCCCGCGAGCTGTCGCTGCCCGATGGGTCCGTGCTGAAGACCGACGTAACGGATCCGAAACAGGTTCAGGCGCTTGTCGACCAGGCGTTGAATCTTCACGGCAAGCTCGACGTGATCATCAACAATGCGGGGCTCATGCCCCATTCGCCGCTCGAACGCGCCAAGATCGCGGAGTGGAACCAGATGATCGACGTGAACATCAAAGGCGTGCTTTATGGTATTGCTGCCGCGTTACCGCCAATGCAGGCGCAAAAGAGCGGGCAGATCATCAACGTTGCATCCGTTGCGGGTCACAAGGTCGGCAAGAACAATGCCGTCTACTCGGCAACGAAGCACGCGGTGCGCGCAATTTCTGAGGGACTGCGGCAGGAAGTGAAGCCTTACAACATCCGTACCACGATCATCTCACCCGGCGCGGTCGACACGGAACTGCCCAACAGCATCACCGAGTCTGACGTCTCGCAAGGCATCCACGACTTCTACGCAAAGTTCGCCATTCCCGCAGATTCCTTCGGCAGCATGGTAGCGTTCGCCATCGCCCAGCCCGAGGAGGTCGACGTAAACGAAATATTGTACAGGCCCACTGCGCAGGAACTATAGATCGAATTGGAAACAGCAGTACGACGTGGGCGCGTCAGGCATTGCGTACGGAACCAAAGTGGATGGGTGGGACGTTGAACGGCGCCGGCGCGAAAGAAACCTCGCCTTAAATGTTCTCCGGGGTGACAATTTCAAATGGGATGGAGCGCTGAAGGGTTGCTAGCGGCGCGTGGGGACCAATCACGTCAATCATCGTCTGCACAAGAAGGGCGGACGTGGCTTCGAGCGGATGGCAGAGAGCTGCCGTTATCAACCCTTCCGACAATCCCTTGCGTGTCTCGGGCCCAATGTCGCGGCATACCACCTTGATACCCGATCGCCTCTCGGGAGACACTTCCCTCAAGGCACGAAGCACGCCGGTGATACCGCCGCCGACGATCAGAATCCCCACAAGATCGTCCGTCGCTTGCAGGAGCTCAGCCACCATTCTGTAAGCCTCGCTCGATTCCTCATGCGTAGGGCGACTTTCCTCGACGGTGAGCCGTGGAGCGTGCTCGCGCAGATAGGAACGGAAGCTGGCGTCAGAGACGTCCTGGCATTGATAGCGATGATTGCCGATGAAGACAGCAATTCGACCAGGGCCTTGCGTCGTTTGCGTGATCAGGAAGGCCGCGGTCCGGCCCAGCTTCCAATTGTCGGTGCCCACGTAAGCCGCCCTTTCCGGCGCGGACTGATCCGTGATGTAGGAGACGACCGGCTTCCCCATCTCCCTCAGGGAATGGATGGCCTGGCCGACGATCGGGTGATCCGCTGCAACCACCGCGACAGCGTCGCATTCCTCGCCGAGCGCGATAAGACGGTCCGAAATGGTCTCCGGCGTCAAAATATCGACAAAGTCGACGACAGGGTCGATGACGTCGTCCCGACGCTCGCGACAGGCGGCGACGATCTTCTTACCGAACAGTTGGTAGAGGTCGCGGGTTGACTGCTGAAGCAAGAAACCCAATCGGTAATGCGGCGATATCTTACGAGCCCTGTCGTCGATCGCCCCGATGCCGTAGAAGCCAATTTCTTCCGCCGCGCTCTGCACGCGTTGGACCGTTTTCGGCCGCACCGAAACGGTGCCGCCCAAAATTCTGTTCACCGTCGCAACCGATACGCCTGCCGCGGTCGCAAGATCGTGGATCGTCGGCCGTTTCATAACAGCCATCCCTGTATCATCATGATTGAGACGAAATGATATAAATGCAACTTTGATATTATTTCTGCCTTCTCCGAATATCAACCCTCCGATATGAATTGCGCCAAGTTAAGGGCTCGGACCGGGCCCGAACCCGGAAACACCGGACCGATATGGGCGAGGAGGCGCTGTCGCGATGGATGACCTTCAGTATGGAACACGCGACAAGCGCGGCAATTGGGCGCCGCACCGCCGCGCCGAGCCAGCGCCGATTTGGCATCGCCCGTTCAATGCAAAGAAGGTGGTGGCGTGGGTCCCGGAGTTCTTCTGGCCGTGGAACACGTTCCATCTCGCCACGGCGCTCATTTGGGTAAATCTGCTTATCCCGAGTTGGCAGAGCCTCGCCAGTTTCTCGTTGCTCAACTACCTTTGGCTATACGGCCTCAACGCCGCCGGGATTTTTCTGTTCTACGGCTTCTTTGAGTTGCGCTACTACATCCAGCGCAAGCAACAAAATCGCTTCAAGTACAATTCGAAATTTCCGTCGGACGCGCCGTCCGACGTGTTTTGGTTCCAAAGCCAGAACATCGACAATTTCACCCGCTCGTTTTTCGTTACGATACCGCTCTGGACCGTGGTCGAGATCGTGATGCTGTGGGTTTATGCGAACAGCTGGGCGGTGTGGCTGCCCTGGACGACGAACTGGCTGTACCTGTCGTTCCTGGTGCTTATCGCGCCGGCCGTGCACGAGGTCTATTTCTTCTTCCTGCACCGGGCGATCCATTGGCCACCGCTCTACAAATGGGTGCATTCGGTCCATCACAATTCGATCAATCCGAGCCCGTGGTCGTCGCTGTCGATGCACCCGGTCGAGGGTTTCCTCTATCATGCCGAAGCCTGGCTGCACCTGCTGATCCCTTCCAACCCGGTCTGCGCCTACTTCACGCTGCACGGCGCGGGATTCGGCGCGGTCAACGGCCATCTCGGTTTCGAGATCTTCGAAATCACCAACAAGGTAAACCTCGATAGCCATTCCTACGTGCATTACCTGCACCACAAATACTTCGAGGTGAATTACGGCGGCGACGGGCTGGTGCCCCTCGATAAGCTGTTCGGCACCTGGCACGACGGCAGCAAGGAAGCCGACGAGGCCATGAAAGCGCGCTTCCGCAAGAAAAAAGAAAGGATCAGGGGCCGCCAGGAAGGCCACGGCGATCCGGCATCGGGAATGCCGGCGGAATGACGAACCAAACGCTGTTTCGACTGTGCCCGTGAGGAGCGGGTCCGGGATAGCGGGACTCTTTGTTCAAAAACCCCACGGGGTAAATCTGGGAGGAAGACTATGAAGCTTTTCAAGACACTCGTGTCGACCGCTGTGCTGATCGGGTTCAGCACTGGCGCGACGCTTGCCGCGAACATCTTCGTCGTCGGCGGCAAGCCGGACGATCCGTTCTGGTCCATCGTCAAGCGTGGCGCCGAAGACGCCGGCAAGGTGGTCGAGGCTCAGGGCGGCAAGGTCACCTGGCTCGGCCCGCAGAACTACGACAATCTGGGTGTGGACGCCGCCGAGCTGATCCGCCAGGCCATCGACCAGAAGGCGGACGCCATTGTCGGCCCGGACTGGGTGCCGGAAGCGATGGACCCCGCGTTTAAGGCGGTCAAGGATGCGGGCATTCCGCTACTTATCTACAATGCGGGCGGGCTGAAAGCGGCCGATCGTCTCGGCGCCATGAACTATGTCGGGTCGGACGACTATAAGGGCGGTGTCGCCGGAGGCGAGTATCTCGCCAAGGCCGGCAACAAGAAGGGCGTCTGCATCAACACGTTACCCGGCGCAGCCAATATCGAAGCTTATTGCGGCGGCTTCAAAGAGGGGATGAAGAATGGGGGCGGCGAGGCCGACGTGCTGCCGTTGCCGGCCACTTCCTTCGGCTCGGCAACGGCCGTTGCCCAGGCGGTGAAAGCCTATCTGCTGCAACATCAGGACGTGAACGCGGTCTTTACGATCGGCAACGTCGACGCCAACTCGGCCATGAACGGTATCACTCAGGCCGGCAAGTCTGGAAAGGTGCATCTCTGCGGCATCAACTTCGACGAAACCATTCTCAACAACATCAAGGGCGGCCAGCAGGACTGTGCGATCGACCAGCAAGGCTATCTGCAAGGATACCTGGCGGTAGCGATCCTCAACGGCAAGGTGAACTACGGTCTCACCGTGCCGACCCGTGAGATACTCACCGGTCCGGGCATCATCGACAAGGCCAGCGTCGATGCTACCATCGCTGGCGTGAAAGCAGGGACGCGATAATCCTCCCCTGGGCCGCCCTGCCTTGCGGTAGGCGGCCCCTTTTACCTCTACGGCAGGCCACATCGAGGCCGGCCGCCGGCTCGCGGATTACCCCAATGGCACATCCCGTCGCATCCCCAGCAACTCCGGCACCCGACTACATGCGGTCCCGACTGGCCCTTGGCCGGCTGGCGCGGCGACCGGAGTCGGGCTCGTTCCTCGGCATGGTCGCCGTTCTGCTGTTCTTCGGACTCTTCGGCGGAAGCGGCTTTCTGTCGGCGGCGGGCACGGCCAGCTGGCTGAACATCGCTTCCGAGATCGGGATCATCGCGCTGCCGATAGGACTGCTGATGATCGCCGGCGAATTGGACATCTCTGTCGGCGCGGTGATCCCTGCGACATCGCTCACCGCTGCCATCGTCTCGGGCCACTATGGTCTCCCCGATTGGCTCGGCATAACAGCAGCGCTTGGACTGGGTCTCGCGGTCGGCTTCCTCAACGGGCTGCTCGTGACCAGGACGACGATCCCGTCGCTCATCATCACCATCGGCACTATGTTCGGCACGATGGGATTGACGCTGGGTCTCACCGTCAAGATCGCCGGGAGCACTGGTGTATCGCTGGTGCCTGATCCGTTCATCAAGCAAATCCTCGGTGATTATCTCGGTGGCATGTTCCAGGTGACGATCCTGTGGTGGGTGGTGTTCGTCATTGGCCTGTTCTGGCTCCTGCACATCTCGCCGATCGGCAACTGGATCTACGCGCTCGGGGGCGACAAGGAGAGTGCGCGCAATGTCGGCATTCCAACCAAGCGGCTCACCATCGGCCTGTTCATGCTCTCCGGCTTCAGCGCCGCTTTCGTCGGCGTCAGCGAGGTGATGGTCTATCAGAGCGCGCAGGTTCTCGCCGGCCAGTCCTTCATCTTTAATTCCATCATGTGCGTGGTGATCGGCGGGGTTCTGCTTACAGGCGGATTCGGCTCGATCGTCGGCATTGTGTTCGGCACGCTGACCTTCTCGATCGTGAACCAGGGCATCTACTTCACCAGCCTGGATCCGAACGTTGGCAGCGTCATCATCGGCGCGCTTCTTTTGATTGCGGTGCTGACCAACGACACTTTCCGCCAGTTGGCGCTCAGCTATTCGTCCAAGAAGGGAGGACAGTCATGATGGACGCGATCAAATCCCTGCTGCGCCGCCCCGAAGCCGGCTCTATCCTCAGCCTCATTGGCGTGGTGCTGTTCTTCGTTGTGTTCGGTGGCGCCAATCTGGGCACGCTGGTCGGCGCGGCGAGCTGGGTCAACTTCGCGGCCAATCTTGGCATCGTCGCCATTCCGGTCGGGCTGCTGATGATCGCCGGCGAACTCGATATCTCCATCGGCGCCTTGATCCCGGCGGGTTCGATGACCACGGCCATCCTGTCGGGCTATTACGGGCTGCCCATAACGGTGGGGATCGCCGGAGCGCTGGCGGTCGGCGTTGCGGTCGGCCTCGTCAACGGTCTGCTGACGATCCGCACTTCGGTGCCCTCGCTGATCATCACGCTTGCCACGCTCGTCGCCATGCAAGGCGTGGTGCTCAGCGCTTCGGTGCTTTTGACCGGCAACGCCAGCGTGGCGCTCACCGCCCCGGACTGGGCAAAATTTCTGTTCGGACAGCTCATCGGCGGCAGCCACCAGGTGATCATTGTCTGGTGGGTAGCGTTCGCCGCCGTCATGGGTTTCGTTCTGCACAAGACCCGCTACGGCAATTGGCTTTTTGCAATGGGCGGCGACAAGGTCAGCGCCCGCAACGCCGGCATTCCGACAAACCGCATGACGATCGCGCTGTTTGTCTTATCCGCGGTCAGCGCCACCTTCGTCGGCATATGCCAGGCGATCCTGTTCAACTCCGCCCAGGTCTCGGGCGGCATGAACTTCATCTTCAACGCCATCGTCTCCGTCGTTGTCGGTGGCGTGCTGCTGACCGGCGGGTTCGGCTCGGTCTTGGGCATCTTCGTCGGCACTATCACCTTCGCGATTGTGAGCCAGGGCATCTACTTCACCCAGATCGACCGAAACTGGTCGAACCTGATCATCGGTGTGATGCTTCTGCTGGCCGTGCTGATGAACCAGTCGTTCCGTGACCTGGCGCTGTACTTCAGACCGCGGGGCAAGCGAACCCTGCCGAGGGAGCCGGCAAACCCATGACAACTCAACCGAACCAGCCTGGCCGGTCCGCATGTGAAGGGATGAGCACGCCATGAACGATAAACCTGCCATTCTCGAACTGAGGAACGTCAACAAGTCCTTCGGACCGATCGACGTCCTGCACGACATTTCGCTCAGAGTGCGCGCCGGCGAAGTGCTCTGCCTGCTGGGCGACAACGGCGCCGGCAAGTCAACCCTGATCAAGACCTTGGCCGGCGTCCACAAGCCCACCAGCGGCGAGATACTAATGGATGGCCAGCCGGTGACCTTCACAGGACCGAGTGATGCACAGGGACGCGGAATCGCCACGGTGCACCAGTTCGGCGGCACGTTCCCGCTGATGAGCATCGGGCGCTCCTTCTTCGTCGGCGTCGAGCCGACCAAAGGCTGGGGACCGTTCAGGATCTACGACCGAAAGCGCGCCAACGAGATCGCGGTGAAAGCCGTGCGGGATTTCGGTATCACCCGAATCGATGACGGTGATCGGCTGGTCGGCGGCCTGTCGGGGGGCGAGCGCCAGTCGCTCGCCATTGCCCGCGCCGTCTATTTTGGCGCGCGCGTGCTGATCCTGGATGAGCCGACTGCGGCGCTCGGCGTCAAGCAGGCCTCACATGTGCTGCGCATCGTCAACGAGGCCAAGAAGCGCGGCCTCGCAGTGGTCTTCATCACCCACCAGGTCATGCACGCCATGACCGTCGGGGACCATTTCGCGGTGCTGATCCGCGGCGCGATCGCCGCCGATTTCCGCAAGGGCGAAAAGTCCCGCGAGGAAATCACGGATCTGATGGCCGGTGGCGAGACCATGGCCGACTTGGAAGCCCAGGTGGAAGGCTACATGGAAACCCATGAGGGACATCCGCCATCCCTCCAGGTACTGGAGGGCCCAACCGCGCACTAGACTTCACGGAGGCATCCCACGTTGGTGCCACTCCGTGCCGCCGCTGCCCAATATTCTAAGAAGCAAAGCAGGACAGAAATGACAATACGCGTTGCGATGATCGGCGCCGGCCTGATGGGCGCGGATCATGCCAGGATCGTCGCCGAGGAACTGCCAGGCGCAACCCTTCAATTGGTCTGCGACATGGACGAGCGGCGCGCTCGTTCCGTCGCCGACGCCTGTGGCGCCCTCGACGTCGCCACCGACCCCGAGGGCGCCATCGCGCGGCAGGACGTGGACGCCGTGATCATCGCCAGCCCCGATTTCACGCATGCGCCGCTTTCAATGGCCTGCATTGCCGCCCGCAAGCGGGTTCTGTGCGAAAAGCCCCTGTCACAAGCCTCGGCCGACTGCCTCGCGGTGATGGAAGCCGAGCAGAAGGCTGGCGCGAAATTCGTCCAGCTCGGCTTCATGCGCCGTTACGACCGGTCCTATCAGGAGATGAAGCGGGCGATGGAAGACGGTCGTCTCGGCCGGGCGCTGATGATGCATAATTTCCACCGCAATGTCGAAACACCCGCTGCCGATTTCACCGGCGCGATGGCCATCACCAATTCCGCCGCGCACGAATTTGACGTGGTGCGCTACGTGCTGGGGACCGAATATGCCGCCATTTCCGCATTCCAGCCGAGGCGCTCGGACGCGCGTGTGGCACCCGTCGTCATGGTGCTGGAAACGGTGGACGGCCAACTCGTCAACATCGAGATCAACAACAACGCCGCCTATGGTTATGACGTGCGTGCTGAGTTGGTCGGCGAGCGCGGCACGATTGCGACCAACAATGTCGCCTACACCCGCACGGACTCAGCGCTTATCCAAAGCACAGCCTACGACGCCGACTGGCGGGCCCGCTATCACGATGCCTATCGCCGCCAGAACCGTGATTTCCTGTGCTTTGTCATGACCGGTGAGTTCCCCGCGACCGCCTCGGATTGCTGGGACGGCTATTGCGCCGCAATCGTCGCTGAGGCCGGCGTGAAGGCGCTGAAAGAAGGGCGCCGCACGCCCGTAGAGATGATTGCAAAGCCGGAGCTTTACGCGTGAAACTGGGTTTCGTATCCGACAGTCTCGGCGGTCTTCCATTCGACGCGATGCTCGACCACGCTCAGCGCATGGGGGTATCAGGCGTCGAGGTGAACACCTGCGGCTGGTCGACCGCGCCGCATTTCCGGCTGTCGGCGATGCTGGGCAACAGGGAAGCGCAGAAGCGCTTTACCGGAGCGTTCGAGCAACGTGGGCTTCAGATCATCAGCCTCAACGCAAACGGCAATCCGCTGCATCCGACCGATCCAGCCCAGGGCGAGGGTTTGAAGGACACGATCCGGGTTGCCGGCGAGATGGGCATCCGCACCGTCTGCACCATGAGCGGCCTGCCCGCCGGGAGCGCCGGCGACAGCATGCCGAACTGGGTTGTCTCGTCCTGGCCGCCGGAGACGCAGGCAATCCTCAAATATCAATGGGAAGAAAAGCTGATTCCGTTCTGGACCGAGATCGCGGCCCTGGCGAAGCAAAGCGGCGTCGAGCGCATAGCGCTCGAGCTGCATGGCAATCAGTGTGTCTACAACGTGCCCTCGCTCTTGAAACTTCGAGCAGCGGTCGGGCCTGTCGTGGGTGCCAATCTGGACCCGTCGCATTTGTTCTGGATGGGCGCGGACCCCCTCGCGGCTGCCGAGGCGCTAGGCGAGGCCGTCTATCACGTGCACGCCAAGGATACGATGTTGAACCGGCCCGTGCAGGCGACGACCTCACTGCTTGAGAATGGCAGCCTGATGGACATCCCGGCCCGCTCTTGGAGCTACATCACGCTCGGCTTCGGCCATGGCGAGGAGTGGTGGCGGCAGTTCTGCTATCGACTCAAGATGGCCGGCTATGACGGCTGGCTTTCCATCGAGCACGAGGACGTCCTTCTGAACTCGCTGGAGGGGCTGGAAAAGTCCGTCGCGCTGCTCCAGGGCGTGATGCCATCGGCTCCCGCAGACTTCAAACCGCAAGAGATCTGAGGAGAGACGCGAATGCCCTGGGTTGATGCCTGTGCCGCCGATGAAATCGAAGCCGAGGAGGCTAAACGCTTCGATAGTGGCGGCCGCACTTTCGCGATCTTCCGCAATGACGCGGATGAGTACTACTGCACTGACGGGCTTTGCACGCACGAGGCGATCCACATCGCCGACGGTCTCGTCATGGGCAACACCGTCGAGTGTCCCAAGCACGCCTCGGTCTTCGACTTCACGACCGGCGAGGTGGAGACTCCGCCGGCCTGTGAGAACCTCAGGACTTACAGGACGAAGGTCGAGAACGGCCGCGTCATGGTCGAGCTTTGAGCCGCCCATGAGCCGACCGTTCCAGCTGGCCGCTTGTGCCGAGATGCTTTGGCGGGATCGTCCGATGGCCTGGCGCGTTGCGCGTCTGCATGAGATGGGTTTCGGCGTCGGATTGTGGAATTGGCCCGACCATGACCTCGCGGCGCTCGAGAAGACAGGCGCGACCTTCACGATCATGAATGGCTATCTCGAAGAACGGCTCGCCGACGAGGAGGGCGCCGACATGCTCCTGAGATCGGCGCTGGAGACCGCCAGGGTGGGGAAACGCCTCGGCGTTGCGCGGTTGAACCTGCACGGCACCGGGCTCGGCGAGGGCGGCATACCCATCGTCAAGGCCGAGGTCGAGACCGGTCCTATGTGGCTGAAGGCGCGCGACACCTTGAACCGCATCTGCGACATGGCAGAGGCCGAAGGTGTCGTCTTCACGCTGGAAAACCTGAACCTGCTTGACCACCCCGGCTGCCCTTTCGGCTCGACGGCGGCGGTGCTGGCATTGGTGTCGTCGATCGACAGGGCGCAACTGCGGATCAATCTCGACCTCTATCACACCCAGATCGGCGAGGGCGACATCGTGCGTTGGTGCCAAAAATGCCTGCCCTTTATCGGCGAGGTGCAGGTCGCCGACAATCCGGGTCGCTGCGAGCCCGGCACCGGCGAGATGAACTGGCCTTACATCGCGAGAGCTCTGTTCGACATGGGATATCGCGGCCCGGTGGGTCTGGAAGCCTTTGCCCAAAACGATCCGGAAACGGCGCTGAACGCCTTCCGGCGGGCCTTCACGATCTGCGAGAAATGAACTGCGGCGGAGACTGACGATGGGCATGTATCACAGCCGTCCTCATGTCGAGGACATCCGAAAGATGAAGCGGGATGGGCAGAAGATCTCCATGCTCTTCGTCAGCACGCCCGACGAAGCTGCGGCAGCAGCGGCAGCGGGCATTCATATGCTTTCGATCGAAGGCCGATATTTCGACCACGAGATGCGGGATGCAGCCGGCAACTGTTTCGTGCAGGTCGGTCTGCCTTACGGCGGCTGGGGCAGTTTTGCCGGCCGGCCACTTGCGACAGCCGAGGACTATCTGCGTGCTGCCTTCCACTTTGCCGGCCTTGGCGGCGACGCGTTCTACTGCGCCGCCTCCTATGACATACAGAAGGCGCTTTGCGACAATCATCTCCCTGTCGTGGGCCATATAGGCCTGATCCCTTCCTACATCACCTGGACAGGCTGGCGTGCGGTCGGCAAGACGGCGGACGAAGCGATGCGCCTGTGGCGGCACACTAAGAAACTCGAAGAGATCGGCGTCTTCGGGGCGGAGCTGGAAGTCGTGCCCGACAGGGTGGCGAAATTCCTGACCGAAAATTCATCGCTTGTCATGCTCGGCATGGGCGCCGGCAAATATGCCGATGCGCAATATCTCTTCACCGAAGACGTGTGCGGCTACGGCAAAAACCACAAGCCGCGGCACGGAAAGATCTATCGCGACCTTGGCCCTGAGTTTCAGAAGATCCAGGACGAGCGCGTAGCGGCGTTCAAGGAGTACAAGGCCGACGTCGATTCCGGCAGGTATCCCGGTTATGAGCATACGGTTCCGATTGGCGACGCAGAGTTCGACATATTCATGCAAGCAGCCAAGGGATGACAACGATGGGGGTGCGGATAGCCGATCCGTCACGAGCAACGATCGGCGGAATCGTTCCCACCAACACCAGACCGCCAACTCTTGCCGAACTCAAAATGCTTGTTGCGAAGAAGGAGCTTATCCTTCCAGCGAAACTGGAAACGGTCGCCCGCATGATATTTGCGGAGCCGGACAGCGTGGCGTTCGGCAATTCCGTCTCGATCGCACGCCGTTGCAGTGTGTCAACTACAACACTGTCTCGCCTCGCTCCCCGGCTTGGCTTCAGGTCCTTCAAAGAAATGCAGAACTGCTTTCGCAATCATATTCTAGACCGACAGATGCAGTCTAAACCGAGCTAGCAACGCGACTGCATCAATCGCCACACTTTGAAGTCGGATTTTGACCAGGCAGCGAAGGCAAATCCGCTTTTTGGACCAGGGTTCCCGAAGCCGACGTTCCGCTTGCGGCCCCATTCGGGCAGTTCCCGTGAGACGTTACTAGTCGAGTTCGGGGAGGGGGCCTGCAACAGCCAGCACTTCGAGGCTTTCGATCTCTTGCATCACCTTCCCAGCGATGCCCTGGAGGTCGCCGTACATGCCGACTGTCGACTCGATCACTCCTTGAATCTGCGCTTCTCGCTTGGCCCACAGTCGGATCGTGGCCTTGCGCTCACGTGCAAGATCGTCCTGCATATCGGAGAACTTTTCGACGATGGCCTCGACGCGCTGGCGAAAACGGGCCCGGTCAAATAACCATAGACCAGTTCCATCTTTGAGGCTTGACCGACTTGGACTAAACGCGAGTTGGACAATTCGATTAGCGACTGCCGCAGCATAACCGCAACGGGAATGGCGCACTTGGGATGAGCGACATATACGCCGTCGACCAGGTCGAAAGTCTCAACGCCGGGGGGCAGGGTTTCTGAAATAAGCAGGGCGATGTCCGCCTTCGCCGCTCGCTGGTCGGACCTCAGCTTGGTGAGCCAGCCCTGACTCCAATTCTTCGTACGCTTTGACTCCCAAAGGATAGCCCCGCATTGCTGACCAGCCGGCCGATGACCCGCTGAAGGACGTCACCGCCAAATTCGCCCTTCGCCACCGGCTCGATCACGTCCACCGGGAAGCGACTGCTGATTAGCCCTTCCAACTCCAACTCCAGAGCTTCACCTTGCAACTGCTGGGAGCCCTGTTCAGCGCGACGCTTCAGATCCTCGATCTGGCGCTGCATGCCAGCGATCTGTTCCTCTTTCTCAACGATCTTCATTTTGAGGCCATCTTCGGCATCGGACCTCGCCTTTGCACGAACTGCGTCGAGTCCTTCCTGGACTTTTCGCTCGACCGTGAGAGCCATTTCCCGCCGCTCGTCCTCCAGCGCCCGCTGCTTCGCGAGAAATTCTGCCTGCTGCTTTTGCGCCTGCTCGAGCTTGTCATCGCGCGCCTTCAGCGTCTCCTCCAATTCGGCCACCTTGCGGTCGCGCTCGTCCAAATCGGCTGAGAGCAAAAGTTTGGCCTTGCGAGCCTCATCGGCCGCAATGTGACCCCGCTCGATCCTGAGCTTCTCGGCAACGAGGCTCTCGACGTCTTTTTTCGCCGCTGCCACCTCCTGGCGCTGACGCTCGAGTTCTTCTTCCCTGAGGGCAATCGCTGCATTCGTTTGGGAGATGCGCTGCTCATATTCCTCGCGCGTTGCAGCGATCAGCGGCCCTGCGAGTGACTCGTTGAGCTTGATGTCAGTCTTGCAACTCGGACACGTGATCGTCGGCTCGTTGAAGATCTTGTCGCCGTGCAGAGTCTTGCTGACTGGTTGAACGGTCATCGTAATCCCCCCTCGGAAGAATCGGTTTTCAAGGGCAATATTATAGGCGATGTCGCGCTACCTGAAAAGAACAAAGCAAGAACATACACTGCAATCGAACCAGCGCAAATGCGCGGAAATGGGAGACGGCACTTGCCTTAGAGTCACGATTTTATGGAGCGCATGGCATCCAACTGGTCGGCCCACCACTGCATCATTTGTACTCTTTCGTCCCAGTGATCACCGCGATGGTATGCCCTGCGAACCGCATCGGCATCCTTGTGAGCCAGTTGCCGCTCTATCGCGTCGACTGACCATTTGCCGCTCTCATTCAATATCGTGCTTGCCGTGGCGCGGAAGCCGTGGGCCGTAGCCTCACCCTTCGTGAATCCCATCCGCCTAAGGGCTGCGTTTAGAGCGTTGTCGGAAAGGGGCTTTTTGCCTGATCTGACTGAGGGAAATAGGAACTGTCCCCAGCCCGTTATAGCGTGCAAGTCTCGAAGGATAGCCACGGCTTGTGTCGACAGCGGGACGCGGTGCTCGCGTCGCATCTTCATGCGACCTGCGGGCACGCTCCACACTGCAGTAGTCAAATCGAACTCACTCCAATGAGCTTGACGGAGCTCGCCTGGCCGAGGAAAAAGAAGTGCGGATAGCTCAAGTGCCGTTCGGACTTCAGGCGTGCCGTCATACTCCCGGATCGACCTAAGCAAGCCGCCGAAGGCTTTGGGTTGCAGTAGTGCCGCGTGGTGCTTTGGCTGAGGGCCAGCAATGGCGCCTTTTAAGGCCTGCGTCGGGTCCGTTTCGCAAAGCGCAGATGATATTCCAAATCGGAAAACGCTCCCGATCACCCCGCGCATCCGACGGGCCGTTTCAAGTCGGCCTCGCTTCTCGACTTGCCTTAAGGCCACCAAGATCTCGGGCGCAGTTATCTCGTTGATTGGGCGGACTCCCAGCACTGGACGCGCCAAGTCTATCACCCACTCCGTCTTAGTGATCGTAGCTGGAGCACGTCCCTTACGTTTCTGAAGGGCAATGTATTCATCGGCCACAGCGCTGAACGTACGGGCTCGCGCCACGCTAGCGGTGATCTTGTCGAGCCTCCTCTGGGCGCTTGGATCTGTACCGCCTCGTAGAAGGCTCTTGGCCTCGTCCCTCTTCTTACGCGCGTCCGCCAAGCCGACGTCAGGATAGGCGCCAAGCGCGAGGGTTTTCTCTTTGTTATCGAAGCGGTACTTCAGCCGCCAGAGCCGGCCGCCTTTCGCCGTGACCAGCAGATACAGACCCCCGCTATCAGCAACTTTTCGATCCTTGCCGCTGGCCTTGAGGGACCTAACAGCTGCATCTGTAAGGGGCATATTTGGGGGTATCGCCTAAGCGGGGTGGTTCGATACCCCCAACGATACCCCCAATTTTGTTGAATGCAACCGGATATTGTCGGACTTCTTTGCACTAGTGATCGGCTCAAAAGCCCGCAAAAGCTGGGTTTGTCGGACTATCTTGGACTATGCTGGATGGGGAAGTGGTGCCGCTTGCGTGACTCGAACACGCGACCCCATCATTACGAATGATGTGCTCTACCAACTGAGCTAAAGCGGCCCGGGAAGCGTCAGGCTTCCAGAATGGGCTGGGTGATAGACTCAACCGCTCGCTAATTCAAGATGGGCAGCGGTGAATTCCGGCCTCGCCGGCGGCAATTTCCGATCTACGGTTACCGCGCCACGGGCGCAGACGGCGGCCCTGGCGGCGTTCGGGCAGGCGGTCCCTTGCACCCGGCTGGCCGGCGCGGCCGTGCCGGCGGTGACGAAAAATGTTGATTCTTCAACAAAAAATGCCGAAATGGCTTTGCCGGCAAGGCAGCCGCTCGCCGTTGATCGATTGGTCGTCCGCGGCTAACGATCAGACAACCGGGAGCGAACGTGCAGAGGGAGCTCGCTTGGACCCCATCGAGAAAGCGATCCGAAATGCCTTCGAGAAGGGCAATGCCGAGGACCGGGCGTTCCGCGAGAAGGTCTATCGATCGGCCTTTGCCGCGCTCGATCGCGTGTTGCAGGCCAATCCGAATGTCACGGTCGAGGCCGCCATCAATCGCCGCAAGGCGGTGCAAGCCAAGATCGCCGAGATCGAATCGGAGTTCCTGCCGGCCGTCCCCGACGTGACGCTTCCGCCGGAAAACGTCGCGTCGGCCGGCAATGGCGCGCCGGATCCGCGCGTCGACGCGCCGGCCGTATCGGCTGCGCCCTCGGTCGACGCGCCACGGCCGCCGTCACAAACCGCGCCGTCGCCCTCGATCACCGTCGACGGTCCGGTCCAGCCCGATACCTCGGACCAGCCGCGCTCGCGCGTGCTGCCGCGCGTTCCCGACATCATGCCGGGCGAGACGGCGCTTCCCGATGCGCCGTCGCTCGATGATTCGCCGGATGCTCCCGTCGGCAACGGCGCCCAGGTCGCGCCCGATCGCGACGAGCGGCGCATCAGGGGCCGGCGCCTGCCGCTGACCTCGATCTTCGTCGTCGCGACGCTGCTCGCGGCCGCCGGCATCGGCCTCTATTTCGCCAAGCAGACCGGTGTCTTCAAGACGGCGGCCGAGCTCAACACCGGCCCGCCGGAACCGACGCCGACGCTGGACGACGAGGATTCCTCGCAGCCGGCCGAACCCGGCTCGCCGCAGAAGCCGGGCGAGGCTGACCAGTCGAAGAACTGGATCAACGTCTTCTCGCCTGCCGATCCGACCCATGTCAGCGCGCCCTCCGACGCCGCCGCCGAGGTGATGAAGGACGACACCGGCCAGTTCCTGCGCATCCGCTCGGGCGCGTCGGGCTCGGCCATTGCGTTCGATGTCGGCCAGGGCGTGCTGGAGAAGCTTGCCGGCAAGCATGCCATGTTCGACATCGTCGCCCGCTCGGAAGAGGGCAAGGAAACGCAGATCTCGGTCGATTGCAATTTCGGCGATTTCGGCGATTGCGGCCGCAAGCGCTACGCGGTCGGCCACGAGCGCAACGAATATCTGTTCGACGTGCAGTTCCCCGACAAGCATCCGGGCGCCGCCGGCACGATCGCGATCAACTCCGACGTCGACCAGAAGGGCAAGTCGGTGGATATTTACGAGATCCGCGTTTCGATCGCGGAATAGTCTCCTCGCCACGATCGTTCCTCCCCCAAGCCCCACGGATCGCCGTGCTGGAAATTGGCAGGGAGGAGACGATGAACGATCCCAATTCTCAGGTGGGAGACGCCGGACAAATCCGTCTGCTGATCGACCAATGGGCTGAAGCCGTGCGCCGCAAGGACATGGACGGCATTCTGCGTCACCACGCACCGGACTTCATCATGTTCGACGTTCCGCCGCCGCTGCAATGCAGAGGCATCGAGGCCTATCGCGACACCTGGCCTCTGTTTTTTGGCGCCTCGCCTAATCCTCCTGTATTCGACATCGTCGATTCGAAGATCACAGCCGGTACAGATGTCGCCTTCGCAATCGCGCTGATGCGATGCGTGCTCGTGACGAATGGCCAATCCAGCAATCTGGATTTCCGGCTGACAATTTGCTTCGAGAAGATAGCCGGACAGTGGACCTTCAGACATGAGCATCACTCGGTGCCGGCGGTCGACTGATCCCAGTCCAACAGCGCCTGCAGCGTCTCAATGCGGTCGGCTTCCGCGGCCGGCTTGTCCCATCGCAGCCGTGAGATGCGGGGAAAGCGCATCGCCACGCCCGATTTATGGCGGGTCGAGCGGTTGAGACCTTCGAACGCCACTTCCAGCACCAGGCCGTTCCGACGGTCGGCGCGCACCGAGCGCACCGGGCCGAAACGCTCGATCGTGTTGTCGCGCACATATTTGTCGATTTCTCTCAGCTCCTCGTCGGTGAAGCCGAAATAGGCCTTGCCGACGGGGACCAGCTCTTCCGAGCCCTCCGGGCCGGACCAGACGCCGAACGTGTAGTCGGAATAGAAGCTGGAACGCTTGCCGTGGCCGCGCTGCGCATACATCAGCACCGCGTCGATGGTGTGCGGGTCGCGCTTCCACTTGAACCAGGGCCCTTTCGGCCGGCCGGCGAGGTAGGGCGAGTCCCAGCGCTTCAGCATCACCCCTTCGATGATCGGATGCGGTGGCGCCTGGCGCAGCCGTTCCAGCGTCTCCCAGTCGGGGAACGCGACCAGCGGCGAGAGATCGAAGCGACTGGAATCGAGCGTCCCAACGAAGGCTTCGAGCCGCTTGCGGCGCTCGGCGAAAGGCAGAGCGCGCAGATCCTCGCCGTCGATCTGCAGCGCGTCGTAGCAGCGCATGAACGCCGGATATTGCTGCTGGATCTTCGGCGAGACGCTCTTGCGGTTCAGCCGCTGCTGCAGGTCCGAGAACGTGCCCGTCGCCTCGCGCGGGTCGCCCACCAAGAGTTCGCCGTCCAGCGTCGCTTCGAAATTCATGGCGGCGGCAAGGTCCGGGAAGGCGCCGGACACGTCGTCGCCGGTGCGCGAATAGAGCCTGCGGACGCCGCCTTCGCACACCGCCTGCACGCGGATGCCGTCCCATTTCCATTCCGCCGCATAGTCGGCCGGCTCGAGCTTTTCGAGGTCGCTGTCGTCGACGGCATTGGAGAGCATCACTGGCCTAAACAGCGCGAGTGCTGCGCTTCTCGGCTTTTCCGCACGGCCCTCCAGCCATGCGAACAGCTCGGCGTAAGGCGGCGCCAGCCCGTGCCAGAGCTCCTCGATCTCGGCGACGTCGACCTTGCCGAGGTCGGCCAGCGCCTGCTTGGCGAGCCTGGCCGACACGCCGATGCGCAAGCCCCCGGTGACCAGCTTGATGATGGCGAAGCGCGCTGAGATGCTGGCGTCGTCGAGCAGCCGTGACAGCACCTTGGGCCCGTCGGAGCGGCTTGCCGCCTGCAGCCTGCCGACCACCTCGGCAAGCGTCGGCACATGGTTGGGGATATGGCCCTGTGGCTGTGGCCAGACCAGCGACACCGTCTCGGCGAGGTCACCGACATAGTCGTAGGAATAACCGAACAGCACCGGGTCCATGCGCTCGACCACCAGCGCGCGCAGCATCGCCGGCTTCACCGCCGCTATTGTGAGATCGCCGGTGATCGCCGCCAGCGCCAGCCCGCGATCGGGGTCCTCGACGCTGCGGAAATAGTCGGTCAGCAGCGTCAGCTTGCCGTTGCGCGACGGCGTCAGCACGAGACGGTCGAGGAGCTCGGCGAAGCGGTTCATGGGCGAGCCAGCCTGGCCAATAACGAAAGCCGGCGCGAGGCGCCCCCCTCTGGCCTGCCGGCCATCTCCCCCACTTGGGGGGAGATCAGATGTCGCCGTCGCTTTCGCCAATCGCCAACGTTGCAAAGGAAGTGCCTGCGGCCAAACCGCCAATCTCCCCCCAAGTGGGGGAGATGTCCGGCAGGACAGAGGGGGGCGCCGTAGAGCGCTACGCTGGCGATTGTCGAAACCTCCTCCGCCATCAATCGCCCTCGTCCTCGTACCCCACCAGATGCAACGGCCTCGCGGCGATGCCCTCCAGCTCGCACCAGCGCACCAGCGCCTCCTCGCGGCCATGCGTGACCCAGATTTCCTCCGCGCCGGTCTCTTTGATCGTGATGATCAGCTCGTCCCAATCGGCGTGGTCGGAAATGATCAGCGGCAGCTCGACGCCGCCCTGCTTGGCGCGCTGGCGGATGCGCATCCAGCCCGAGGCGAAGCAGGAGATCGGGTCGGGAAAACGCCGCGCCCAGCGGTCGGCGAAGGCTGACGGCGGCCCGATCACGATGGCGCCGGCGAAATCGGCCTTGGCTCCGGTCTCCACCGTCCCCGGCTCCAGCCGGCCGAGATCGATACCCTGGCTCTGATAGTATTCGCTGAGCTTGGCCAGCGCGCCATGGATATAGATGGGCCTACCGTAGCCGGCGTCGCGCAGCAGCCGCATCACGCGCTGCGCCTTGCCGAGCGCATAGGCGCCGATCAGGTGCGAGCGTTCGGGGAACTGCGCCGCCGATTTGAGCACGCGGGCGATCTCCTCATGATCCGGCGGATGCCGGAACACCGGCAGGCCGAAGGTCGCCTCGGTGATGAAGACATCGCACCGGATAGGCTCGAACGGTAGGCAGGTGGCGTCCTTCTGCCGCTTGTAGTCGCCGGAGGCGACGATGCGCATGCCCCCATGCTCGACGCAGATCTGCGCCGAGCCGAGCACATGCCCGGCTGGGTGGAAGGTGACGGCGACGCCGTTGATGTCGATCGTCTGGCCGAGTGCCGCGGCCTGTGTCGTTCCGGCGAAATCTTCGCCATAGCGCAGTCCCATGATGTCGAGCGTCTCTTGCGTCGCCAGCACCGAGTGGTGGCCGGATCGCGCATGGTCGGAATGGCCGTGCGTGATCAGCGCCCGCTCGACGGGCCGCACCGGATCGATGAAGAAATCGCCGGGCGGGCAGTAGAGGCCCTCCGGCCGGGATTTGAGCAGGTCGCTGGCGCGCATGGCTTTGAACATAGTGGCTAAATTTGCAGCGGGAAGCCTGTTGCAAGAGACTGCTGACTCGTCCTACAGCCAGCGGCCGGCTGGCCTCGCCGGTAGGGTCCTCCACATATGAAACCGCTCCAGGCCTCGTCGGGCGATTTGAACGCCGACCGTCGTGCCGATTTCGCCGAGATGCTGCTCGCCTCGGGAGAGCCCGCGCAGGCGGCGGAACTCTTGCTCGGGGCGCTGGAGCTCGCGCCGCAATGGGCGGCTGGCTGGTTTCGCCTCGGCGAGATGCAGGAGGCGGCTGGCCTGCCCGACCAGGCCGCTGAGGCCTGGGCCATGGCGCTGAAGCTGGAGCCCGCGGACCGCCTGGGCGCCGCGCTCAAGCTTCAACTGATCGGCAAGGCGCCAGCCGCGGCGGCGCCGCCCAGCGCCTTTGTCGAGACCTTGTTCGATCACTATGCCGACAGCTTCGAGGACTCGCTCGTCAGGAAACTCGGCTATGGGCTGCCGGATTTTCTCAGGCAGGCCATCGGCAGGGCAAGGCCCGGCCGGTTCCGGCTGGCCCTCGACCTCGGCTGCGGCACCGGCCTGGTGGGCGAAAGGTTGCGTCCTTTCGTCGACCGGCTGGAGGGCTACGACATCTCGGCCGGCATGCTGAGGAAGGCGAAAGCCAAGGGCATCTATGACCGGCTCGCCAAGGTCGACCTCCAGCATTTCTCACACACTGGCGACAGAGCTGACCTCGTGGTCGCGGCCGATGTGTTCATCTATGTCGGCGCCCTCGAACGTATCGTCGGCGCGGTGGCCGGGATGCTTGCCGAGGGCGGCATATTCGCCTTTTCGCTCGAGACGCTTGCCGGCGGCGGCGATTTCGCCCTTTTGCCGTCGCGGCGTTATGCCCATTCCGAGGCCTATGCGCGGCGCGTGCTTTGCGCCAACGGGCTTGCGGTCCTGTCGCTGGAAAGCACGATTATCCGGCATGACCGGCATGATCCGGTCGAAGGCCTGGTCATCGTGGCTGGCTTCCCGCTGCAACTGCCCAGGTGACTTCGACAACCGCATGAGCCGGACCTTGCTGCGAAAAAGCCTGAATGGCATGGTCGGGGTCGCGCGGGGCGGTGACCAAAGTCTTTGTTTTGCGCAATTCCGGATGGAAAACCACCACGCGGTTTTTCTGGAATTGTCCTAAGGAGGGATCCATGCGCTGGACCATGGTTGTGTTGGCGTCCTGCCTGACGGTCGCCGGATGTGTCGGCGGCACATCGCTGGCCGAGCGTCAGGACGAGGATATCCAATCCTCATTGCAATATGACGATGTGCCTTGCGACCAATTGCTGGCGCAGCGCAATCAGCTGGCGCGGCAGAACAATCTGCCCATCACCGCCAAGCCGAGCTTCTCCAATCCGGCGATGGGCTTTGGCCCGTTCATACCGGACATGCGCTCCAAGGCGCAGCGCGCCAGCAACAAGGCGAGCGGCGAGATCGATGCCATGAACCGCTCGATCGAGCGCCGCGACTGCGGCAAGCCGAAGAAGAAGGAGACGTTCGGGCTGCCCGGCTCGAAACCGTCCTGAGAATTCGATATTCGACATCCGCTTTGCGATCGGTCGGGTCGTCGAGCTTCGTTTGAAGGCCGCCATGAACCTCTCGGACCTCGGCAACCGCATCTGCATCCTGGGGCCGTCCAACAGCGGCAAGTCGACCCTTGCCAACGCGATCGCCCGCAAGCGCGGCCTTGAGCCCGTTCACCTCGATGTGCTGCACCATCTGCCCAACACCGACTGGGAGCCACGCCCAAAGAGCGAATTCATTGCCCTGCACGACGCCGCAATCGCCGGCGAACGCTGGGTGATGGATGGAAATTATTCAGTTTGCATGCCGCAGCGACTCCGGCGGGCGACGGGCCTGATCCTGCTGGATATCTCCACGTCCATGAGCCTGCTGCGCTACTTTCGGCGAACTTTGTTCGAGACCGGAAGGCTTGGCTCGCTGGAAGGCGGCCGCGACAGCGTCAAATGGGACATGATCCACCATATTGCCGTGGTCCAGCCGCGAAATCGCAAGCGATATAGCATGATGTTCGACGCGCTCGACCTGCCCAAGCTGCAGCTGTCCTCGGTGGAAGCAATAAAGCAGTGCTTTCGCGCGTGGGATTTGACCCTGAATTAGTAACCCGCCTCGCGGTCGACCAGATTGTCGAGCTTTTCGCCGCGCTCGAAGGCGGCCATCTGCCGAAGCATGATCGGCACCAGATGGGCCGGGTCCGACGTCGCCGCCGCATGCGGCGTGACGAACACTTTCGGATGGCTCCATAGCGGGCTGGTCTTGGGCAGCGGCTCGACTTCGAACACGTCGAGGCTCGCCTCCTTCAGCGTGCCGTCGTCCAGCGCGCGCACGATATCGGCGTCTTTCTGCAGGCGGCCGCGCCCGGCATTGATCAGCACGGCGCCGCCAAGGCCGTTGCGCCGGCGCAACTCCTTGAGCAGCCCGTAATTGACGATGCCTTGGGTTTGCGGCGTGAGCGGCAAGAGCACGACGAGGATGTCGGTGGCGTTGAGGAACGGGATCAGCCCCGCTTCGCCGGAATAGGTCGAAACGCCCTGCATCGGCCGGTCGCTGCGCGACCAGCCGTTGACGGCGAAGCCGAGCGAAAGCAACGCCGAAGCCGCGGCGCGGCCAAGACTGCCAAGCCCCATGATGCCGACGGAAACGTCGCCGGCCACCCGTTGCGGCGGCTCGTGCCAGATCTTCTTTTGCTGCTGGGCTCGGTAAAGCGAGGCCTGGCGATGGTGGTCGAGCACACGCCAGACGACATATTCAACCATGTGCTGGGTGAGATTGTCGGCGACGATCTTGACGATCGGCACGTCGGGCAGGTCGGGATCGGCAAAGATATGGTCGACACCGGCGCCGATCGAAAAGATGGCGCGCAGATTGGGCAGCGACTTGAGAAGGTTGCGCTTCTGCTTCCACACCACCGCATAGGTGATCGACGGATCGTCGGCGCCGTTCGGCTCCAGCACGACCTCGCGCTCGGCCGAGAGCAGCTCACGCCAGCGCTGCGGGTGGATGCCCGTGAGGGCGAGCAGGATTTTGCCTTTTTCCATTCTCGGATTTTTCTTCCCTGTTTCGCCAGTGCGGGTCCGGCTATTCGCTGACCACGCCGGTCGGTGCGGTCTCGATCTTGAAGGCCGCCGCCATCAGCGCCCGCGTATAGTCGGTTTGCGGGCTGCTGAAAATCTGCTCGGAAGGTCCCGCCTCGACGATCTGGCCATTGCGCATGACGATGACGTCATTGGCAAGGGCGCGGACCACCTTGAGGTCATGGCTGATGAACAGATAGGCGAGATTGTGCTTGGCCTGCAGGCCGCGCAACAGGTCGACCACCTGCGCCTGCACGCTCATGTCGAGCGCCGAGGTCGGCTCGTCGAGCATGACGAAGCGCGGGTTGAGCACCATGGCGCGGGCGATGGCGACGCGCTGGCGCTGGCCGCCGGAAAATTCGTGCGGGTAGCGGTGGCGCGTTTCGGGATCGAGGCCGACCTCCTTCAGCACGGCGACCACCCTGTCGTCGCGCTGGTCGGCCGAGAGCTTGGGCGCGTGGATCTTCAGCCCTTCCTCGATGATCTCGGAGACCGAGAGGCGCGGGCTGAGCGACCCGAACGGATCCTGGAACACGATCTGCAATTCGCGGCGCAGCGGCCGCATGGCGCTGAAGGAGAGCTGGTTGATGTCGCGTCCGTTGAAATTGATCGTGCCGGTCGATGAGATCATCCGCGCCAGCGCCAGCCCGAGCGTCGTCTTGCCCGAGCCGGATTCGCCGACCACGCCGAGTGTCTGGCCGGCGCGCACCGTGACGTCGATGCCGTCGACCGCCCTGACATGGTCGACGGTCTTGCGGAAAAAACCCTTCTTGATCGGGAACCAGACCTTGATGTCCTTGCCCGTCATGACGGATTTGGCGCCCGGGTCGGCTGCCGGCGGCTTGCCCTTCGGCTCGGCCGCCAGCAGGTGTTTGGTGTAGTCATGCCGAGGATTGGCGAAGATTTCCCTGGTTGGGCCGCTCTCGACGATCTTGCCTTTGGTCATGACGCAGACGCGGTCGGCGATCCGGCGCACGATGCCGAGGTCGTGCGTGATGAACAAAAGCGACATGCCCTTGCGGGCTTTCAGCTTGGCCAGCAGCTCGAGGATCTGCGCCTGCACGGTGACGTCGAGCGCCGTCGTCGGCTCGTCGGCGATCAGAAGCTCGGGCTCGTTGGCCAAGGCCATGGCGATCATCACGCGCTGGCGTTGGCCCCCGGAGAGCTGGTGCGGGTAGGCGTCGAGGCGCTTTTGCGGATCGCGGATGCCGACCTCGCTGAGCAACTCCAGCGTACGCGCGCGGGCCGGAGCATCGCGCAAGCCCTGGTGCAGTTGCAGCACCTCGACGATCTGCTGCTCGATCGTGTGCAGCGGGTTGAGCGAGGTCATCGGCTCCTGGAAGATCATGGTGATCTTGTTGCCGCGCACGCCGCGCAACGCCTTTTCGTTCATGGCGAGCAGATCGTCGCCGCTGAACAGGATCTTGCCCGAGGGGTGGCTGGCGGCGGGATAGGGCAGGAGCTTCAGCACCGACAGCGCCGATACCGATTTGCCCGAGCCGGATTCGCCGACCAGGGCAACCGTCTCGCCCTTGGCGATGTCGAAAGAGACATGGTCAACGGCGATCGATTGCTTGCCGCCCTGCGCAAAGGCGACGCTCAGATCTTGGACGGACAGCAGCACTTCGCTCATTTGAACGTCTTGCGCGGATCGAAGGCGTCGCGTGTCGCCTCGCCGATGAACACCAGCAGGGACAGCATCAGCGAAATGACGATGAAGCCGGAAATGCCGAGCCAGGGGGCGTTGAGGTTGCGCTGCGCCTGTTTCAGCAGCTCGCCGAGCGAGGCCGAGCCGGGCGGCAGGCCGAAGCCGAGATAGTCGAGCGAGGTCAGCGTCGAGATCGAGCCCGAGAGCAGGAAGGGCAGGAAGGTCAGCGTTGCCACCATGGCGTTCGGCAACAGGTGCCGGAACATGATGGTGAGGTTTGGCACGCCGAGCGCGCGCGCCGCGTTGACATATTCGAAGTTGCGGGCGCGCAGGAATTCGGCCCGCACCACGCCGACCAGCGCCACCCATGAAAACAACAGCATCAAGCCGAGCAGGATGAAGAAGCCGGGCGGCAGGATGGCCGAGACGATGAGCAGGAGGTACAGCACCGGGATCGCCGACCAGATTTCGATGAAACGCTGGAAGAGAAGGTCGGTCCAACCGCCGAAATAGCCTTGCACCGCGCCGGCCGCGACACCGACCAGCGACGAGCCGAGCGTCAGGATCAGGCCGAACAGAACCGAGATCCGGAAGCCGTAGAGCACGCGCGCCAGCACGTCGCGGGCCTGGTCGTCCGTGCCCAGCCAGTTCCAGTTGCCGATCACGCAGTTCTCGTCGGCCTCTCCCTTCGGGTACTGACTGCAGCGCGTCTTCTTGTCGTAAAGCCAGAACGGCTTTGCCGGCGCCGGTTCCGGAATGGCGTTGTTGACCGTCTGGTAGGAGTAGCGCACTGGCGGCCAGATCATCCAGCCGTTGGAGTTGATCTCGTCCTGGATCACCGGATCGCGATAGTCGGTGACGGCGTAGAAGCCGCCGAACTTCTCTTCCGGATAGGCGACCAGGACCGGAAACAGGATCTCGCCCTTGTAGGAGGCGATGATCGGCTTGTCGTTGGCGATCAACTCGGAAAACAGCGACAGCACGAACAGGAAGAGGAAGATCCAGAGCGACCAGTAGCCGCGCCGGTTGGCCTTGAAGTTCTGCAATCGCCTCTGGTTGAGCGGCGACAGGAATGGCCTGCGGGGCCGCGCCGGCGCACTTTCGATCGCGGCCTCGGCCATCAGATGTCTCTCCGCTCGAAGTCGATGCGCGGATCGACCCAGGTGTAGATCAGGTCGGACATCAGGCCGACGAACAGGCCAAGCAGCGAGAAGATGTAGAGGGTGGCGAACACCACCGGATAGTCGCGGTCGATCACCGACTTGAAGCCGAGCAGGCCGAGACCGTCGAGCGAGAAGATGTTCTCGATCAGCAGCGAGCCGGTGAAGAAGGCGGAGATGAAGGCGCCGGGAAAGCCGGCGATCACGATCAGCATGGCGTTGCGGAAGACGTGGCCGTAGAGCACCTTGCGTTCCGACAGGCCCTTGGCGCGCGCCGTCACGACATATTGCTTGCGGATTTCCTCGAGGAAGGAGTTCTTGGTAAGCAGGGTGGTCGTCGCGAAAGCCGAGAGCACGAGCGCCGTCAGCGGCAGCGTCATATGCCAGAAATAATCGGCGATCTTGCCCGGCCAGGAGAGCTGGTCCCAATTGTCCGAGACGATGCCGCGCAGCGGAAACCAGTCCCAGAACGAACCGCCTGCGAACAGCACCATGAGCATGATGCCGAACAGGAAGCCGGGAATGGCATAGCCGACGATGACGACGCCACTGGTCCACACATCGAAGGTCGAGCCGTCCTTCACCGCCTTGCGGATGCCGAGCGGGATCGAGATCAGATAGGACAGAAGCGTGATCCACAGGCCGATGGAGATGGAGACGGGCATCTTCTCCAGGATCAGGTTCAGCACCGAGATATCGCGGAAATAGCTGTCGCCGAAATCGAAGCGGCTATAGTTCCACAGCATCATGCCGAAGCGCTCGAGCGGCGGCTTGTCGAAGCCGAACTGCTTTTCCAGCTTCTTGATGAATTCGGGATCGAGCCCCTGCGCCCCGCGATATTTCGAGCTGACATCGCCGGCAACGTCGAAATTGCCGCCGCCGCCGGCATCGCCGCCACCGCTGCCGAGGCGATCGTTGCCGCCCTGGTTGGTCAGCCGGGCAATCACCTGCTCGACCGGGCCGCCCGGCGCGAACTGGATGACCGCGAAGGAGATCGCCATGATGCCGAACAGCGTCGGGATCATGAGAAGAATGCGGCGCAGGATATAGGCGCCCATCAGGCGACGGGTCCCGTGCGAACAGTGATGTCAGGCTTTGCCAATCTTTGCCGCCTTGCCCTTGTCGAACCACCACAGCGCCTCGACCGGAAAGCCGAAATCGGGTTTCTGCTCGGGGAACCCGAACATGTCCCAATAGGCGCTTCGGTGATTCGCCAGATACCAACTTGGAATCCAATCGCGCCGTGCGCGCAAGGCCCGGTCCAACGCGCGCATGGCGGTGGTCAGGCTTTCACGGTCCTTGGCGGCGCCGACGGCATCGATCAGCGCATCGATTGCCGGGCTTGCAACGCCCGACAGGTTGCGTGAGCCCGATATGGCGGCGCTGCGCGAGTGGAAGAAGATTTCCAGATCGTCGCGGGTCGGTGTGGCGCTGAAATTGAAGGCGGCCGACAGCAGGTCGAAATCGAATGTCGATTGCCTGAGCTGGTACTGCGCTGAATCCACCAAGCGGATCGAGGCGTCGATGCCGATGGCCTTCATGTTGGCGACCCAGGGGGAATAGACCTGCACGAATGTCTCGTCGTCGACCAGGAATTCGGCGGCAAGCCGCCCGCCCTTGTCATTGACCACGAAGTCGCCGGAGCGTTTCCAGCCGGCCTCGGCGAGCAATTTCAGCGCAGCGCTCAGTTGCTTGCGGTCCCGCCCTGACCCGTCCGATGGCGGTTGCGTCACCGCCTCGCCGAAGGTCTCCGGCGGCAGCTGGTCGCGCAGCGGTTCCAGCAGCGCCAGCTCCTGCGCCGTTGGCATGCCTGTGGCCCGGAAGTCGGATTTCTCGAAGCAGGATTGCGAACGCTCATAGGAACCATAGAAGAAATTGCGCCGTGTCCATTCGAAATCGAAGCAGAGCGCGATCGCCTGCCGCACACGCGGATCCTTGAATTGCTCGCGCCGCTGGTTGACGGCTGTGGCTTGCATGGAGGGCGTGGTTTCGGCCGGAAACTCGTGCTTGACCACCTTGCCGGCGGTGAAGGCCGGAAAGTCATAAGCGGTTGCCCATACGCGCGATGTGAACTCCTCGCGGTAGAGGATATCGCCCTTCTTGAAGGCCTCGAAGCCGGCGGTCCGGTCCTGGTAGAATTCGATGCGGATACGCCCGAAATTGTTCTGGCCGCGATTGACCGGCAGGTCGTTGCCCCAATAGTCCGCCACCCGCTCATATTCAATCCAGGCGCCCGCCGACCAGCGCCCGACCTTGTAGGCGCTCGAGCCGAGCGGCGGATTGAGCTGCGAGGAATCGAACGGGTTGGCCGTAAAGAAGGCCTTCGAAAGGATCGGGAATCCGACCACATTGAGGATGGTGCGGGCCGATTGCTTGCCGGAGAATTTGAGCTCGACCGTGTGGGTGTCCTTCGCCACTGCGTCTTCAAGATGTGTCAGCGACAGCGCGTAATCCGGATGCCCTTTGTCCTTCAGCAGCTTGAAGGTGAAGGCGACATCGTCGGCGGTGAGCGGCGTGCCGTCATGGAAGCGTGCCTGCGGGCGCAGTGAGAAAATGAAGCTGTTGCGGTCGTCCGAGATCGTGACACTGTCGGCGATCAATCCATAGACCGCGTCCGGCTCGTCGAGCGCCCGCACCATCAGGGAATCGAAGCACATTTCCATGCGCTGTGGGGAATCGCCCTTGGGGACGAAAGAGTTCAGTGTGTTGAAGGTCTGCGGGCTCTGGTTTTGGCCCCAATTGGGTGGCGAGAAATTGAAGGTGCCGCCTTGCGGCGCATCGACATTGACATAGTCGAAATGCGTGAAATCGGGTTTGTATTTCAGGTCGCCGAAGGCCGACAGGCCGTGCAGCTTGACGCCGGTCGGGGTGTCGGCAAAGGCTCGGCCGGGTAGCAGCGCAGCGGCCGTGGCCGCGGCGCCGAGCGCCAGGAAGTCGCGGCGAGGAAGCAAAGTCCGCGGCCCCATCAATTGAGGCCTTTGTATTTGGCGGCCAGCGCCTTTTCCTTCGCCGTGTCGATCCACCAGGAATCGATATCGGCGCCGCGGTAACTGGGCTGCTTCTCCGGCATGCCGAACTTGTTCCAATAGGCCAGCCACACGACGGCGCGATAGTATTGCGGAACGACGTAGTAGTTCCACAGAAGGATACGGTCGAGCGCGTGGGTCGTGGCGACAAGGTCGTCTCGATCGGTGGCGAATATGATGCGGTCCACGAGAGCATCGACGACTGGATTCTTTATCCCGGAATAATTGCGCGATCCGGGCGTATCGGCGGCCTTCGAACTCCAGAAATCGCGTTGCTCGTTGCCGGGCGATTCCGACTGCTGCAACTGGCTGGTGATGACGTCATAATCGAAATTGTTGACGCGGTTGATGTATTGCGTCTGGTCGATGATGCGCAAACTGGCGTCGACGCCGATCTTCCGCAGATTGGCGATCCACGGGCTGGAGATCACTTGATCGGTGTCGTTCCAGCCAAGGATCTCGAATCTGAACGGCGCGCCGGTCTTGGCATTCACCATCTTGCCGCCCTTGATCACCCAGCCAGCCTGGGCAAAGAGGTCGACCGCCTGCTTCAGGTATTTCCGCTCGGCCTGCGGCGAGTCGTAGACTGGTAGCTTGAACTCCTGCGTGAACAACTCGGGCGGGAGCTTGTCACGGTATTTTTCGAGGATTTCCAGTTCCTTGCCCTGCGGCAGTCCGCTCGACGCCAGCTCGGTGCCCTGGAAATAGCTGTGGGTACGCGTGTTCGAATTATAGAACAGCGTGCGGTTCATCGTTTCGAAATCGAACGGAAGCGTCAGAGCTTCGCGCACGAGGCGGTCCTGGAGCAGCGGCCGTCTCTGGTTGAGTATGAAGGCCTGCATGGGTTCCGGCGAGGTGGTCTTGAACACCTGCTTGACCACATCGCCGGAGCTCACCGCCGGAAAATTGTACGCCGTATTCCAACGCCTCGAGCTGTTTTCCGGCTTGATGTCTTCCAGCCCACCTTTGGTGAAGGCCTGCCAGGCGGCATTGTCGTCGAGGATGTAAGTGAAGCGCTGGGTGTCGAAATTCTCGCGGCCGATCTTCACCGGCAGCTTGGCGCCCCAATAGTCCGGCACGCGCTGCCAGACGATCTCGGCGCCCGGCTTGAAGCTGGCGATCTTGTAGGCCGCGGAGCCGAGCGGCGGCTCCAGCGTCGGCCTGGTGATGTCGCGCTTCTTGCCGTTGCCGTCGGTGCCTTCCCACCAGTGCTTCGGTAAAACGACGAGATCGCCAAGGATCTTTGGCAGTTCGCGGTTGCCTTTCTGGTTGAAATGGAACTCGACTTCGCGGTCCGAGACCGCGACGGCGTCGGTGACGTTCTCGAAATAGCGATTGTACATCGGGCTGTTGGCCTTCAGCACCCGGAACGACCAGATCACATCGTCAGCAGTAATCGGCTGACCGTCATGCCATTTGGCGCGCGGATCGAGCCGGTAGGTCGCGGACGAATAATCCGTCGGATATTTGTAGGCTTCGGCGATCAGCGGGTGGCTGACGCTGCCCTCATCGGTCGCCTGGTCCATCAGCGTATCGTAGAGTAGTCCGCCACCAAACTGGGCGAAGCCGGCGGCCGGCGATCCCTGAACGATATAGGGGTTGAAGCTGTCGAACGTTCCGGTGACCACGGAGTTGTAGGTGCCGCCCTTCGGCGCATCCGGATTGACGTAATCGTAGCGCTGGAATTTCTCGCCATATTTGGAGGGGCCGATCAGCGAGGACGTCGTATGCCATTCATCGGCGAAGCCGGCCTGCAGGCTGGCGGCGAAGGCGAGCGCGAGCGCCGATGCGAAAAGCGTGGGGAAGCGGCCAACCTTCATGCGTTCTCCTCGTCGCGAGCCCCGGAGCATTCATCGTTTCGCGGAAACGATGGCCGCTCGCTTTGTCTCGAAGCAATTCCTGACGGAACCGGTTCTCGCTTTCCTGGAATTGCTCCGACCACCCGCAATCTAGATCATTTGACGCCGGTGGAAACCGCAAGTGCCGCCTTTGTCGCCGCCCATGCAGCTTTCCTAACAGAAAAGCCGGGACGAACCCGGCTTTTCCAAGGAAGTCTCTGTGACAAATTGTTTATTGAGCGGGCGCCGCGGGCTTGGCCGGAGCGGCTCCCTCAGCCGGCTTGGCGGCGCCATCGGCCGGCTTGGCAGCGCCGTCCGCCGGCTTGGCCGCATCGGCGGGCTTGGAAGCGTCGGCGGCAGCGCCCGGCTGCGGCAGAGGCTTCGGATTGTCCGACAGCGTGCGCAGATAGGCGATCACATTGGCGCGGTCTTCTTCCTTCGGCAGGCCGGCGAAGCCCATCGCCGTGCCCTTCACGAACTTCTTCGGCGAGGTGATGAAGTGGTTGATATTCTCGTAGGTCCAGTGCTCCTGGCCGCCCTTGGAAAAGTCCTTCATGCCGGCCGAATAGGCGAAGCCCTCATGCTCGGCGACCGGACGGTCGACAATGTCCCAAAGGTCCGGACCGACCTTGTTCGGACCGCCCTTCTCACCGGAATGGCAGGCCTGGCACTTCTTGAAGATGGCGGCACCGGCATCGGCGCTGGCGTTGGCGAGCAGATCGGCGATCGGCTTTTCGGCCGCTGCAGGTGCGGCTGGGCCGCCGCCTTCGGTCGGCTCCTGGGCCTCGATGGCGAAGCCGGGCTTTTCCGGCGCGGGCGAGGCGAACAGCCCGTCCGAGACAAGACCTATCGAAAACACGATGAAGCAGGTTCCCAGAAATCCGCCGAGCAGCTTGTTGACTTCGTTGGAATCCATACGCCCCTTGCTCCCTTTTCCGGCGGACCGTCCCGTCCACTCCGTCCGTCGGTATCGCGAACTGCCCTGAAAGGCCAGTCAAATCGGGCGGAAACTAGGTCTTTTGCTCTGGCGTTGCAACACCTATAAGGGCGCTTCCAGTGAGACCTTTTGCCACTTTTCCATCCGCGTTTTTCGACCGTCCAAAAATCCGATGTCAACCTTGATCCTGATCCCCGCCCGCATGGCCTCGACGCGCCTGCCGGGCAAGCCGCTGGCCGACATTGCGGGCGCGCCGATGATCGTCCATGTCGCCCGGCGCGCCGCCGAGGCCGGGCTTGGCCGCGTGGTGGTGGCAACCGACACGCAAGCGGTCGCGCAAGCCGTGTGCGCGCATGGCTTCGAGGCGGTCATGACCCGCGCGGATCACGAATCGGGCTCCGACCGCATTTTCGAGGCGCTGACGGCGCTCGACCCCGAAAGGCGGGTGGAAACGATCGTCAACGTCCAAGGCGACCTGCCGACCATCGATCCTGAGATCATCGGCGCGTCGCTGCGGCCGTTCGAGGACAAATCGGTCGATATCGCCACGCTCGGCGTCGAGATCGTGCGCGACGAAGAGAGGACCAACCCGAACGTGGTCAAGATCGTCGGCTCGCCGCTTTCGGCGACACGGCTGAAAGCGCTCTATTTCACCCGCGCCACCGCGCCCTGGGGCGAGGGGCCGCTCTACCACCATATCGGCCTCTACGCCTATCGACGCGCGGCGCTGGAGCGCTTCGTGGCGCTCAAGCCGTCGCCGCTCGAGCGTCGCGAGCGCCTCGAGCAGCTGCGCGCGCTAGAAGCCGGCATGCGCATCGACGCCGAGATCGTCAAATCGATGCCGCTTGGCGTCGACACCCCCGACGATCTGGAGCGGGCGCGAAAAATCCTCTCAAACTGAGACACCCGTAATGGCTGAGAAGACCAACCGAATCTCCTTCCAGGGCGAGCCAGGCGCCAACTCCGACACGGCCTGCCGCAACATGTTCCCGTCGATGGAGCCATTGCCTTGCCCGACCTTCGAGGATGCCTTCAACGCGGTCGAGACGGGCAAGGCGGATCTCGCCATGATCCCGATCGAGAACACGATCGCCGGGCGCGTCGCCGACATCCATCACCTCCTGCCGGAATCGAAGCTGCACATCGTCGGCGAATATTTCCTGCCGATCCACTTCCAGCTCATGGTGCTGCCGGGGGTGAAGCGCGAAGAGATCAAGACCGTGCATAGCCATATCCATGCGCTGGGACAGTGCCGCAAATATATCCGCAAGAACGGCTGGAAGCCGGTGATCGCCGGCGATACGGCGGGCTCGGCCAAGATGGTGTCGGAGGTCAAGGACCGCACCATGGCCTCGCTGGCGCCGGCTTTGGCCGCCGAGCTCTACGGGCTCGATATCATCGAGAAGAATGTCGAGGACACCGATTCCAACGTCACCCGCTTCGTCGTGCTGACCAAGAACAAGCAATGGGTGGAACGCCCCGCGCCCGACGCCAAGATGATGACCACCTTCATCTTCCGCGTCCGCAACGTGCCGGCCGCGCTCTATAAGGCCATGGGCGGCTTCGCCACCAACGGCATCAACATGACCAAGCTTGAGAGCTACCAGCTCGGCGCCTTCACCGCGACGCTGTTCTACGCCGACATCGAAGGCCACCCGGACGATCCGCTGGTCAAGCTGGCTCTGGACGAGCTGCGCTTCTTCTCGCGCGAGGTGCGTATCCTCGGCGTCTATCCGGCAAGCGCCTCGCGCGAGCAGTGGAAGGTGGCAGACTAGCGCCAGCGCAATTCAGGTCAGGCCGAGTCGAAAATGGCGGGCTCCGAGAACCGGAGCGGAGCGTACTTAATGTACGCGAGCACTGGAAGCGCAGGAGGCCGCCATTTGCAGGCCGGCCTCACCTGAATTTCAGTCGAAGCCCAGCGGCACGTAGTCGATCTCCATGAACGACTCCACTTCCGGCACCCAGCGGTCGCGCACGAAGGCGACGTGGTCGGGGTGCTCGTTGTAGCGCGTGTAGGCCGCCTGGTCGGCGAACTCCATCGAGAAGCCGAACTGGTAGTCGTTCTTGGGGCTCACCTGCCGCAACTGCTCGAAATGCGTGACACCCTTGATCCCGGTGAGGATCTTCTTCGCGTCGTGCAGGAAGCGCTTTGTCTCCAGCGACTGCGGCGGATGCTTCAGCGTGAACACGACGGTGTGGCGGATCATTCTTCTGCTCCTATTCGCTGTCGACCCAGGCGCGGATGAGGTGATGGGCGATCGCCCCTTTCGGCGGTGTAATCAAGCCGCCGGCATGCGTCCTGTCCAGCATCGTGCGCACCTCCTCGCGGAAAAACCAGCGGCAGTCCTCCAGCTCGTTGAGGTCGGCCTGGATATCCTCGTTGAGCGGCTCGCCGAAGCAGCCGATCATCAGCGAATAGGGGAACGGCCAGGGCTGGCTGGCGTGGTAGACGACGCGGCCGAGCCTAATGCCGGCCTCCTCCAGCGTCTCGCGCCGCACCGCCGCCTCGATCGTCTCGCCCGGCTCGATGAAGCCGGCAAGTGCTGAATACATGCCCGGCGCGAAATGCCTGCCACGCCCCAGCAGGCATTTCTCGCGCGTCGCCGTCAGCATGATCGCCACCGGGTCGGTGCGCGGAAAGTGGTCGGTGCCGCAGGAAGGGCAATGGCGCCGGTAGCCGCCGGCGCGCATCTCCGAACGGTTGCCGCATTTCGAGCAAAAGGCATGGCTGGCGTGCCAGGCAAGCAGCGCCGCGCCTTGCGCCAGCGCGCCGGCGGCCGCCTCGTCGACCAGCCCCTGCATATAGACCGAACGGTAGTCGATCGCCTTGACCGTTTCGGGCAGCTTTTCCGGCTCGACGCCGGCGGGCATCGCCAGCACAGGGCCTTCCTCGGAAAAACCGAGCAGCACGCCTTGGCCGAGCGAAACCTCGAAAGCCTGGCTTTCATCCGCCTTGAACCACGGGTCGAACGCTTCGTCGTCGAGTTTGAGATAGAGCCGGCCGGCATGCATCAGCATCAGCCGCGCGGTCCCGTCGGCCAGCGCTTTTTCGACCGCGTCGTCGGCGCGGTTCTCGGACTGCCGGTCGATCCGGTTGCCGGCGAAACCGACGAATTGGCTGGGCTCGCGCAAGGGCGCGTCGAACAGGCGAAAGCTCATGGGGACTCGGGCAGGCTGAGGGACACGGGGGATGCTGAATGGACACTGGTCAGCTTATAGCGCCGCCTTGATCGTTTCGGCAAACCGCCTGATGTCGGAGCTCTGGTACGGTTCCCGCATGCCATGGCCCCAGACCGGTCCCGGCCAGCCCGGGTCGCCCTCGGAGCGGGCGACGACGTGGACATGCAACTGGCGCACGATGTTGCCCAAAGCGCCGGTGTTGATCTTGGTGCAGCCGGTCACCCGCTTCAGCGCCTGCGCCACCATATTGGTCTCGAAGGTCAGCATCGCCTGGTCGAGCGGCGTCATCTCGTGGATTTCCTCGACACCCGGCCGCTGCGGCACCAGCACCAGCCATGGCCAGCGGCGATCGTTCATCAATCTGAGCTCGCAAAGGCCAAGCCACATAAGCTGCTCGCTGTCCGCCTCCAATCGGGCGTCCAGCGTGAAACCGGCCTTGAGGCCAGGCAGCATGGGCGTTTCCTTCGTTTCTTGTAGCATTCTTCAAACCAACGAACGCTAGAGCGGCGGCAGGGTGGCTGCAAGCGATTCATTGACCGCTATTATCGTTTTGAAGGACTTTCCAGTCTCGATGCGGCTGCGGGTTCCGGCTCGGCCCTTGCATTTCGCCGCCGAATTGCCGATATGGAGCACGGGAGGTTGGTGGTGGACGATCCACTCGCCAACCGGGTCAGGTCCGGAAGGAAGCAGCCCTAACGAGCCCGGAACGGGTCATTGTTCCAGCCTCCCGCCTCTTCGCCTTTCTCCCGCGACATTGACGGTGCCAAGCCGTGCGGGCGAGACTATGCGCAGGAATCGGCCGCCTTCCGTCGCGGTCCTGGGAGCTTTTGACGGCGAATGAGCGAAGCCGGAAATTTGGGGCCAGAAAGCCTGGAGACAGGTAAGGCTGGCGCTTATCGCGTCCTGGCGCGCAAATATCGCCCCTCGAATTTCTCCGAGCTGATCGGCCAGGAGCCGATGGTCCGCACCCTGACCAATGCCTTCGCCACCGGCCGCATCGCCCAGGCCTGGATGCTGACCGGCGTGCGCGGTGTCGGCAAGACGACGACCGCGCGCATCCTGGCGCGGGCGCTCAACTACAAGACCGCGACCGTCGACCAGCCCTCCGTCGACCTTTCGATCCCCGGCGAGCATTGCCAGGCGATCATGGAAGGCCGGCATGTCGACGTCATCGAGATGGACGCCGCCTCCCACACCGGCATCGACGACATCAGGGACATCATCGACCGCGTCCGCTACGCGCCGGTCTCGGCCCGCTATAAGGTCTACATCATCGACGAAGTGCACATGCTCTCCACCCAGGCCTTCAACGGCTTGCTGAAGACACTGGAAGAGCCGCCGCCGCACGTCAAATTCATCTTCGCCACCACCGAGATCCGCAAGGTGCCGATCACGGTCCTGTCGCGCTGCCAGCGCTTCGATCTCCGCCGCATCGATGCCGGCGCGCTGGTCGGCCATCTGTCCTCGATCGCCGCCAAGGAAGGCATTTCCGTCGACGACGAGGCCTTGGCGATGATCGCGCGCGCCGCCGAAGGCTCGGCGCGCGATTCGCTCTCCATCCTCGACCAGGCGATCGCCCATGGCAGCGGCACGGTCAGCGCCGACGCGGTGCGCGCCATGCTCGGCCTCGCCGACCGCGCCCGCATCATCGACCTGTTCGAGCATGTCATGAAAGGCGACGTGGCGGCGGCGCTCGCCGAGTTCCGCGCGCAATACGACACCGGCGCCGATCCGGCCGCCGTGCTGACCGACCTTGCCGAGTTCAACCACCTCGTCACCCGGCTGCGCTTCGTGCCGGCGGCGGCCGACGACGCCTCGCTTTCGGAGGACGAGCGCCGGCGCGGCGCCGAATTCGCCGGCACGCTTTCGGTGCGCGTGCTGTCGCGGACCTGGCAGATGCTGCTCAAGGGCATTCCCGAGGTGCAGTCCTCCAATCGCCCCGTCAGCGCCGGCGAGATGGTGCTGATCAGGCTGGCGCATGCCGCCGACCTGCCGACGCTGGACGAGGCGCTGAAATCGCTGGAAGGCGCGGGTCCGCTGCCGAATGGCGCGCCACGCGCCAATGGCGCACCTGCAAATCCAGGCAATGGCGGCGGCGCCAGCGCCGTGGCGCAGGCGCGGATGCCCAGTTCAAATGGCGGTGCGCAGACCATGCGCCTGGTCGAAACGCAGGCCGCGCCCGCCGCTTTCGTTCCGGCGCCAGAACCGGTCGTCGAAACGCCTGTCGTTCCGGTCAAATCGCTGGCCGACATCGTCGCGCTTGCCGACGCCAATCGCGACATGGCCTTCAAAGTGCTGCTGAAACGCTGCGTGCGGCCGGTGCGCATCGAGCCCGGCCGTCTCGACGTCACCTTGACCGACGACGCGCCCAAGATGCTGCTCAACGACCTGACCTCCAAGCTGCGCGCCTGGACCGGTCGCAACTGGCTGGTGTCGCTGTCGAAGGAAGAGGGCGGCCAGACCTTGGCCGAGATGGAGACGACGAAGCGCGAGAATGCCTTCTCCGACGCCAAGGCCGATCCGACGGTCGCCGCCATCCTCGCCCGCTTCCCCGGCGCCAAGATCATCGACGTGCGCATCCCAGATGTGCCGGACGTGGAAGAGGCCGAGGCCGAAGTGCCGGTCGAGCCTGCGGCCGACGACGACGAAATCTGAAACAATCTTAGAGGACCATCCGATGAAAGATCTTCTCGGCCTGATGGGCAAGGCGAAGGAAATGCAGGCCAAGTTCCAGGCCATGCAGGACGAGATCGCCACGCTCGAAGCCACCGGCCAGGCCGGTGGCGGCCTTGTCAGCATCACGCTGACCGGCAAGTTCGAGATGAAGGCGCTGAAGATCGATCCGTCTCTCATCAAGGCGGATGAAGCCGAGATCCTGGAGGACCTCATCCTGGCCGCCCACAATGACGCCAAAAATAAGGTCGAGCAGGTGATGCAGGAGAAGACCAAGGCGTTGACGGCAGGCCTGCCGATTCCGCCCGGAATGAAATTGCCGTTCTGAGACGGCCTCCACCAGTTAATTGATTATGAACGGAAATTGAGCCCAGGCCGCAATATTAACCATTTTGCCGGCAATGCTCACGGGCTCATTTCGCGACATTCATAAAGTTTTACCCAAGTCCAGAAGTTGCTAACCCTCTAGCCATCTTTTTGCCCGAAAGAGTCTCATTCTTGCCACATCTCGGGGCGGGCTGGCATCTGGACATGAGGCTTTTTTGGTGATCGCGACGCGATGGAAGACGCCGCTGCTGCTTATCGGCATCGTCACTTCCCCCTTGCTCCTGGCCGGTTGCAGCCAGACCACTTCCTCCCATGGCATGTCGGTGTCGGGTCTGACCAACGCCCTCACGCCGAGTTTCCTCACCACGCGTACCAGTCACTCGCCGAAGGACAAGGAATGCCTGAAGCGGGCGATGTTCTTCGAGTCCAACCGGTCGAGCCGCGACGGCATGATCGCCGTCGGCACGGTGGTAATGAACCGGCTGCGCTCGGGGCAGCATGGCAACACCATCTGCGAGGTCGTCGGCGAAAGGGGCCAGTTCGCCCCCGGCGTGATGACCCGGCCGATGAATTCCAGGGCGCTGCCCGACGTCGAGGAAGCCGCGGACGCGGTGCTGAAGGGCGAGCGCAAGGCTAAGCTCAAGAACACGATGTATTTCCACACCGCCGGCCTGCATTTCCCCTACAGGAACATGCACTACACCATGGTGGCCGGTGGCAACGCCTTTTACGAGAAGCGCGGCCGCAACTGGCAGCCCCTGCCGGATGAGCCGATGGTCGCCATGGCGTCCGAAAAGTCGCAGAAAATCGATCCTACCGCTCCCGTGCTGATGGCTTCCGCCGAGCCGGAGGTCAAGACGATCGTCCGGTCCGATCCGGCCAAGCAGGCCGCGATGACCGCGGCGGAGCCGACGCTGCCGGCCACGGCAATCGTTCCGACGCAGCAGGCCTATATGACGGCCGCCGCGACGCCTTCGCAGAAATCCGGCCGTCTCGCGCAGAAGCCGACGGTCGTGGCGATGCAGGAGCCGATGGCCGAACCGGACGCCTCGCGTTTCGGCGGCACGCTCAAGGGCCGCTACGTCACCTCCGTGCCCAGTGCGACGCAGGAAGCGGCGATGGGCTTCCAGTCGACGCCTGAGAACACCGACGCCATCGGCGCAATGATCGCCAGCCAGGACCGGCCGCTCGAAACCAACTGAAGCCGATTGCATCCAACACAGGGCCCTTCATGGCAGCATGTCGGGCCCTGTGCCGTTGCTGGCTGTTTCAAACGGCGCTGAAAAATCCTAGATCAAGGCGATGTCGAAGAGAATCGCCGGTCCGGAAATCGAACGCCTGATCCAGCTCCTGGCCAAGGTGCCGGGGCTCGGGCCGCGTTCGGCCAGGCGCGCCGCGCTTCATCTCATCAAGAAGAAGGAGCAGCTGCTCGAGCCTTTGGCCGCCGCCATGGGCGAAGCGGTCGACAAGGTGCGCATCTGCTCGACCTGCGGCAATGTCGATACCTCCGACCCTTGCATGATCTGCACCGACCCGCGCCGCGACGCCGGCACGCTCATCGTCGTCGAGGACGTCTCCGACCTTTGGGCGCTGGAGCGCGCGGCGGCCATGAACGTGCGCTACCATGTGCTCGGCGGCACGCTGTCGCCGCTCGACGGCATCGGTCCCGATCAGCTCAACATCCGCTCGCTGGTCGACCGCGTCGCCGGCGGCGAGGTGAAGGAAGTCATCCTTGCCGTCAACGCCACAGTCGAAGGGCAGACGACCGCGCATTATCTGACCGACCAGCTCTCGGGCTTCGAGGTGAAGGTGACGCGGCTCGCGCATGGCGTGCCGGTCGGTGGTGAGCTTGACTATCTCGACGAAGGCACGCTGGCCGCGGCATTGAGGTCAAGGACGGCGTTTTGAGGGGATTTTGGGGGACTTGGAGATGACAGCATTCCTTCGCGCCCCCCTCTGTCCTGCCGGACATCTCCCCCACAAGGGGGGAGATCGGACGTCACGCCGGCTTTCGCCAATCTTGAACGTTGCAGGAAGAGGCGCGGCGCCCAAGCTGCCAATCTCCCCCCAAGTGGGGGAGATGTCCGGCAGGACAGAGGGGGGCGCGACAGAACGCGGCCTTTGCATGCTTGCATTCGCTTTTCTTCTGATCGTGATATTCGGCTTCATTCTCACCACCCCGACCCACGCCGCGCCCATCGACGACCAGTTCCAGGCCTGGCTCCAAACCGACCTCTGGCCCGAAGCCAAGTCCAAGGGCATCTCGAAAAAGACCTTCGATGCCGCCTTCCTCGGCGTGAAGCCGAACCTCAAGCTGCCCGACCTCGTCATGCCCGGCGAGAAACCGACCACGCCGCAAAAACAGCACCAAGCCGAGTTCGGCCCGCCTGCCGATTATTTCGCCGAGAAGATCATCCGCGCCGTCACCTCGGGCGGGCGCTCGCGCGAGGGCGCCAACGCCCGCGTGCTCGGGCTGATCGAGAAGCGTTACGGCGTGCCGGGCGAGATCGTGCTGGCGATCTGGGGTCGCGAGACCGGCTTCGGCGCGGCCAAGATGCCTTACGACGCCTTCGAGGTACTTGGGACGGATGCCTTCATGTCGACGAAGAAGGATTTCTTCCGCACCGAGGTGCTGGCGGCACTCGAGATCGTCGAGCGCGGCCTGGCGCCGGTCAACGCCATGAAATCCTCCTGGGCCGGCGCGCTCGGCCAGCCGCAATTCATGCCGACATCGTTCCTGAAGCATGCCGTCGACTTCGACGGCGACGGCCGGCCCGACATCTGGAATTCGACGCCCGACGTGCTCGCCTCGATCGCCAATTATCTCGTCCATTACGGCTGGGTAAGGGGGCGCGGCTGGGGGACCGAGGTGACGGTTCCGGCCAATGTCTCCTGCTCGCTCGAAGGGCCCGACCAGGGCAAGAAGATCTCCGATTGGGTGGCGATGGGCATCCGGCGCGTCGACGGCAAGGCCTTTGCGGCAAGCGAATTAAAGGCCGAGGGTTTTCTACTGATGCCGGCCGGTCGCAGCGGCCCGGCCTTCGTCGTCACGCCGAATTTCTATGTGATCAAGCAATACAACAACAGCGATCTCTATGGCCTGTTCATTGGCCATGCCGCCGACCGCATCGCCAAGGGCGACACCACCTTCGTCGGTACCTGGGGCGCGGTCGGCGACCTGCACCGCTCCGACATCGCCGCGCTGCAGCGGGCGCTCGAGGCCAAGGGTTACGATGTCGGTAGCGCCGATGGCCTGCCCGGCTTCAAGACCCGCCGCTCGATCGGTATCTGGCAGGCGAAGAACGGCAAGCCCGCCACCTGCTTTCCCGATGCGGGTCTGGTCGCGCAACTGAAATAGCGTCTGCCTCCCAAGTACGGACACTGGTAGATTTTTGCGGATCGGCGGCTGCAATTAGCCGGCGCATACGTCGACTCCTGGCGGCCCGTCTGGTCCGATATGATGTCTGGCAAAATGCCCCGTTGCCGGTTCGAGAACCGCTGAATAGGGTGTTGACCAACTGGACAAAAAACACGACGGTAAGCGGTCAAAGCCGCAGCCGGCCTTGCAAAGAACAATTCAGCCCTGAGCCGGGAACTCAGGTCAACAAGACAGGGAACGATCACCATGATGCTGGAAAAGTTTGCTCTCCGCTCTCGCGCCTTGCTCGCGGGCGCCGCGCTGTCCGCGCTGCTCGTCGCGCCCGCTTTCGCGGTCACGCCCGCCGATACGCTGGTCGAGGGCTTCGCCATCGACGACATCATCTCGATGGATCCGGGCGAAGCGTTCGAGCTGTCGACGGCCGAAGTCACCGGCAACACCTATGATCTGTTGGTCCGCCTCGACCTCAGCGACACCTCCAAGGTCAAGGGCGACCTCGCCGAGAGCTGGACCGTTTCCGATGACGGCCTGACCTATACTTTCAAGCTGAAGCCCGGCATGAAATTCGCATCCGGCAATCCGATCACCGCGGCCGATGTCGCCTATTCCTTCGAACGCGCCATCAAGCTCGACAAGAGCCCGGCCTTCATCATCAACCAGTTCGGCATCACCGGCGACAACGTCACCGAGAAGGCCAAGGCTGTCGACGACACGACCTTCCAGTTCGTCGTCGACAAGGCCTATGCGCCGAGCTTCGTGCTCAACTGCCTGTCCGCCACCGTCGCTTCCGTTGTCGACGCCAAGCTGGTCAAGGAACACGTCGCGGCCGTCACGCCGAGCGCCGACTACAAATGGGATAACGACTTCGGCAATGCCTGGCTGAAGACCGGCTATGCGGGCTCGGGCCAGTACAAACTGCGCGAGTGGCGCGCCAACGAGGCCGTCGTCATGGAGCGCAACGACAATTACAATGGCGAGAAGGCCAAGCTCGCCCGCGTCATCTATCGCAACATGAAGGAAAGCTCGGCGCAGCGCCTGGCGCTTGAGGCCGGCGACATCGACGTCGCCCGCAACCTCGAGCCGAACGACCTCGACGCCATCGCCAAGAACGCCGATCTCACCACCACCAGCGCGCCGAAGGGCACGGTCTATTACATCAGCCTCAACCAGAAGAACCCGACGCTTGCCAAGCCGGAGGTGCGGCAGGCGTTCAAGTATCTGGTCGACTACGATGCGCTGGGCTCGACCATCCTCAAGGGCATCGGTGAGATACATCAGTCCTTCCTGCCCAAGGGCGATCTCGGTGCCATCGACGACAATCCCTTCAAGCTCGACGTCGCCAAGGCCAAGGAACTTCTGGCCAAGGCCGGCGTGCCGGACGGCTTCAAGGTCACCATGGATGTGCGCACCGGACAGCCGACCACCGGCATGGCGGAATCGATCCAGCAGACGCTCGGCCAGGCCGGGATCAAGCTGGAGATCATTCCGGGAGACGGTAAGCAGACACTTACCAAATATCGCGCCCGCAACCACGACATCTATATCGGCCAGTGGGGCCAAGACTATTTCGATCCGAACTCCAACGCCCAGACCTTCGCCTCCAATCCGGACAATTCCGACAACGCCAAGATCAAGACGCTAGCGTGGCGCAATGCCTGGGACATTCCGGATCTGACCAAGGAAACGGATGCGGCCTTGCTGGAAAAGGATTCGGCCAAGCGCGCCGACATATACAAAGACCTGCAGCAGAAGATCCTCGACACCAGCCCCTTCGTCATCATCCACCAGCAGCTGGAAGTGGCCGGGCTGCGCAAGAACCTGCAGGGCTTCAAGCTCGGCCCGAGCTTCGACACCAACTTCGTCTGGGCGGTCTCGAAGCAGTAACCTTGAGCCCGACGCGTGAGCGTAGCTGAAAACCAGGCGGCGGCGGGGCGCGGCAGCGCCTGCGCCGTCGCCATCCTATCGTCGCTCGGCCGCTTCCTGGTCATTGCGGTGACGACCTATCTCGGCCTTCTCGCGGTGACCTTCTTCATCGGCCGCGTCATCCCGATCGATCCGGTTCTGGCCGTTCTCGGCGACCGGGCACCGACGGCCGTCGTCGAGCGCACGCGCCGCGAGATGGGCCTCGATCTGCCCTGGATCGAGCAGTTCTATATTTATGTCAAAAGCGCGCTGAGAGGCGACTTCGGCACGTCGGTGCTGACCACCAATCCGGTGATGTCCGATATCCGCCGCGTCTTCCCGGCGACCATTGAGCTGGCGACGCTGGGCACGATCATCGGCACCGTCATCGGCGTGCCGCTCGGGGTATTAGCCGCGGTCCGGCGCGGCAGTCTCATCGACCAGATCGTGCGCATCATCGGCCTGGTCGGCTATTCGGTGCCGATCTTCTGGCTGGGGCTGCTGGGGCTTGTCCTGTTTTACGCCAAGCTGCAATGGGTCGCTTTCCCAGCGCGACTCGATGTCGTTTACGAATACACTTTCACGCCCATCACCGGCTTCTACTTGCTGGATGCCGCAATGCAGGGGCAGTGGGATGTCTTTTATGACGCCTATCGTCACATCATCCTGCCGGCCGCGCTGCTCGGCTATTTCGCGCTCGCCTATATCAGCCGCATGACGCGCTCCTTCATGCTGAACGAGCTTGCACAGGAATATATAGTCGCAGCCCGCGCCAAGGGCCTTTCCGAAACGCGCATCATCTGGGGCCATGCTTTGCGTAACGCCGCCGTGCCCATGGTGACGGTGATCGCGCTTTCCTATGCCAGCCTGCTCGAAGGTTCGGTGCTGACGGAGACCGTCTTCTCCTGGCCTGGCATCGGCCTCTACATCACCAATTCGCTGCAGAATGCCGACATGAACGCGGTGCTTGGCGGCACCATCGTCATTGGCTCGGTCTTCATCGCCATCAATCTTCTGTCCGACCTGCTCTACCGGCTGCTCGATCCGAGGACGAAGGCCGGATGAGCGCTGAAACCATCCAATCCCGTCGCGAATGGTTGCTGTCGGACCGGCCGGCCTCGCGCCTGCAGGCAAGGCTCGGCCGCGCCTATGTCACCTGGCGGCGGTTCTCCGCGAACCGGCTCGCCTTTGTCGGGCTCTTGATCATCATCGCGCTGCTGGTCGTCGCCGCTCTCGCCGACGTGCTGGCCCCTTATTCACCGACCATCGGCGACTTGAAGAACGCGCGCCTGCTCGCGCCCAGCGCCGCGCACTGGTTCGGCACCGACGACCTTGGCCGCGATATCCACTCTCGCATCGTCTACGGCTCGCGCTGGACGCTCTATGTGGTGATCCTCGTCGCCGTCATCGCCGCGCCCATCGGCCTGCTGGTCGGCACCATCGCCGGTTATGCCGGCGGCTGGACGGACACCATCCTGATGCGCATCACCGATATCTTCCTTGCCTTCCCGAAGCTGGTGCTGGCGCTGGCTTTCGTGGCAGCGCTCGGACCAGGCATCGAGAACGCCGTGCTGGCGATCGCCATCACCTCCTGGCCGCCTTATGCCCGCATTGCACGCGCGGAAACGCTGACGGTGCGCAACTCCGACTACATCAAAGCGGTGCAGTTGATGGGCGCCTCGCCCTTCCGCATCGTGCTGCGCCACATCATGCCGCTTTGCATCTCCTCGCTGATCATCCGCGTCACGCTCGACATGGCCGGCATCATCCTCACCGCCGCCGGCCTCGGCTTCCTCGGCCTCGGCGCGCAGCCGCCGCTGCCCGAATGGGGCGCGATGATCGCGTCCGGCCGCCGCTTCATCCTCGACCAGTGGTGGGTGGCCGCGGCCCCAGGTGCGGCCATCCTCATCGTCAGCCTCGGCTTCAACCTGCTCGGCGACGGCCTGCGCGACGCGCTCGATCCCCGGAGTGGCGACCAATGAGCGGTGACCAATGAGCGGCGACACGCTCCTCGACGTCGACGACCTGCGCGTCACCTTTCCGACCCGCACCGGCCTCGTGCAGGCGGTGCGCGGCGTCTCCTTCTCGCTCGGCCGCGAGCGGCTGGGTATCGTCGGCGAGAGCGGCTCCGGCAAGTCGCAGACCGGCCGCGCCATCATGGGCTTAACCCCGCCGCAGGCCGAGGTTTCGGCGAAGAAGCTCGCCTTCGACGGCATCGACCTGCTCTCCATATCGCCACGTGAGCGTCGGGCGCTGCGGGGAAACCGCATCGCCATGATCCTGCAGGATCCGAAATACTCGCTCGACCCGGTGATGACCATCGGCCGCCAGATCGTCGAGACGCTGCGCACGCATGAAAAAGTCTCCAAGGCCGAGGCGCGCGAGCGCGCTTTGGCCATGCTGCAGGCGGTGCAGATCCGCGATCCGGCCCGCGTCTTCGACCTTTACCCGCACGAGGTCTCGGGCGGCATGGGCCAGCGCGCCATGATCGCCATGATGCTGGTCACCGGGCCTGAGCTGATGATCGCCGATGAGCCGACCTCGGCGCTCGACGTCACCGTGCAGCTCGACGTGCTCAAGATCCTCGATAAGCTCGTCGCCGAGCGCGGCATGGGCCTGATCTTCATCTCGCACGACCTGCGCCTGGTCTCCTCCTTCTGCGACCGCGTCGTCGTCATGTATGCCGGCAAGGTGGTCGAGCAGATCAAGGCTTCCGAATTGCGCGATGCGCAGCACCCCTACACGCGCGGCCTGCTCAACTGCATGCCGAGGATCGGCTTCGAGCGCCATCCGCTGCCGGTGCTCGACCGCAAGCCGGAGTGGGCGGCATGACGGCTTCGATCACCGTCGAAGGGCTGGAAGTGGTCTTCGACCGTTTTCGCGCGCTGAAGGGCGTCAGCCTCGAAGTCAGGGAAGGCGAATCCTACGGCCTGGTAGGCGAAAGCGGTTCCGGCAAGTCGACGCTGCTGAGGGCCATCACCGGCCTTGCGCCTGTCGCTTCGGGCACCATCACCGTCAACGGCAAGAAGCTCGGCAAGACCCGCGACAAGGCTTTCTACCGCGATGTGCAGATGGTGTTCCAGGATCCCTACGGCTCGCTGCATCCGCGCCAGACGGTCGATCGCCTGCTGCAGGAGCCGCTCGCGATCCACGGCATTGCCGACGGCGAGAAGCGCATCGAGCGCGCGCTGGACGAGGTCGGCCTCGGCAAGGGCTTCCGCTTCCGCTATGCGCACCAGCTCTCTGGCGGCCAGCGCCAGCGCGTCGCCATTGCGCGCGCGCTGATCCTGGAGCCCTCGATCCTTTTGCTCGACGAGCCGACCTCGGCGCTCGACGCCTCGGTGCAGGCCGAGGTGCTGAACCTGCTGGAAGAGGTCCGTCGCCGCCGCAAGCTCACCTTCCTGATGGTCAGCCACGACCTCGCCATCATCACCCATATGTGCGAGCGGCTGATGGTGATGCAAAACGGCGCGGCGGTGGAAACGCTGACCGCGAGCCAATTGATCGGCCATCGCGTCAGCGAGGACTATACGCGCAACCTGCTCAGGGCGAGCGAGGGGTTTGTGCGAGTGTAGCAGACTGTCAAATTCGAGTTCTGTCGCGCCCCCCTCTGTCCTGCCGGACATCTCCCCCACAGGTGGGGAGATTGGCTGTCATCGCGGCTTTCGCCAATCGCCGTGATTGCAGAAAAAGCGCGGCGCCAAAACGGCTGATCTCCCCCCTCGTGGGGGAGATGTCCGGTAGGACAGAGGGGGGCGCCAAGGAACTCGGCCTTGTCCTTAAGGTTCCGCAATCGCCGTGACATCTGCCGCGCTGCCTTGCGCGTCGTTCGGCTCTTTGATCCGGAACCATGTCACATACAGCGCCGGCAGGAACAGCAGCGTGATCGCCGTTCCCGCGATGATGCCGCCCATCATCGCGTAGGCCATCGGTCCCCAGAACACCTCGCGCGCGATCGGGATCAGCGCCAGGCTGGCGGCCGCGGCCGTCAGCGCGATCGGCCTCATGCGGTGCTCGGTCGCCTCGATGACGGCGGCCCAGCGGTCCTTACCCTCGGCGACGAGATCCTCGATCTGCACGATAAGGATGACCGAGTTGCGGATCAGGATGCCGATCAGCGCCAGCACGCCGAGGATGGCGACGAAGCCCAGCGGCGCGCCGCTCGGCACCAGGGCCGCCACCACGCCGATCAGACCAAGCGGGGCCACCGCCACCACCAGGAACAGGCGCTGGAAGCTCTGCAACTGCACCATCAGGATGGTCGCCATGATGAACAGCATCAACGGCACCACGGCCGCGATCGGCCCCTGGCTCTTGGCGCTTTCCTCGACCGAGCCGGCGGTTTCCACAGAATAGCCGGGCGGCAGCTTGGCGATGAAGGCGTCGACCGACGGTTGGAGCTCGTTGACGACGGTTGCCGGCAGCACGTCGCCGACCAGCCCGGCGCGCACGGTGATCGTCGGCGTCCGGTTGCGCCGCCACACCGTCGGCTGCTCGAGCTCGTAGCGGAAATTGGCGACGGCGGCGAGCGGGATCGACTCGCCGCTGCCGGTCGGCAGCTGCATGTTCTGCAGCGTCTCGATCGAGCCGCGCTCGGCCTCGCGCGAACGCGCCACGACATTGATCAGGTAGGTCGCGTCGCGCACCTGCGTGATCGTCGAGCCGCCCACCGTGCTGTTCAGCGCGCTGGCGATGTCGGAAGAGGTGATGCCGAGCTGGCGCGCCTTGTCCTGCAGCACGTCGACCCTCAGCACGCGCTGCGGCTCGTTCCAGTCGAAGGTCGGCGCGGCAAGCTTCGGATTGGCGGAAATGACACCGGCGAATTGCTGCGCCAGCTCGCGCACCGTCTGGATATCGGGACCGCCGACGCGGTACTGCACCGGCCTGCCGACCGGCGGGCCGAGCTCCAGCAATTTAACGAAGGCGTCGGTGCCGACGAACTCCTCGCGCAACAGCTTCTCCAGCGCCGGCTTCACCCGGTTGCGCGCCTCGATGCTCTTGGTGACGATGACGGTCTGGCCGAAATAGGGATTGGCCGGCTGCACGTCATAGGCCAGCACGAAGCGCACGGCGCCTTGGCCGACATAGGAGGAGAAGTGGTCGATGTCGGGATTGCCGACCAGCGCGCGCTGCTCGAAGCGCTCCATCTGGTCGCGCGTCTCCGTGATCGAGGAGTTCTGCGGCAGATTCCAGTCGACGATCAGCTCCGGCCGGTCGGATGGCGGGAAGAATTGCTGCTGGACGAGGCCGAAGCCGGCGACCGAGGCGGCGAACAGAAGCACAGTCACGATGATCGTCAGCCAATGGCGGCGAACAGAGAAGACAAGCACGCGCCGGAACAGCGAGGTGAAGCGTCCAGGCTGGTCGTGATGCTTGGTCTTCATCGTCGCCGGCAGGATGGTGACCCCGAGCAGCGGCGCGAACAGCACGGCGACGATCCATGACACAAGCAGCGACACCGCGATGACGACGAAGAGCGTGAACGTGTATTCGCCGGCGGCGCTTGAATTGAGCCCGATCGGAATGAAGCCGGCGACCGTCACCAGCGTGCCGGTCAGCATCGGGAAGGCGGTCGAGGTGTAGACATAGGTCGCCGCCTTGCGCAGATTGTCGCCGACCTCCAGCCGCGCCACCATCATCTCGACCGCGATCATTGCGTCGTCGACCAACAGCCCGAGCGCGATGATCAGCGCGCCGAGCGAAATGCGCTGCAGCGATATTCCGAGATACTGCATGACGGTGAAGGTGATCGCGAGCACCAGAGGTATCGACAGCGCGACCACGAAGCCAGCCCGCAGCCCAAGGCTGATGAAGGACACCGCAAGCACGATTGCGACCGCCTCGAACAGCGCCCTCGTGAAGCCCGACACCGCTTCCTCGACGATGACCGGCTGGTCGGCCACCAGATGCACGCCGACGCCGATCGGCAGGTCGGCCAGCACCTTGTCCATTTCCTGGTGCAACGCCTCGCCGAATTTCAGCAGGTTGGCGTTGGGCTTCATGCCGATCGCAAGCCCGATCGCATTCTGGCCGTTGAAGCGGAACAAGGCGGTCGGCGGGTCGACATAGCCGCGCCTGATCGTCGCCACGTCGCTCAGCCGGAAGAAGCGGTCGTTGACGCGCAGATTGATGGCCCGCAGGCTCTCCTCCGAGGTGAACTGGCCGCCGACGCGCACGCTGATGCGCTCCGGGCCGGACTGGATGACGCCGGACGGGGTGATGGCGTTCTGGGCCTGCAGGCTGGCGACGATCGCCTGCTGGTTGAGGCCGAGTGCCGCGATCTGGCGCGTCGAGAATTCGAGATAGATCGCCTCGTCCTGCGCGCCGACCAGGTCGACCTTGCCGGCATTCGGCACCGTCAGGATCTTGGTCCGCACATCCTCGACATAGTCGCGCAACTGGCGCGGCGTAAGCCCGTCGGCGGTGAAGGCATAGATGTTGCCGTAGACGTCGCCGAAGCGGTCGTTGAAGAACGGCCCCTGCACGCCTTGCGGGAACTGCGCCTTGATGTCGTTGACCATATTGCGCACCTGAAGCCAGTTCGGCACGACGTCGCGCGCCTTGGTGGTGTCCTTCAGGTTGACGAAGATAACCGTCTGGCCGGCGGTGGTGATCGATCTGGTGTAGTCGAGGCTGTCGAGCTCCTCGAGCTTCTTCTCGATGCGGTCGGTCACCTGCTGCACCGTTTCCTTGACCGAGGCCCCGGGCCAGTTGGCCTGGATGATCATGGTCTTGATCGTGAAGGCGGGGTCTTCCTCGCGGCCGAGGTTGAGATAGGAGAAGATGCCGGCCACCACGAAGACCAGCATGAAATACCAGACCATCGAACGGTGGCTGAGCGCCCAGTCGGAGAGATTGAAGCCCTTCATCAGACCCCGCCCCCCGGCACCTTGACCTTCTGGCCTTCGCTCAGGCTGTGGACGCCCGCTGTGATGACGCGCATGCCGGCTTCGAGCCCTTCCGCCACCGTGAAGCTGCCGCCGTTCTTCGCGGCGACCTTGATATCGCGCGCGCTCACGCTGGAGGATTGCGGATCGACGATCCACACCTTTTGCGAGCCGTCCTTTTCGAGCAGTGCCGATATCGGAAGTTCGATCGTCGGCGCGACTTTGGTCATGCGCGTCGCCGAGATCGTCGAGCCCAGCCGGAACGCCGACGGCGGGTTGATCAGTGTCAGCCGCACGCGGCGGGTGCGGGTGGCGCCTTCCGATTGCGGCGCGACCTCGCGCAGCTTGGCGTCGGTTTTGATGGTCGGCAGCGACTGCAGGATGATCTCGAACGGCGTGCCGACGGCAAGGTCGCCGGTCAGCTGGTCGGGAATGTCGACCACGGCCTCGCGCGGGTCGGTGCGTGCCACGGTGACGATCGTCTGTCCCGGCGAAACGGTCTGGCCGACCTCGGCGCCGACGGCGGTGACGACGCCGTCGAAATCGGAAAACAGCCGGGAATAGCCGAGCTGCTCCTGCGACTTGGCCAAAGCGGCATTGGCGCGCTCGACGCCGGCTTCCGCCGCCTGCCGCGCTTGCCTCGCGGCATCGAATGTGGCTTGCGAGGTGTTGGCCGAGGCAAGCAGCTGGCGCTGGCGGTCCTCGCTGGCGGCGGCGTTGATGAATTGCGCCTGCGCGTTCGACAGATCCGCCTTGGAAGCCTGGACGGCAAGATCCAGCGCCGTCGGATCGAGCGCCGCGATCGTCGTGCCCTTGGTGACGAGGTCGCCCACCTTGACGTCGCGCGAGACGACGCGGCCGAGCAGGCGGAAGGCGAGGTCGGCGCTGTATTGCGGTTCGACCGAACCGGCAAAGCCGAAAGTCTCGACGGTCTTCGGTTCGACCACCATCGACAGAACCGGTCGGATGATCTCGGGCGGCTTCTCCTCCGAACGCGAGCAGGCGGCAAATGCCGTGAGGATCAGCAGCGGAGCGATGCGCGTCAACCGGTTCATTGCTGCGCCCTCGCCACCTCGATCGTCTGTCCGGGACTAAGCAACTGTCCGCCGGCGGTGACGACGCTCTGGCCTTCCTGCAGTCCCTTGTTCACGGCGACCACGCCCGAGTCGAAGGCGAGCACTTCGACCGGTGCCATCGTCACTGCCTTGCTTGATGGATCGACAATCCAGACGGCCGGTTTGCCGGCAGCCGAGGTGAGGGCCTGCCAGGGTAGCAGGAAAGCTCTCACCGGCGTGGCGCTGATGGTGCCGATCACCGCTGCGCCGAGCGGCATGCCAGCGGGGGTGTCCGGGATGCCGACCCTCACGCGGATCGTTCCTGAGGCGGTGTCGATGGCCGGCGAGATCTCGCGCACCTTGCCCGTGGCCCTGATTTGCGGATCCGAAAGCAGCGTGATCGTCACCACCGGCGCCGATGGCGCCTGGGCAACCAGCGTTTCGTGCACGTTGAAGACCGCATCGCGGTCGCCGTCCTCGGCGATGGTGAATACCGTCTGTGCCGCCTGCACCACCTGCCCGGCCTCGACCTGACGCGCGGTGATCACGCCGGCGGCGCCCGCCTTGAGCTCGGTGTAGGACAGGTTTTCCTTGGCATTGGCCAGGGCACTCTGCGCTGCATCGACGCTGCCTTGCGACACTTTCAGCGTCTGGTTGGCGGTGTCGAATTCCCGTCTCGTGGTGAAGCCCCGGGCCAGCAGCGTCTTCTGCCGCTCATAGGTGGCCGCGGCCTGGGTGAGTTGCGCCTGCGCGGCGTCGAGATCGGCTTGCGCCGAACGCAGGTCCGATTCCTGTTCCTGCGGGTCGATGCGGGCGAGCACCGCGCCCTGGTCGACATGTTGGCCGACATCGACCAGACGCTCCGCGACCCGGCCGCCGACGCGGAACGACAGATTGTTGAGCGTGCGGGCCGCGATCACCCCGGTCAGCGAGGTCCGCGGCGCGTAGTCGGCAAGGGCGACCGTCTGGGTGGTTACCATCACCGGCAGTTTCTTCTCGACCGCTTGCTGCTTCTGGCAGCCGGCAGCCGAAAACGCCGCACCGGCACAAGCCAGCAACAGCAAGATTTTTGAACGACAAAGAAGGCGGCGCGGCGAAGACGGCAAGGCGGACGATGTCGCGTTCCTGCTCATGGTCCCCCTCAACCAGTGGGAGCCGCTCCTGACGGCGGCACGTCGCGGATGAAATGAGATTAATCGATCGACGGGAAAAGGAAACCATCTCTGAGGCGCGTATCGCCGGGCTGGTTAAGAAGGTTCGTTCCTCATCCTCCAGTCAGGCCCAATCGACTGGGCCAACGTGCCAACTTGAGGAAAACGTGAAATAAGGTCAGAAGGGTTTCGATCAACGGAGCGGGTCCGATCCCGACGAGGGATGCCCGATGAGGGACGATATGAAGAATTCAGCCATTTCCGAACGCAAGAACCAGTCGATCTCGCGCGGCGTCGGTATGACGACGCAGATCTATGCCGATCGTGCCGAGAATTCGGAAATCTGGGATGTCGAAGGCCGCCGCTATATCGACTTCTCGTCGGGCATCGCCGTGGTCAACACCGGCCATCGCCACCCGAAGGTGATCGAGGCCGTCAAGGCGCAGCTCGACCGCTTCACCCACACCTGCCACCAGGTTGTGCCCTATGAGAGCTATGTGCATCTCGCCGAGCGCCTGAACGGCATGCTGCCCGGCAAGTTCGACAAGAAGACCATCTTCGTCACCACCGGCGCTGAGGCGGTCGAGAACGCCATCAAGATCGCCCGCAACGCCACCGGTCGCCAGGCGGTCATCGCCTTTTCCGGCGGCTTTCATGGCCGCACCTTCATGGGCATGGCGCTGACCGGCAAGGTCGTGCCCTACAAGGTCGGCTTCGGCGCCATGCCGGGCGATGTCTTCCACGCGCCGTTCCCGGTTGCGCTGCATGGCGTCTCGGTCGCGGATTCGCTGGCCGCGCTCGACAAGCTGTTCAAGGCCGATGTCGATCCGAACCGTGTGGCCGCTATCATCGTCGAGCCGGTGCAGGGCGAGGGCGGCTTCTACGAGGCGCCCCGCGATTTCATGACCGCGCTGCGCAAGATCTGCGACCAGCACGGCATCCTGCTCGTCGCCGACGAGGTGCAGACCGGCTTTGCCCGCACCGGCAAGATGTTCGCGATGGATCATCATGACGTGGCGCCCGACCTCACCACCATGGCCAAGAGCCTCGCCGGCGGCTTCCCGCTGTCGGCCGTCACCGGCCGCGCCGAGATCATGGATGCGCCTGGCCCCGGCGGTCTCGGCGGCACCTATGGCGGCAGCCCGATCGGCGTCGCCGCCGCGCATGCCGTGCTCGACGTGATCGAGGAGGAAAAGCTTTGCGACCGCGCCAATGCGCTCGGCGCCAGGCTGAAGCAGCGGCTGGAATCGATCCGCGACGACGTGCCGGAGATCGTCGACATCCGCGGCCCCGGCTTCATGAACGCCGTCGAGTTCAACGACGTGAAGAAGGGCCTGCCCTCGGCCGAATTCGCCAACGCGGTCAGGCTGAAGGCGCTGGACAAGGGCCTCATCCTGCTCACCTGCGGCGTCTACGGCAACGTCATCCGCTTCCTGTCGCCCATCACCATCCAGGACGGCGTCATGACCGAAGCGCTGGATATCCTCGAGACCTCGATCCATGAGGCGCGGGTGGCCTGACGGCGGTCTCCATTCCCTCCTGACGGCTTGCGTCGAAGCGATTGGATGTGCCGTCAGGAGTTCGGATTCTGTAGCCAGACGGGAACATCCCTCTTGGCGTGCAGAACCCGCCAAATATCGATATGGTCGGTCTGTTCGAAATAGAAAATCAGGTATGGATAGCGCTTGAATTGTACGCTGCGCAGACCGGGCAATCCAATTTCGTAGCCAAATCTCAGAGAGCCTGACGCCGGATGGCGGGCTATCAGTTGGTAGGCGCTTTCGAGGTCGTCGACGTAGCCCAGCGCTACGTGTGAACCAGCTTCTCGTGCATAATAATCAACAGCGTCCTCGATATCGCGCAGAGCAAGGCTTCGAGGAATAACTGGCTTGGTGGCCACTAACTTATTGGCCCTGCGCTCGTTTCCTCAGCGCTGCGAAATAGTCGTCGTCAACGGCAGCGCCCGGCGCCGATGATGCGCCCTCAAGGAGCAGCCGGCGAAGAAGCTGACGGTCCTGATCGTGGCGGATCAATTCACGCACATACTCGCTGCTCGTGCCATAGCCACGATCCGTCACCTGCTGGTCGACGAAATGCTTCAAGCTGTCGGGCAGTGAGATATTCATCGTGCTCATGCAGCCATTTTATGGCCTATGGCAAAAATTGGCAATCTCTACGCCCTAGCTTTGACCGGCTCCCTATCCTGAAAAGCCGCAAGCGCTGCCTTCAGCGCATCCGGCCCGCCTGCCACGGTCTGCGGCGTCGGCGAGAAGCCGGCACCGAGCATCTTGCGGCCGAGCATGTGATCGGCCGGGCGGTTGACGGATTCGATGCCGAGCAGCCGGTCGCCGGCATAGTGGTAGATCGAGAACTTGTTGTCGGCGAGATCGCCGAGCAGGACATGGTGATCGCCGCCTTGCGTCAGCCCAACCATCTGCAGCTTCATGTCGCCGATATCCGACCAGAACCACGGCACCGCCGTGAACGGCTCGGCATGGCCGAGAATGGTGCGTGCGGCGAGCCTGGCCTGGTCGGTGGCGTTCTGCACCGATTCCAGCCGCACGTCGCCGCCGGTGAACCAGTGCCGATAGGAGGCCGCGTCGCCGATGGCGAGGATCTCGGGGAGCGAGCTTTGCATATGCTGGTCGACGCGGATGCCGTTGCCGATGGCGAGACCCGCGGCTTCCGCCAGTTCGACATTGGGCACCACGCCGATGCCTATGATCACCATCTGCGCAGGCAGGCGCTCGCCGCTGGACGTGATCGCGGCCGAGACGCGGCCGCCTTCGCTCTCCAGGCGCGCGACGGTGGTGCCGGTCAGGATGCGCACGCCGATCGCCTCCAGGCGTTGGCGCACATGGGAAGCGATCACCGGCGCCACGACGCGGCCAAGCAGGCGATCGACCGCCTCGACGACGGTGACGTTGCGGCCGGCGGCCCTCAGCGTCGCCGCGATCTCCAGCCCGATGAAGCCGCCGCCGAGAATGACCACGTCCTCGGTCTGCGTGCTGAGCTCGCGGATAACCCGCGCGTCGGCCAGCGAGCGCAGCGAAACCACTCCGGCGAGGCCGGCGCCGTCGAGCTTGAGCAGGCGCGGCCGCGAGCCGGTCGCGAGCACCAGCCGGTCGAAGCCGAGCATTCCACCGCCTGCGACATTCAACTGGCTCGCGCGGGCATCGATGCTGTCGATGCGCACACCCGGCCGGTAATCGATGGTGTTGCCGGTGTAGAAGGCCTCGCCGCGCAAGGGCTGCGGCTTGGCCTCGGGATCCTTGATGAAGGTCTTGGAGAGCGGCGGCTTGTGATAGGGCAGTTCCTTCTCGTCGCCGATCAGGACGACAGGCCCTTCATAGCCTTCCTCGCGCAGGCTGGCCGCGGCCTGCACGCCGGCATGGCCCGCACCGACAATCACAACCCCGTTCGTCATCGCGATCCTTTTTTGTTGCAAATCTAGGCCCTTGCGGCAGGTGGCGATTGTCCGCCACCGCCGCAAGGGCCGCGGATCGGGTCGCACCCGGAATGGCTGTCTGTCAATCGGGTCAGCGAGGTAGTGTCGGGTTTAAAGTTGATATTTGTAGTTTAGAATAATTCTAAACTGTTGTTTCAATTGAATTTTTTCTGCCGAGCCAGTTGACTCCCGGCCTCTCCATCGGTTTATGGAGGGCTGCGCGCAACGCGCATTCCTTTGATGTCTGGGCCTTGAACCCTTTCGATTGGAGGCAAGTGGGTGTCTTTTTATCGCGAACCGCGCATCGGCGCGGCCACCATTTTTCCCGGCATGCTCATGCCTCGGCGCGGGTGGGCGTCTTTTATTGAATTTCCAAATAACTGGAGAAGGACAATGACGGCACGTAATGGCGGCAGACTGGCTGCGATCTGCGCCACGGCTGCGCTGACGGCGGCGGTTTTCGTGTTGCCGGCGAAAGCCGGGACCGACGCCAAGGCGGTGATCAAGACCTATGCCGACATCGGGCTGGCAAAATACGAGGATTCGCTGACCACGGCGCGGGCGTTGGACAAGGCGGTCGATGCGCTCATCGCCAGCCCTTCGGCCGATACGCTGAACGCTGCTCGCGAAGCCTGGAAGGCGGCGCGCGTCCCTTACCAGCAGACCGAGGTTTATCGGTTCGGCAACAAGATCGTCGATGATTGGGAAGGCCGCGTGAATTCGTGGCCGCTGGATGAGGGCCTGATCGACTATGTCGCCAAGAGCTATGGCACGGAATCGGATACGAATGCGCTCTACACGGCCAATGTCATCGCCAACAAGGAAATCGAGATCAACGGCAAGAAGGTCGATGCCTCGAAGCTGACGCCCGAATTCCTTTCGGGCACGCTGCAGGAGGCCGGCGGCGTCGAAGCCAATGTCGCGACGGGCTACCATGCCATCGAATTCCTGCTCTGGGGCCAGGACCTGCACGGCACCGGTCCCGGCGCGGGCGAGCGGCCCTATACCGATTATGACCTCAAGAACTGCACCAATGGCAATTGCGACCGCCGCGCCGAATACCTGAAGTCGGCGAGCGGCCTTCTGGTTTCGGACCTGCAGGAAATGGTCAACGACTGGAAGGAAGACGGCGCCGCGCGTAAGGCGCTCGTGGAGGGAGAGCCAAACGTCGGCATCTCGACCATCCTGACCGGCATGGGTTCGCTGTCCTACGGCGAGCTGGCCGGCGAGCGCATGAAGCTTGGCCTTCTGCTGCATGATCCGGAAGAGGAGCAGGACTGCTTCTCCGACAACACCTACAACTCGCATCTCTATGATGCGGTCGGCATCCGCGACGCCTACCATGCCAGCTACAAGCGGCTCGACGGCTCCGTGGTTTCGGGTCCGTCTGTGTCGGACATGGTGAAGGCCGCCGATCCGGCGATCGACCAGGAGCTTTCGGGCAAGCTGGACACCACCGTCGCCAAGATGGAGGCGATCAAGGCCCGTGCGGTCGCCGGCGAGGCCTACGACCAGCAGATCGCCGAAGGCAACACCGAAGGCAACGCCACCGTGCAGGCGGCGATCGACGCCCTGATCGACCAGACCAAGTCGATCGAGCGCGCCGTCGGCTCGCTCAAGCTGAACCAGATCGCCTTCGAGGGTTCCGACAGCCTCGACGCTCCCGACAAGGTGTTCAAGTAGGGTTTACCCGCCAGCCAAGCGGCGCCGGCCCGGCGCCGTCAGCCAGAGCAAACAGATGCTGATCTGCCATTGCAACATCATCACCGAGAAGGAGATCGAGCAGACGATCGTCGGCCTGCTGGATGAGGATCCCTGGCAGCTGATCGTGCCCGCGAAGGTCTACCACGCGATGCGCAAGCGCGGTCGCTGTTGCGGCTGTTTCCCAAATGTGGTGGAAACGATCATTCGGGTCACCGAGAACTACCACGCCCGCTCAGAGGTGGGGGGCGTGGAAGTCGTTTCACACCTGGATCGCGTGAGAGGCTTGCGCGGCCAATACGGGAGCAGAACCCATGAAAGGCGAACCGCAGATCATCGAGCGGCTTAACGAGGCCCTGTTTCTGGAGCTTGGAGCCGTCAACCAGTACTGGGTGCATTATCGCCTGCTCGAGGATTGGGGCTACACCAAGCTGGCAAAGAAGGAGCGGGCGGAATCGATTGAGGAAATGCATCACGCCGACCGCCTGATCACGCGCATCATCTTCCTTGAAGGCCATCCCAACCTGCAGTCGGTCGCGCCGCTGCGCATCGGCCAGAACGTCAAGGAAGTGCTCGAATCCGATCTCGCCGGCGAATATGACGCGCGCACCGCCTACAAGCGCTCGCGCGAGATATGCCACGAGGAAGGCGATTTCGTCTCGATGAAGCTGTTCGAGGACCTGTTGACCGACGAGGAAGGACATATCGACTTCCTGGAAACGCAGCTCGACCTGCTCGCCTCGATCGGCGAGGAGAAATACGGCCTGCTCAACGCCGACTCGGCCAACGAGGCGGAGTAAGGACATGCGGGAATGCGGCGCCCCGTAGGTTTTTCGCGCCGCGCGCGGCGGGCCGCAATCGACGGCCGGCCGCTTCGGAAGACCCCGCGATACCGGACCGGTAGCGGGGCTTCGCTTTTGCTGACGATCGCGCTTTCCACATCCGCGCTGGCCGGCGCCGCCCTGCCGACAAGCCGCAGCGACCTGACGCCGAAGGACCAGGCGCGGGTCCTGGCCGTCACCAGGCCAACGACCGACTTCACCAAGCCCGAACCGTTCGAGCTGATGCAAGGCGGCACCGGGACGTCGCGCAAGGACGTCAACCGCGATGCCTTCTCGCAATCCTCCGCCAACCTCACCTTCGAGGAGGAGGGCACCTTCAAGCTCGGCAACGCGCTGTTCCGTAAGAACTGGGTGTCGTCGCCGTCTTCCACGCAGGCTTCGGATGGGCTTGGCCCGCTCTTCAACGAGCGCGCCTGCCAGAACTGCCACTTGAAGGACGGTCGCGGCCGTCCGCCGGAAGGCGATGCCGGATCGACGTCGATGTTCCTGAGGCTGGCGCGCGACGCCGGCAGCGCCGAGGAAAGGGCCGCGCTCGCCGACCACAAGCTGCTGAACTTCCCCGATCCGGTCTATGGCGCGCAGCTGCAGGATATGGCGGTTCCCGGCCTCAAGGGCGAGGGCCGGATGCGCGTCGATTACCAGGAGCAAGAAGTGACACTCGGCGACGGCACCGTCGTTTCGCTGCGCAAGCCGAGCTATACGATCGAAAATCTCGGCTACGGTCCGCTCGATGCGCACATCACGCTGTCGCCGCGCCTGACGCCGCCGATGATCGGGCTTGGCCTGATCGAGCAGATCGCGCCTGCCGACATCCTCGCCCACGCCGATCCGGACGACCGCGACGGCGACGGCATTTCGGGCCGGCCGAACATCGTGCGCGACGAGCTGAGCGGCGCGGTGACCTTGGGCCGTTTCGGCTGGAAGGCGCAGACCGCCTCGATCCGCCAGCAGGCCGCCGATGCCTTTGCCGCCGATATCGGCATCTCGACGCCGGAAATCCCGAAGCATTGGGGCGACTGCACCGAGGCTGAGAAGGATTGCCTTGCCATGCCGAACGGCGTGCAGGAGCGGCTGGGTAGCGCGGAAGCGCCGCCGCCGGTGATGGACCTCGTCACCTTCTATTCGCAGAACCTGGCCGTGCCGGCGCGACGCGGCCTCGACAGGCCGGACGTGCTTGCCGGCAAGAAACAGTTCTACGAAATGGGCTGCATTGCCTGTCACACACCGAAATTCGTCACCATGCGCGGCACGCCCAACAAGGCGCAGGCCTTCCAGCTGATCTGGCCTTATTCCGATTTCCTGCTGCACGACATGGGCGAGGGCCTGGCCGACGGGCAACGGGTTGGGGAGGCGAGCGGCAGCGAGTGGCGCACGCCGCCGCTCTGGGGTATTGGGCTCACCGCGACGGTCAACGGCAACAGCTTCTATCTGCATGACGGTCGCGCTCGCACGCTTGCCGAGGCGATCCTGTGGCATGGCGGCGAAGGCCTTAAGGCGCGCGACCGCTTTGCCCGGGCCGCCGCGGCCGATCGTGACGCGCTGATCAAATTCCTGGAGTCTCTGTGATGTCGAAACGCCTGGCCGCCGCGCTTGTTGTTCCGCTTTTTCTGGCCATCTCCCTGCCGGCATCGGCCGCGGTCAAAGCCTCCGACGTCATCGGCCGTGCGGTCGACGGTTTCGTCCGCCCCGCCTATGCCAGCCTCGACGAGCATGCGATGGGCCTGGCCAAGGCGATGCGCCAGCTTTGCGAAGCGCCGTCCGAAAAGAGCCTCGAAGGCGCGCGCTCCGCGTTTTCAGGCACGGTGGAAGCCTGGTCGGTGGCCGAGATCATCGGCTTCGGACCGATCAAGGAAAACAACCGGCTGGAACGCATGCTCTATTGGCCGGATCGTAAGAGCATCGGCCTGCGACAGGTGCAGGCCACGCTCGCATCGAAGGATCCTTCCGCCACCGATCCGGCGCAACTGGCGCAAAAGAGCGTCGCCATGCAAGGTCTCGGCGCCCTCGAATATGTGCTTTACGGCGACGGCGCCGAAACGCTCGCCGGGAAAGACGATCCCTATCGTTGCGCTTATGGCGCGGCTGTCGCCGGCAATGTCGAAACCATGGCTGGCGAGGTGCGTGACGCCTGGCAAAAGCCCGACGGCTTTGCGTCGCTCTGGGCCAGTCCGGGGCCGAAAAACCCGCTCTATCGCGACGGCAACGAGGCGGTCACGGAATTGGTCGGTGTCTTCATCAACGAGCTGGAGATGATCCGCGACGTGCGGCTCAAGGGCTTTCTCGGCACCAAGCCGGATGGCGACAAGCCGAAGCAGGCGATCTACTGGCGCTCGCAGAACACGACAGCCTCGCTCGCCGGAAATCTCTCCGGCATAAACCAGCTGTTCCAGGCCTCCAAGCTCGGCGAGGCTCTGCCCGCCGATGCGCAATGGATGGCCGAGTCCATCCACATCCAGCTCACCAATGGCGTGACGACAGCGAAATCCATCGCCGGCCCGATCGACAAGGCGCTCGCCGATCCGGCGCTGCGTGACAAGTTCGAGCATTTCGCGCTGATCACTTCGAGCCTGTCGACCTTGATCGGCACCAGGATGACCGCGGAGTTCGGTCTGACCGCCGGCTTCTCGTCGCTGGACGGAGATTGATGCCGTGAGAACCGCCCTCATCGACCGCCGCGATTTCCTGCGGGCCGCGGGCGCGGGCTTTGCCGCCGCCATGGCGCCGCGTGCCTGGGCCGACACGCTTGCCGCGGATGCGGTGTTTGCCACGGCTTTCGTCAAGCGCGACGGCAGCTTTGGCGCCGCCGTGCTCTCCGAGGCGGGAAAAATCCTGCACACGGTCGATCTGCCCGATCGCGGCCACGACGTCACTTTCGATCCGGTGTCGAAACGTTCGGTGGTCTTTGCCCGCCAACCCGGCACTTTCGCCGTCGTCTTCGACCATGCCGGCCGCGACAAGCCACTGACCATCGCCAGCATCGCCGGCCGGCATTTCTTCGGCCATGGTGTGTTCTCGCCTGACGGCGCCTTGCTCTATGCGACGGAGAATGATTTCGACAACGCGGCAGGTGTCGTCGGCGTCTATGACGCGCGGGCCAAATTCAACCGCATCGGCGAGTTCCCGACCTATGGCATGGGGCCGCACGAGCTGCTGCTGCTCGGCGATGGCAGGACGCTCGCCATCGCCAATGGCGGTATCGAAACCCATCCCGACTATGGCCGCGCCGAACTGAACATCGCGACGATGAAACCGTCCTACACGCTGGTCGACCGCATCACCGGCGACCTCATCGAAAAGCACGAGTTGCCGCCGACGCTGCATCAGCTGTCGATCCGCCACATGGATCGCGACCAGGCGGGTACCGTCTGGTTCGGCTGCCAGTATCGCGGGCCGGCGACCGATCGTCCGGCACTGGTCGGCCGCGCCGCGCGCGGCAAGGAGCTCGAGCTCCTGGAGATGCCGCAGGACGTGCTCTCAGGCTTCCGCAATTATATCGGCTCGGTCGTCGCCAATGCCGCGACGGGCACGGTCGCCGTCACTTCGCCGGAGGGCAATTCGCTGGCCGTCATCGACGCCGCCAGCGGACGCGTGGTCGAGACCAAGTCGCTGGTCGAGGTTTGCGGCCTTGCGCCCGACGGCGCCGGCTTCATGGCGACGACCGGCGCCGGCGAGATCGTCGGCGGCGCCGGCGCCACCCGTTCCGAGCCGGACTATGTCTGGGACAATCACATGCTGCGCATCGTCGCGCCGGCATGATCGCCGCGCCCAGAGCAATTCCAGGAAAAGTGTGAGCGGTTTTCCGTCCGGAATTGCGTCAAAACAAAGAGATAGAGCGGCTCGCCGTTTCCGTGAAACGGTGAAACGCTCTAGAAGCAAAGCCGCGTAACATTTCTGCGCCCTGGCCCTTGCGGCGATCGCCTATGCCGGGCAGAGGGAATTGTGTTTCGATCCAGTCCGTTAACCGGCCACATGAAGCTGCCCTTATGAAGCTGCTCGCCATCGACTGCGCCGCCAATCTCTGTGCCGCTTGCGTCTATGATGCGGGCGCGGGGAGGGAGCTTGGCCGCGAGGTGCGCGATCTCGGCAAAGGCCACGCCGAGCATCTGATGGCCGTCATCGAGACGGCCCTGCAGGCCGGCGGGGTCGGCTATCCTGATCTCGACGCCGTTGCCGTGTCGATCGGTCCGGGCTCCTTCACCGGCCTGCGCGTTGGCGTCTCGACCGCGCGCGGCCTGGCGCTGGCGCTAAAGATCCCGGCGATCGGCGTGACGACGCTGGAAGCCCTGGCGGCGGAGGCGGCGAGCGCCTTTCCCGGGCGCGCGGTGCTTGCCGCGCTGGACGCCGGGCGCGAGGAAATCCATGCCGCGCTCTATGATGAAGCGTTAGCCGAAACTTACGGACCTTCGGTGGCCACGCTTTCTGAGGCCGTGACCATGGCCATCAACGCCAAAGCGGTCCTGGCCGGCACCGCCGCGCTCCAGATTGCCAAGGCGGCGGGTCGCGTCTTCGACACCGGTCCGGTCGCCGCCACCGCCGACATCGCGACCTATGCCAGGCTGGCCTCGGCCAGGGAGCCGGGCGAGAAGCCCAAGCCGCTCTATCTGCGCGGCGCCGACGCCAAGTCGCAGGCGGGCTTTATTCTGCCAAGGCGGGACAAGGGAAGCGAGCCCTGATGCGCATACCGTTCTTTAAGCCGCGCCGCAGGGACTACGCATTGGAGCCGCTGACGGTCGCCGACAGCGCCGCCGTCTCGGTGCTGCATCGCGAGGATTTCGTGCGACCCTGGACCGACGGCGAATTCGCAGCGCTCCTCGAGCAGGACACCGTCTTCGGCTATGCGGCGCGTGAGACCGGCCAAGGCGCCAAGCCGCCGGTCGGCTTCGTGCTGGCGCGGCTCGCGGCCGGCGAAGGCGAAATCCTGACCGTGGCCGTCGCCCGCAGCCATCGTCGCCAGGGCCTTGGCTGGCAATTGATGGATGCGGTGCTGCGCGAATTGCACGCGCAGCGCGCCGAAGCGCTCTTCCTCGAGGTCGACGAGACCAACGCGCCGGCGATCGGGCTTTACCGCAGGCTCGGCTTCATCCAGGTCGGTCACCGCCCGAACTATTACCGTTCGACCGAGCACGGCCCGACCGGCGCGCTTGTCATGCGCCGCGATCTTCGCTAGCCAATCCGCGCGATAGGGCGGGAGCGAATGATCAAGAAATTACGGATTTACCTGGCGCTCTCCTATGTCGTCGCCTGTTCGCTGGTGCTTGTGCCGCTCCAGATCCTGTCGATGAAGACGGGGCTGTGGCCTGAAACCTTCATCCTGAAGATCTGGCACAGCATGATCCTGAGGGCGCTCGGCATGCGGGTGCATGTGAAGGGCGCGCTGGCCAAGGAGCGGCCGCTGCTTGTCGCGGCCAACCACATTTCCTGGACCGACATCATGGTGCTCGGCTCCTTCGTCGACGTGAAATTCATCGCCAGGGCCGACATGGAAGGCTGGCCGCTGATCGGCATGCTGTCCAAGCTGCAGCGCACCGTCTTCATCGAGCGCGAGCGCAAGCGCACCTCTGGCGACCAGGCGAGCGAGATCGCCAAAAGGATGGCAAAAGGCGACGCCATGGTGTTGTTCGCCGAAGGCTCGACCGGCGACGGCAACCTCGTGATGCCGTTCAAGAGCACGCTCTTCGGCGCGGCCTCCATGGCGATTTCGGAAGGCGCGGCGGAACAGGTCTTCATCCAGCCCGTGGCGATCGCCTATACGCGCCTGCACGGCATGCCGATGGGCCGTCGCCATCGGCCGATCACCGCCTGGATCGGCGACCAGGATCTGATGCCGCATCTGAAAACCCTGCTTGCCGAGGGCTCGATCGATGCCGAGGTGCATTTCGGCGAGCCGGTGCCGTTCTCCAAGGGCTCGAACCGCAAGGAAACGGCAAGGCTGATGGAAGCCAAGGTGCGCGAGATGATGCAGGTCATCCTCGCCGACCCGGCCAAGAGCCGGTAATCCACCAAAATCGTCTGTTTTTTGTCACGGAAAGGCGGTAGAAGCCGCCCGATGGATTTGAACACGATTGAAAGCCACGACATCGGCGCTGCGGCCGAGCACTCGGCCAGCACCGACCGGACGGCGAAAAAGGTCTTCATCAAGACCTATGGCTGCCAGATGAACGTCTACGATTCCCAGCGCATGACCGATGCGCTGGCGGCCGATGGCTATGTCGCCACCGACGCCGTCGAAGACGCCGATCTGGTGCTGCTCAACACCTGCCATATCCGAGAAAAGGCGGCGGAAAAGGTCTATTCCGAGCTTGGCCGCATCCGCGACATGAAAGCCGAGCGCGCCGAGGCCGGTCGCGAGCTCCTGATCGGCGTCGCCGGCTGCGTGGCGCAGGCCGAGGGCGGCGAGATCATCCGCCGCGCCCCTGCGGTCGATCTGGTCATCGGCCCGCAGACCTATCACCGGCTGCCCGACGTGCTGGCGCGGGTCCGTGGCGGTGAGAAGATCGTCGAGACCGAATACGCCATCGAGGACAAGTTCGAGCATCTGCCGCAGCCGAAGCGCGCCGAGCTTGCCAGGCGCGGCGTCACCGCCTTCCTCACGGTTCAGGAAGGTTGCGACAAGTTCTGCACCTTCTGCGTGGTGCCCTATACGCGCGGCTCCGAGGTTTCGCGCCCGGTGGCGCAGATCGTCGCCGAGGCCGAGCGCCTGGCGGAGGCCGGCGTGCGCGAGGTGACCCTGCTCGGCCAGAACGTCAATGCCTGGCACGGCGTCGGCGAAGACGGCGAGGAATGGGGCCTCGGCCGTCTGCTGTTCCGGCTTGCGGAAATCCCCGGCCTTGCACGGCTGCGCTACACCACCAGCCATCCGCGCGACATGGACGACGAATTGATCGCCGCGCATCGTGACCTGCCCGCCTTGATGCCCTATCTGCATTTGCCGGTGCAGTCGGGGTCCGACCGGATTTTGAAGGCTATGAACCGCAGGCACACGGCACGTGACTACCTGGCGCTCATCGAGCGCATCCGCGCCACCCGCCCCGACATCGCCATGTCCGGCGACTTCATCGTCGGCTTCCCCGGCGAGACGGATGAGGATTTCGAAGCGACGCTGAAGCTGGTGCGCGAGGTGGGTTACGCCTCGGCCTTCACCTTCAAATACTCGCCCCGCCCCGGCACGCCGGGCGCCGAGATGGACGGCCACCTCGCCGAAGCTGTGAAGGACGAGCGGCTGCAGCGCCTGCAGGCGCTGATCAACGAGCAGCAGCACAATTTCATCGCCAGCCGGGTCGGCCGCACCGTCAGCACACTGATCGAGAAGCCCGGCCGTCGCCCCGGCCAGATTGTCGGCCGCTCGCCATGGCTGAACCCCGTGATTGTTGACGACAAGGCCGGTGGAATCGGTGACATTATTGACGTACGAATCACGAAGACAGGCCCCAACAGCCTGTTCGCCGAGTTGGCCTGAATGCATGTCGCTAGAAAAGTGCCCGCGGTTGGGACAACGACATGCATGCCGCAAGCCTCGGCAGATGAGGAGAGACGGTTGAGCGCTGCCGAACTGAAGAATCCGCCCCAGAACCAGGCGTCCGGGGCCTCCGACATGGCGCACATCGTACTGACCTTCGACAACAACAAGCTTGCCAGCGCCCTTTACGGTCAGTTCGACGAGAATCTGGCCCGGCTCGAGCAGAAGCTCGGCGTCGACATCCGCTCGCGCGGCAACCAGCTTACGATCAAGGGCTCGGCGACCGCCTCCGAGCAGGCGCGCCGCGCGCTGGATACGCTCTATGGCATCCTGCAGAAGGGCGTCGACATCGGCCAGTCGGACGTCGACGGCGCCGTGCGCATGGCGATTGCCGCCGACGATCAGCTGACGCTGCCGACCCTGGAGCGCAAAGGCAAGGTGTCGGCCGCGCAGATCGCAACCCGCAAGAAGACGATCTATGCCCGCTCGCTCAACCAGGACGCCTATATGCGGGCGCTGGAGCGCTCGGAAATGGTCTTCGGCATCGGGCCTGCCGGCACCGGCAAGACCTATCTGGCGGTCGCGCATGCCGCGATGCTCTTGGAGCGCGGCATGGTCGAGCGCATCATCCTTTCGCGCCCGGCCGTCGAGGCCGGCGAGCGGCTGGGTTTCCTGCCGGGCGACATGAAGGAAAAGGTCGACCCGTATCTGCGGCCGCTTTATGACGCGCTCTACGATATGATGCCGGCCGACAAGGTCGAGCGGGCGATCGCGGCCGAGGTGATCGAGATCGCGCCGCTGGCCTTCATGCGTGGCCGCACGCTGGCGCATGCGGCGGTGATCCTCGACGAGGCGCAGAACACCACGCCGATGCAGATGAAGATGTTCCTCACCCGCCTCGGCGAGAACTCGCGCATGATCGTCACCGGCGATCCGACCCAGATCGACCTGCCGCCCAACACCAAGTCGGGCCTGGTCGAGGCGCTGCGCATCCTCGACGGCGTGCCTGGCATCGTCACCGTCCGCTTCAACGAAGGCGACGTGGTGCGCCATCCGCTGGTCGCCGAGATCGTCAAGGCCTATGACCGCGACGGCAAGCTGGCGCGAGGACTCGGCGCCGAGAGCTGATCAAAGGCCGCATGGCTGAAAACACCAAATCCTCTGCCGGAATCCCGGTCGATATCGATATTTTCGTCGAGGCAGGCGACTGGCCCCCGGAAGTCGAATTGACACGCCTCATCGATCGCGCCCTTGCGGCCGCCTTTGCCGAGACCGGCGCGGGCGGGGTCTCCGAGCTCAGCGTCGTTTTTTCCGACGATGCCCATATCCGGACGCTCAATGCCGAATGGCGCGGCAAGGACAAGCCCACCAACGTCTTGTCTTTCCCGGCTTTTTCCTTCCCGAAAGGCGGTCCTTTGCCCCCGATGCTGGGCGACATCGTGCTCGCCTCCGAGACGGTGGCGCGCGAGGCTGCCCTGGAAGACAAGCCGCTCGAGAACCATATCACCCATCTCGTCATCCATGGCCTGCTGCATCTTTTGGGCCATGATCACGAGACCGACGCCGAGGCGGAGGAGATGGAAGCGATCGAGCGCGCGGCGCTTGCGAGGCTTGCCATTCCCGATCCCTACGCGTAACAAAAAAGCTCAATTGACCTGATGGCGATGAACGACACACCAGAAACTGCCGCCCGTCCGGACGCCGGCAGTGCTGCCAAGCCTTCCGAAAAGACGGAAGAGGGCTCAAGTCCGAGTATTCCCACCGGCAGCGCGGCCGCGGAGGCGACGCATGCCGGTCCTTCTCTCTTCGACCGGGTGCTCGGCCTGTTCCGGCACCGCAATGGCACCAGCCTGCGCGAGGAGATTGCCGGGGCGCTCGCCGAAACAGCGACCGATGCCGGCGCTTTCTCGCCCGGCGAACGCGCCATGCTCAACAACATCCTGCGCCTGCGCGAAGTGCGGGTCGAGGACGTCATGGTGCCGCGCGCCGACATCGAGGCGGTCGAGATCAACACCACGCTTGGCGACCTGCTCGGCCTTTTCGAGCAATCCGGCCATTCGCGCATGCCGGTCTATTCCGAGACGCTGGACGACCCGCGCGGCATGGTCCACATCCGCGACGTTCTCGCCCACATCACCAAACTCGCCAGAGTCAAGAAGGGCCGCGCCAGGGCGAAGGCGCCGGTGGCGACCGCGCTCGACCTCGCGCAAGTCGATCTCGCGCGCACCATCGGCGATCTCAATCTGATCCGCCAGGTGCTGTTCGTGCCACCGTCCATGCTTGCCTCCGACCTGATGGGCCGCATGCAGACGACGCGCACGCAGATGGCGTTGGTCATCGACGAATATGGCGGCACCGACGGCCTCGCCTCGCTGGAAGACATCGTCGAGATGGTGGTCGGCGACATCGAGGACGAGCATGACGACGACGAGCCGATGATCACGCAGACCGGCGACGGCGTGTTCGTCGTCGACGGCAAGGCCGAGATCGACGAGGTCGCCAAGATGATCGGCGGCGACTTTGCCGCCGGCGAGCATGGCGAATATGTCGACACCATCGGCGGCATGATCTTCAACACGCTCGGCCGCGTCCCGGCCAGAGGCGAAGTCGTGCAGGCCATTCCGGGCTTCGAGTTCCACGTACTCGACGCCGACCCGCGCCGTGTCAAGCGCGTGCGCATCGTGCAGAGCCAGAAGGGCGAGCGTCAGCGCCGCCGCGCGGCTCGCACCGAGCAGGCCTGATATCGCCCTCCGATGGCGATCGACGATCCGTTCAGGCACGCGGTTCTGGGCTCGGGTGTTTTCTACAAGGATCCGCGCGCGGCTTTGGCCTGGCTCCAGGCGGCGTTCGGCTTCGAGCCGAGCATGCTGGTGAGCGACGCCGGCGGCCGGCTCCTGCATGCTGAAATGCGTTTCGGCGACGGCTACATCATCGTCGATTCCGAATGGGATGAGCATATCGCCAGTCCCGCCTCCGTCGGCGGCAAGAACACGCAAGCCGTTTATGTCCGTTTGCAGCAAGACCTTGACGCTCATTGTGAACAAGCGCGCGCTGCAGGGGCCGAAATCGTCGAGGAGCCCGCCGATCATTTCTACGGCGAGCGGCAATACCGGGCGCGCGATCCCGAAGGTCATATCTGGACCTTCACCCAGCCCTTGCGTGTGGTGCCGCGAGAAGAAGCCGAGCGGCTGAGCGGCCTGCGCATCGAGGGCTGGCACAGATAGCGCCATCGTGTATCGGCCCGTGCTTATCCGGGTTTGGATCGGGCGGTGCAGCCTGTTAAATCTCTAGCTCCCTGATTCGTGCGACTTGGGAAGCTTGATGCAGCGCTTTGCCGGCCGGATAATTCTGCTGTGGGGATGGCGGCGGTCGCTGGTGGCGTTTGCCGCGGGGGCGCTGGCAGTGCTTGCCCAGGCGCCCTACGATTTCTTCGCCGTCTGCTTCGTCTCGTTCCCGGTCCTGGTTTGGCTGCTTGACGGCGCCACGGGCGAGGCTTCCGATGGTTGGCTCCGGCGTTTGAGGCCGGCTTTCGCCACCGGCTGGTGGTTCGGCTTCGGCTATTTCCTCGCCGGCCTGTGGTGGATCGGCCAGGCCTTGCTGGTCGAGGCGGACAGCTTCGCCTGGGCCTTGCCTTTCGCCGTTGTCGGCATCCCCTTCGCGTTGGCCTTCTTCTATGGCTTTGCCACCGTGGTGGCGCGGCTGTTCTGGAGCAGCGATATCGGCCGTATCGCCGCCCTTGCCTTCGGCTTCGGCCTTGCCGAATGGCTGCGCGATTTCCTCTTCACCGGCTTTCCCTGGAACGCCGTCGGCTATGCGGCGATGCCGGTGCCGGTCCTGATGCAGAGCGTGTCGGTGACCGGCATGATCGGCATGAACGCGCTCGCCGTCTTCCTGTTTTCCCTTCCCGCGCTGGTCGCGGCGCGCCGGCATCTGAGGCTGGGTATCGCGCTCTTCGTCATCCTCGTCGCCGCCCATGTCGGCTTCGGCTATTTCAGGCTTGCCACCCCGGTGAAACCGACACGCTCGATCGATGTCCGCATCGTCCAGCCCGCGGTCGATCTCAGCGAGAAATGGGACGCTTCGGTGCGCGACCGCATCTTCGCAACCTTGCTGGGGATATCGGGGAAGGCGCCGGAAGAGGGGCATGCCAAGCCGCAGCTCATCCTGTGGCCGGAAACGTCGGTGCCGTTCCTGTTCACCGAGCGTCCGGACGCGCTGACGGCATTGGGCGACATGCTGGTCGACGGCCAGATGCTGATTGCCGGTGTCGTGCGCGAGGAGGGCGGATCGGCGAGTGCCGGCAGCCGTTATTACAATTCCGTCGTGGCGATCAACGACAAGGGCGAGATCGTCGATGCCGTCGACAAGGTGCATCTTGTGCCCTTCGGCGAGTATCTGCCCTTCGCCGATCTTTTCGAACGCTTCGGCATCGGCCAGCTCGTTGCCGGACCGATGAATTTCGCCGCCGGCAACGAGCGGCATCCGATCGGCGTGCCGGGTGGCCTGCGCGCCGCTCCGTTCATCTGCTACGAGGTGATCTTTCCCGATCTCGTCGCCGTCGATTCTGCGTCATCTGACGTAATTGTGAACGTCACCAACGACGCTTGGTTTGGCGACACGCCAGGCCCGTATCAGCACTTCAGGCAAGCGCAGATTCGTGCGGTGGAGAATGGATTGCCGCTGCTGCGCGCGGCCAACAACGGCATCTCCGCCGTCGTCGATTCGCGCGGACGCATTATCGACGCGCTTGCCGTCGACGCGCGCGGCGCCATCGACGCGCATGTGCCGGTTTCTGGGCGCGCCCTCCTGTCCGCCGAACAGCGGCGCATTAACGGATTGCTGATCATGTTGCTGTTTGCGCTGATTGCCTTCACATTGAATGTAAGGCAGCGGCTACGGGTGAATTGACAGTCGGCACATTAGAAACTCATACTGTAACGCCTAAAATTTTCTCGAAGTCGGTTGGAGGGTTCTGTTGGGGCAGGTGGCTCCGGCTTCATATGGGCGGAACAAAATAGAAAAAGCCGGAAAAATTCGGCGAGGAAAAAATGACAGAAGAGAACAAGAAGAAGCCTAATCCGATCGACATCCATGTCGGAAGCCGCATCCGGCTGCGTCGCAATATGCTTGGAATGAGCCAGGAAAAGCTGGGTGAAAATCTCGGCATCACCTTTCAGCAGATCCAGAAGTACGAAAAGGGCACGAACAGGGTTGGCGCCAGCCGTCTGCAGGCGATCGCCTCCATCCTGAGCGTTCCCGTCGCCTTCTTCTTCGAGGATGCCCCGGGCGAGGAGATCGGCGGCGGCAATCGGGGATTTGCCGAAGACTCCTCTATGGCCTTCGCCATCGAATTCTGCGGCAGTCCCGAAGGACTTCAGCTCAACCGGGCTTTCGTCAAGATCGGCGACGTCAAGGTGCGCCGCCGCATCATCGATCTGGTAAAGGCGCTCTCCGCCGAAGACGCCGATTGATTTTTTACCTATGCCGCCGGCCGCCGCCGGTGGCATAGCCGACCTTGCCTACATTCATGCCAGATCCGTCGCGCCGCTTGACGAGCAGCGCCCGGCACCGCTAACACGTGGCGCGCCAAAATCGGCAGACCTGCCGATCTTTTTTCAAGAGGGGACACCCGTGACGCGGCAGAATTATCTCTTCACCTCGGAATCCGTCTCCGAGGGTCATCCCGACAAAGTCTGTGATCGTATCTCCGACGAGATCGTCGATCTGGTCTATCGCGAAGCCAAGAAGACGGGCATGGACCCGTGGAAGGTGCGCGTCGCCTGCGAGACGCTGGCCACCACCAACCGTGTCGTCATCGCCGGCGAGGTCCGCGTCCCGGACACGCTTTTGAAGAAGGACAAGGCGGGCAACGTCCTCAAGGATGCGTCCGGCCACCCCGTGGTCAACCCGGCCAAGTTCAAGTCTGTCGCCCGCAAGGCGATCCGCGAGATCGGTTACGAGCAGTCCGGCTTCCACTGGAAGACCGCCAAGATCGACGTGCTGCTGCACGGCCAGTCGCCCGATATCGGCCAGGGCGTCGACAACGCTGCCGACCGCCAGGGCGAGGAAGGCGCGGGCGACCAGGGCATCATGTTCGGCTATGCCTGCCGTGAGACGCCCGACCTGATGCCGGCGCCGATCTATTACAGCCACAAGATCCTCGAATTGCTGGCCGCCGCGCGCCATGAAGGCAATGGCGAGGCCGGCAAGCTCGGCCCGGACGCCAAGAGCCAGGTCACCGTGCGCTATGCCGACGGCAAGGCGGCCGAGGTCACGCAGATCGTGCTCTCCACCCAGCATCTCGATGCGAGCTGGGACTCCAAGAAGGTCCGCAAGGTGGTCGAGCCCTATATCCGCGAGGCGCTTGGTGAGTTGAAGATCGCCGAGGACTGCAACTGGTACATCAACCCGACCGGCAAGTTCGTTATCGGCGGGCCTGACGGCGACGCCGGCCTCACCGGCCGCAAGATCATCGTCGACACCTATGGCGGCGCGGCGCCGCATGGCGGCGGCGCCTTCTCGGGCAAGGACACCACCAAGGTCGACCGTTCGGCGGCCTATGCGGCCCGCTACCTCGCCAAGAACGTGGTGGCGGCCAAGCTTGCCGACCGCTGCACCATCCAGCTCTCCTACGCCATCGGCGTCGCCCAGCCGCTGTCGGTCTATGTCGACCTGCACGGCACCGGCAAGGTCGAGGAATCGAGGCTCGAGGAGGCGCTTCGCAAGGTGATGGACCTGTCGCCGTCTGGCATCCGCCGTCATCTCGATTTGAACAAGCCGATCTACGCAAAGACCTCGTCCTACGGCCATTTCGGCCGCAAGGCCGGCCGCGACGGTTCCTTCTCCTGGGAGAAGACTGACCTTGCCAAGGCGCTCAAGGACGCCGTCGCCGCCTGACGCCAGCGGACGCAAAGGACCGGCCGAGCCGGGCGGCTGAAGGATTCTTCGGTCGCCGGCACGGCAAGACCATACGCCCACAGCAGGCGATCGCCCTCGAAAGTGGCCTGCGCGAATATCGGCTCGACCTGACGGCGCAAGCGCCGTCCGATCTCAAGACTTTGTTCAAGGCTGAGATTTCGGCGCTGCAGCTGGAAATCGGTTTCGGCGGCGGCGAGCACCTCCTGCATCGCGCCACGGAAGCGGCGGAGACCGGCTTCATCGGCGTCGAGCCCTTCGTCAACGGCATGGCCAAGATGATGACGGCGCTCGGCAAGGCGCCGCTTGGCAATCTCAGGGTCTATGACGACGACGCCACGCGCCTGCTCGACTGGCTGCCATCAGGCTCGCTCGACGGCATCGACCTGCTCTATCCCGATCCGTGGCCGAAGAAGAAGCATTGGAAGCGGCGCTTCGTCGGCGGCGCCAATCTCGGCCGCTTTGCCCGGGTGCTGAAACCCGGCGGCAGGTTCCGCTTCGCCTCCGACATCGACAGCTATGTGAACTGGACGCTGCTTGCCTGCCGCAATCACGGCGCCTTCGCATGGCAGGCCGAAGACGCAGCCGACTGGCACAGGCCCTACGAGGGTTGGCCCGGCACGCGCTACGAGGCCAAGGCCATCCGCGAGGGACGCCGGCCTGCTTATCTGACCTTTATCCGGACATAGTCGAGCATCTCTGTATTGCATTTGGCGCTACAGACCACTATATTTCGGGTAAGGAGACAGCTATGGCCGCCCCGGTCGAACGCAAGGAATACCCGATCTCGATGCGGCTGCCGGAAGCGGACGTGGCGATGATCGATCGTGCCGCCACCCTGCGCGGCCGGTCCCGCACGGATTTCGTACGCGATGCCGCCGTGCGCGCGGCCGAGGATGTGCTGATGGAAAATCGTCTTGTCCGCATGAGCCCGGAAGGGTTCGCGGAGTTCATGGAGGTCCTGTCAGCCTCGGCTGCTCCGGTTCCCGATATGGTGGAACTGGCAAAGCGGCCCGCTCCCTGGGAAGCTGGTTACACAGCGAAGCGCTGAGCTGTGGCCTTATCGGCCCCCGAACCGCTTGCCGCGGCTCACGATGTGTCCGGATTTTCCTGCGGGAAACCTGCGCTCGATCATTGGCTGAAAACCCGCGCCCTCTCCAATCAGGAAAAAGGCTTTACGGCCGTTCTCGTTGGCCACGAAGCCGGCCGGGTGGTTGGATATTATGGTTTGGCGCCGACTGCCGTCGTGCCATCGATCCTGCCTCGGTCGATCCGCACGGGGCAACCGCCCGACCCGGTGCCGTGCCTGCTCCTTGGCCAGCTTGCGACCGATACCGGATGGGCCGGGCGCGGCATTGGCACGGGCCTGGTGAAGCATGCCCTGCAGCGCTGCGTTCAGGCGGCGGAACTGATTGGAGGGCGCGCGCTGATGGTCAATGCGGTCGATGCGCAAGCAGCGCAATTCTGGCTGCGGCGGGGATTTCTCCCAACAAGGGACGATCCACTTGTCCTGTTTCGTTCGATCGCGGCAATTGCCGCGTCGCTCGTGGAGGCGCAGAAGTAAGGTGGGGCGCCGCCGCCCGGCGAGGATGGGACGGTCGGGCTCCCGCTAAGGAGCTAGAAACGGCCGATCCGATCGAAAGCCACCGGATCGATGCCGAGCTTCTTCAGCTCGCTGCGGCGCGGCTTGCGGCTGGCCTCGATGGCCCGCGCCGCGCTGCCAAATGTGTTGAAGAAATCACCGATGACGAAAAACAATCCGCGGTCCATATAGTTAGCTTCACGCGCCGCCGCGCGCGTCCTTTCCTTTTGCATTGCAACATAAATGGTGGCGACATGCCGATTCACCAAGGATCGCATGGCCGTCATGCGCCGCGCGCAAGGCAGCTCAAGCGGGTCCTGCCTCGCGACATGGAATTGACGAACCAATTTGGTTCCACCACATTCATAGTGAACCAGAATGGAGACAGGATGATGAGCGCCTTCACCGTGCGGCTTCCGGATGAGACTGTGGCCAAGCTCGACCAGTTGGCCGAAAAGGTGGACCGCTCTCGTTCCTACGTCGCGGCTCAAGCGATCGAGGACTATGTCGCGAGGGAAGAATGGCAACTTGCCGAGATCGAGGCCGGCCTAGACGAAGCCGATCGAGGAGAATTTGCGAGTGAGAAGGATTTAGCCAGCGTCATAGCGAAATACGTCAAGCCAGCCTCCGAACGATGAAGCGGATCCGGTGGACCCAACGCGCCGTGCGCCGTCTCGATCAGATTGGCGCCTTCATCGAAAAGGATAGTCCATCAGCCGCCGCACGCGTGGTTGCCCGTATCGTTTCCGCTGCGGACAATCTCGCTGAGCAGCCCGCCATGGGGCGGGTCGGGCGGGTGAAAGGAACCCGAGAACTGGTCCTGGCTGATATCCCTTACATAATTCCCTACCGTGTTGTCGGCGGCGAGATCGTGATACTCACCGTGATGCATACGGCCCAGCGATGGCCGCGCCAGTTCTAGGCACCCGGCGCCGCTTGTGCCTGAAGGCTTGAAACGCCGGCGGCAATCGTCTATATCAGCCTCAAATTCTTGGTCGGTATGACGAAGAGTGGGTCCACCCGGTCCCGCTCTTTTTTGTTACCCGCCGGGCGGAAGCCAAAAGCGACAGGGATCTGATGACTGCAGCGGCAAGCGAGGCCGACGACCGTATCATCCGCGAAAGCGGTATCGATGCGCGCATTGCGCTGATCGTGCAGCCGGTGCTCAAGGCCATCGGTTTCCGTCTCGTGCGGGTGCAGTTGACCGGCCAGAACGGTCTGACGCTGCAGATCATGGCCGAGCGCGAAGACGGCACCATGACCGTCGAGGATTGCGAAGAGGTCAGCCGCGCGGTGTCGCCGGCGCTCGATGTCGAGGATCCGATCGAAAAGGCGTATCATCTCGAAGTGTCCTCGCCCGGTATCGACCGGCCGCTGGTGCGCAAGTCGGATTTCACCACCTGGACCGGCCATCTGGTCAAGCTGGAAACATCGGTTCTGATCGGCGACCGCAAGCGCTTCAAGGGCAAGATCGCCGAGGCGGATGCCGACGGCATCCTGGTCGAGCGCGACAAGGCGGCCTATGGCGAGGAGCCGACGGTGCGCGTGCCTTACGATGCGATCGCCGAGGCCCGGCTGGTGCTGACCGACGATCTCATCCGCGATGCCCTGTCGAAGGACAACCGGGCGCGCAAGGAAGCCAGGAAGCGCCGCGGCGAAGCGGAAGACGCCGCCGACGGCGAGGAAAACGAAACCGAACAGGAAAGTTGATTGAGTAGCCGGGCCGTATGCCCGGCGCGAAATCGGGAGAAAGACAATGGTTGTAAGCGCCAACAGGCTCGAGCTGCTGCAGATCGCCGACGCGGTCGCGCGTGAAAAGTCGATCGACAAGTCGATCGTCATCGCCGCCATGGCCGATGCGATCCAGAAGGCGGCGCGCTCTCGTTACGGCCAGGAGACCAACATCCGCGCCGACATCAACCCGAACACCGGCGAGATGAAGCTGCAGCGGCTGATGGAAGTGGTCGAGAAGGTCGATGACTACGCGACGCAGATCGCGCTTTCCACGGCGCGCGAGCGCAACCCAGACGCCCAGCTTGGCGACTTCATCGCGGAACAGCTGCCGCCGATGGATTTCGGCCGAATCGCCGCCCAGTCGGCCAAGCAGGTCATCGTGCAGAAGGTGCGCGAGGCCGAGCGCGATCGCCAGTATGACGAATACAAGGATCGCATCGGCGAGATCGTCAACGGCACCGTCAAGCGCGTCGAATACGGCAACGTCATCGTCGATCTCGGCCGTGGCGAGGCGATCATCCGCCGCGACGAGCTGATCCCGCGCGAGAATTACAAATATGGCGACCGCGTGCGGGCCTATGTCTATGACGTGCGCCGCGAGCAGCGCGGGCCGCAGATCTTCCTGTCGCGCACGCATCCGCAGTTCATGGCTAAGCTCTTCACCATGGAAGTGCCGGAAATCTACGACGGCATCATCGAGATCAAGTCGGTCGCCCGCGATCCGGGCTCGCGCGCCAAGATCGCCGTCATCTCGCGCGACAGCTCGATCGATCCGGTCGGCGCTTGCGTCGGCATGCGCGGCAGCCGCGTCCAGGCGGTGGTCGGCGAGCTCCAGGGCGAGAAGATCGACATCATTCCATGGTCGCCTTCGGCCGCTTCCTTCATCGTCAACGCGCTGCAGCCGGCCGAGGTCGCCAAGGTGGTGCTTGACGAGGATGCCGAGCGCATCGAGGTGGTGGTGCCGGACGACCAGCTGTCGCTGGCCATCGGCCGCCGCGGCCAGAACGTGCGCCTGGCGTCGCAGCTCACCGGCTGGGATATCGACATCCTGACCGAGCAGGAGGAGAGCGAGCGTCGCCAGAAGGAATTCGTCGAGCGTTCGGCGCTCTTCATGGAAGCGCTCGACGTCGACGAGATGGTCGGCCAGGTGCTTGCCTCCGAAGGCTTCACCAGCGTCGAGGAAGTCGCCTATGTCGATTCGGGCGAAATCTCCTCGATCGACGGCTTCGACGAGGACACCGCCTCGGAGATCCAGACCCGCGCCCGCGAATATCTCGAAAAGATCGAGGCCGAGCACGACGAAAAGCGCAAGGCCCTGGGCGTCAAGGACGAGCTGCGCGATATCCCCGGCATCACCACCGCCATGATGGTGACGCTCGGCGAGGACGGCGTGAAGACCGTCGAGGACTTCGCCGGCTATGCCGCGGACGACCTGATCGGCTGGAAAGAGCGCAAGGACGGCGAGACCAAGGTCTTTCCGGGCGTGCTCGCCAGCCACGGCGTCTCGCGCGCCGAGGCCGAGCAGATGGTGCTTGCCGCCCGCAAGCAGGCCGGCTGGATCACCGAGGAAGAACTCGCTGCCGAAGAGGCCGCGGCCGACGAAACCGTCGGTGCGTGAGGTGACCACCAATCGCAAAGCCCGTGGACGAGATGAACGATCGCACTTGCATCGTTACGCGCAGGCAGGCCGAAGCGGATGAGCTGATCCGCTTCGTCGTCGGCCCGGATTCGGCCGTCGTTCCGGACATCAAGAGAAATCTGCCCGGCCGCGGTTGCTGGGTCACCGCCGATCGCCTACATATCGAGAAGGCAGCGGCGAAGAACCTGTTTGCCCGTGCTTTCAAGGCACAGGTGACCGTTCCGGCCGACATCGGCGGCATGGTCGACGGGCTGCTCTCCAGATACGCTCTGGGCATGCTTGGCCTTGCTCGCAAGGCGGGCGCCGTCGTTCTTGGCGCCGCCAAGGTCGAGGGCGCGGTGCGCGACGGGCAGGCGCTGCTTGTGCTGCATGCGGCCGAGGCTTCGGACGACGGTGTCCGCAAGATCAGTCAGGCGCGGCGGGCAACCGTCCATCTCGGCGGTCCCGCCATCCTTGCCTACAAACTTTTCCCCGAGGCCGAGTTGAGCTTGGCATTGGGGGGTACAAATGTGATACATGCTGCCGTCCTCGCGCAGGACGCGGGACTGGCGGTTGAGAAGCGCGTTGTTGCGCTCGACCGATATCGGGGCGGTACCCCGAACGATCTGGCAATGCTTGCGGCCGTTGCTGACGAAGATGATGCCGCAGAGGATGTGGAATGAACGATACGAAATCGGGCGACGACAAGACGTTGAGCGTTACGCCGAAGAAGACCTTGACGCTGAAGCGCCCCGGCCTCGAGCAGGGCACCGTGCGCCAGAATTTCTCGCATGGCCGCACCAAGTCGGTCGTCGTCGAGACCAAGAAGCGCAAGTTCTCGCTGCCCGGCGACAAGCCGGAGCCGGTGGCGCCGTCTGTCTTCACGCCGAAGCCCGCCGCTGCTCCTGTCGCTGCCGCGCCTGTCGTGCAGGAAGCGCCCAAGGCGCCGCCTCCGCCGCCGGAGCGTTCGGGCATGGTCCTGAACGAGCTATCGCGCGGCGAGATGGAAGCGCGCCGCAGGGCGCTGGAAGGCTCCAAGGCTCGCGAGGCTGAGGATCGCTTGCGCGCTCAGGAAGATGCCAAGCGCCGCGCCGAGGAAGAGGAACGCCGCAAGCGCGAGCGTGACGAATCCGCGCGCCGGCAGGCCGAGGAGGAAGCGCGCCTGCAGGCCGAGGCCGAATCCCGGCGCCGTGCCGAGGAAGAGGCTCGCCGCCGCGCGCCGCAGGCCGCCGACGTCGCCACGGCCGATGACGAGGAAGAGGCAAAGCCAAGGCGCACCGGTACCGGTGCTGGAGCCAGCGCACCGCCGCGCCGTCTTGCGACTCCCGAAGTGGCTCGCCCGGCCAAGCCGACCAAGGGCGAGGAAGATCGCCGCCGCGGCAAGCTGACGCTGAACTCGGCGCTGTCGGATGACGACGCGCGCGGCCGTTCGCTGTCGTCGATGCGTCGCCGCCAGGAAAAATTCAAACGCGCGCTCCACAACGAGCCGCGCGAGAAAGTCATGCGTGAAGTGATCCTGCCTGAAACCATCACCATCCAGGAATTGGCGCAGCGCATGTCCGAGCGCGCCGTGGACGTCGTCAAGTTCTTCATGAAGCAGGGCCAGATCCTGAAGCCGGGCGATGTCATCGACGCCGACACGGCCGAGCTGGTGGCTTCTGAATTCGGCCACACCGTCCGCCGCGTCGCCGAATCCGACATCGAGGAAGGCCTGTTTAACATCGCCGACCGCGCGGAAGATCTGGTGTCGCGTCCGCCGGTCGTGACCATCATGGGCCATGTCGACCACGGCAAGACCTCGCTGCTCGACGCCATCCGCAACGCCAATGTCGTCTCCGGCGAAGCCGGCGGCATCACCCAGCATATCGGTGCTTACCAGATCGAGAAGAACGGTCAGAAGATCACCTTCATCGACACGCCCGGCCACGCCGCCTTCACGGCGATGCGCGCCCGCGGCGCGCAGGTCACCGACATCGCCGTGCTGGTGGTGGCGGCCGATGACAGCGTGATGCCGCAGACGATCGAATCGATCAATCACGCCAAGGCGGCCGGCGTGCCGATCATCGTGGCCATCAACAAGATCGACAAGCGCGACGCCGACCCGCAGAAGGTGCGGACCGAGCTGCTGCGCCACGAGGTGTTCGTGGAATCGATGGGCGGCGAGGTGCTGGACGTCGAGGTTTCGGCGACCAAGGGCACCAATCTCGACAAGCTGCTGGAAGCCATCCTGCTGCAGGCCGAAGTCCTCGACCTCAAGGCCAACCCGGACCGCACCGCCGAAGGCGCGGTCATCGAGGCGCAGCTGGACAAGGGCCGTGGCCCCGTCGCCACCGTGCTGGTGCAGACCGGCACGCTGATGCCGGGCGACATCATTGTCGCTGGCAACGAATGGGGCCGCGTGCGCGCGCTGGTCAACGACCGTGGCGAGCATGTTCCGGAAGCGCCGCCGGCAATGCCGGTCGAGGTGCTCGGCCTTCAGGGCACGCCGCAGGCGGGCGACCGCTTCGCCGTCGTCAACAACGAGGCGCGCGCCCGCGAGATCACCGAATATCGTCAGCGCCTGGCGCGCGAGAAGGCGGTGGCCAAGCATGCCGGCCAGCGCGGCTCGCTCGAGCAGATGATGTCGCAGCTGCAGACGAGCGGGCTGAAGGAGTTCCCGCTGGTCATCAAGGGCGACGTGCAGGGCTCGATCGAGGCGATCAACGCCGCTCTCGAAAAGCTCGGCAACGACGAGGTGAGGGTGCGGATCGTCCATTCGGGCGCCGGCGGCATCACCGAGAGCGACGTCTCGCTGGCCGAGACGTCGGGTGCCGCGATCATCGGCTTCAACGTCCGCGCCAATGCGCAGGCGCGCACCGCGGCGACCGCCGCGGGCATCGAGATCCGCTACTACTCGATCATCTACAATCTCGTCGACGACGTGAAGGCGGCCCTTTCCGGCATGCTTTCGCCGGAACGGCGCGAGACCTTCATCGGCAATGCCGAGATCCTCGAGATCTTCGACATCTCGAAGGTCGGCAAGATCGCCGGCTGCCGTGTCACCGAAGGCAAGGTCGAGCGTGGCGCGGGCGTGCGCCTGATCCGCGACAACGTCGTCGTCCACGAAGGCACGCTGAAGACGCTCAAGCGCTTCAAGGACGAGGTTTCGGAAGTGCCGGGCGGCCAGGAATGCGGCATGGCCTTCCAGAACTACGAGGACATGCGCGTCGGCGACGTCATCGAGTGCTTCCGCGTCGAGATGGTGAGCAGGACGCTCTAAATTCGGCTATACTTGCCAGAGTGAAACGGGCGGCGGCCGCAAGGCTGCCGCCCAGACCCATTGTGCATTTGAGACATGGGGCGCGGTCCCATCCCGCGCTCCACGATTTCAGGACCAGAGAAAATGTCCCGTTCGACAACATCAGGCCCATCCCAGCGCATGTTGCGCGTAGGCGAGCAGGTGCGCCATGCCCTTTCCGAGACCTTGCAACGCGGCGAGATCATCGACCCGGTGATCGAGAACAGCGTCGTCTCCGTCTCCGAGGTGCGCATGTCGCCCGACCTCAAGATCGCCACCGCCTTCGTCTCGCCGCTTGGCGCGGGTGACGACAACGCCGTGGTCGAGGCGCTCAACAAGCATGCGAAATTCATCCGCGGCCGTGTCTCGGGCGCGTTGAGGCAGATGAAGTACATGCCGGAGTTCCGCTTCCGGCTCGACACCTCTTTCGACAATTTCGCGAAGATCAACGAACTGCTGAAATCGCCCGAGGTCGCGCGCGATCTCGGCGACGGCAAGAACAACGACAAGGACGAGGACTAGGTGGCGCGTCGCGGCAAGAAGAGGGGGCGGCCGGTTTCCGGCTGGGTGGTGCTGGACAAGCCGGTGGGCATGGGCTCGACCGAGGCCGTGTCCAAGATCAAATGGCTGTTCCAGGCTGAGAAGGCCGGCCACGCCGGCACGCTCGATCCGCTCGCCTCCGGCATGCTGCCGATCGCGCTCGGCGAGGCGACTAAGACCGTGCCTTACGTGCAGGACGGGGCCAAGGTCTACCGCTTCACCGTCGCCTGGGGCGAGGAGCGCTCGACTGACGACCTCGAGGGCCCGGTGACCAACAGCTCCGACCGCCGCCCGGCCGAAGCCGAGGTGAGGGCGCTCTTGCCGAAATACACCGGCGTCATCATGCAGACGCCGCCGCAATTCTCGGCCATCAAGATCGCCGGCGAGCGCGCCTACGACCTTGCCCGCGATGGCGAGGCGGTCGATATCCCGGCGCGTGAGATCGAGATCGGCCGCCTCGACATCATCGAGCATGGTGCCGACAAAACCGTCTTCGAGGTCGAATGCGGCAAGGGCACCTATGTGCGCTCGCTGGCCCGCGACATGGGTCGCGACCTCGGCTGCTTCGGCCATATCGCAGAATTGCGCCGAGTCGAGGTCGAGCCGTTCACGCCGGAGGATTTCGTCACGGTAGCCGAGCTGGAAGCCGCCCGCTTTGGCGACAAAACAGAACCGAATCCGGACGAAGCCGAGACGCCAGTCGATTTCAGCGCCATCGACGCGTTGCTTGTCGAGACGGCGGCGGCGCTGGACTGCCTGCCGCAGGTCGCCGTCAGCGACGACGCGGCGACGAAGATCCGCCTCGGCAATCCCGTCATCATTCGCGGCCGCGATGCACCGGTCGAGGCCGAGGAGGCCTGCGCCACCGCGCGCGGCAGGCTGGTCGCCATCGGCGCCATTGAGCAGGGCATGTTCAAGCCCAAGCGGGTCTTTGCCGGGTGAATCCGGTCGTCTATGCATGTCGCCCAGAAGTGTGCGGCGGTTCTGGGACAACGACATGCATCAAAACAAAGACTTAAAGCGCGTCGCCGGATTCCGTTTCAGCGCGACGCGCTTTAAGCTCTGCTGAGTGACGACGCTCCAGGGATCTCATGGCCAAGACTGATACGGGCAAGAAAAGGGCGCCGCTGAAGAGCCGCCGACCACCGGTCGGGGCGTCGCCCGGCACGCTCATCGCCGATCCGGCGGCGCACCGCAGCGAGCTTCGGCTGACGCTGATCTCGCCCCGGAAATACGAAACCATCGACAATGCCTCGATCGACGATCTCAACACCCATTGCGAGAATTGGCCTGTCGTCTGGCTGGATTGCACAGGGCTCGCCAATATCCCGCTGATCGAGGAGATCGGCCGCATCTTCAACCTGCACCCGTTGGCGCTGGAGGATGTCGTCAACACGGGACAGCGGCCCAAGGTCGATTTCTACGAGGATCATGCCTTCGTCGTCATGCGCATGATCGACGATGTCACCTCGCATCGCTACGAGCAGATCGCGCTGTTTTTCGGCAAGAATTTCGTCGTCACGTTCCAGGAGCGCGAGGGCGATCCTTTCGACCCGGTGCGCAAGCGCATCGCGGGCGTGATGCCGAACAGGCTGCGCTCGCGCGGCGCCGACTACCTCGCCTATGCGCTGATCGATGCCATCGTCGACAGCTACTTCCCGCCGATCGAGGCGGCGAGTGAAACGGTGGACGGCATCGAGGACGAGATGCTGAACAAGCCGCACAAGCATCAGATGCGGCAGCTGCATGAACTCCGGCGCGACGCCGGCGTGCTGAAAGGCGTTCTGTGGCCGATGCGCGACGCGCTGGCGACGCTGATCCGCAATGACGTGCCCTTCGTGAAGGCCGAGACCAAGATCTTCTTCAACGACACGCTCGATCATTCGCTGCGCCTGATCGAATTGGTCGAGAACCAGCGCGACATGCTCACCGGCCTGATCGAGATGCATGTCTCGCTGACCCAGGCCCACACCAACGACGTCATTTCCTATCTGACCATCGTCTCGGTGATCTTCATGCCGCTGACCTTCCTGGTCGGCGTCTGGGGCATGAATTTCGATACGGGAAGCTCGCCCTGGAACATGCCCGAGCTGAAAGCCTATTATGGCTATCCCGCCTCGCTCATGTTCATGGCGATCATTGCGGTCGGTCTGATCGCGTTCTTCAAATGGAAAAAGTGGCTCTAAAAAGCATGTCTCCCGAAAGTGGGGACCGGTTCGGGATAGAGACATGTGGAGCGAATCTGAAGATCGCGACGCGCTCCAGCCTTTGAATTCGCCTGTTTTCGCAACCAGAACCTGCGACAAGCCGGCTTGACAATTGGGCTGGTGTTTTTTCCGGAATTGCACTATATGCGCCGCAGCTTCGCGCCCTGACGCGTCGCTTGCACTGGCCCCTGCTGGACGACATCCCGGCTGTGGGCGTCCCGTTTCCTCCAACAGATAAGGAAAGCACGATGTCGATCACTGCCGATCGCAAGAAGGAATTGATGACTGAATTCGCAACCGCCAAGGGCGACACCGGATCTCCGGAAGTCCAGGTTGCCATCCTTTCCGAGCGCATCAAGAACCTGACCGAGCACTTCAAGGACCACAAGAAGGATAACCATTCCCGCCGTGGTCTGCTTGCTCTGGTCTCCCAGCGCCGCAGCCTGCTTGACTACCTCAAGCGCAAGGATGACGCGCGCTACCAGACGCTGATCGACAAGCTCGGTCTGCGTCGCTGACGAATTGACCGGCGGGCCCTCGAAGAGGGCCCGCCGGTCGCGCATTGGCGCATCGGATGGTCCGGTGCGATAATGCCCGGGCGCGACGCGCTCTTGAAATTCGCATTCGCGCAGGGCGCGTTCCGGAAACAGTGGTTTCCGGCGTCATGCGCAAAGCCGGCCGATCGATCGGCCAAACCCGGTTCCGGACGCGCAGAGGGCCATTCGGAGCCGCCCATGGACGGTCATGGGGCAGGATTGCAGGATGCTCGCTCGGCTGAAGCCGGATTTGATCGAGCACCCCGTTGTCTTGCCCGTGGCTGCCCGAAGGAAGCCAGGAAAGGAAGAAACCCGTGACCGTTAGGACGGCGCGGCCCTTTCCGCACATGAAGGACAAGACATGTTCAATCAACACAAAGTGGAAATCGAATGGGGCGGCCGTCCGCTCATCCTGGAGACGGGCAAGATCGCGCGCCAGGCTGACGGCGCGGTGCTCGCCACCTATGGCGAGACCGTCGTTCTTGCCACCGTCGTTTCGATGAAGGAGCCGAAGCCCGGCCTCGATTTCTTCCCGCTTACCGTCAACTACCAGGAAAAGACCTATGCCGCCGGCAAGATCCCGGGCGGCTACTTCAAGCGCGAGGGTCGTCCGAGCGAGAAGGAAACGCTGGTTTCCCGCCTGATCGACCGCCCGATCCGCCCGCTTTTCGCCGACGGCTACAAGAACGACACCCAGATCGTCGTCACCGTCGTCCAGCATGATCTCGAGAACGATCCGGACATCCTGTCGATCGTCGCCACCTCCGCTGCGCTGACGCTTTCGGGCGTGCCCTTCATGGGCCCGATCGGCGGCGCCCGCGTCGGCTACATCAACGGCGAATATGTGCTCAACCCGCACATCGACGAGATGCAGGAATCCAAGCTCGACCTCGTCGTCGCCGGCACCGGCGATGCCGTGCTCATGGTCGAATCCGAGGCCAAGGAGCTCTCCGAGGACCTAATGCTCGGCGCCGTCATGTTCGGCCACAAGAGCTTCCAGCCGGTGATCGAAGCGATCATCAAGCTGGCCGAGGTCGCCGCCAAGGAGCCGCGCGACTTCACCGCTCCGGACTATTCCGAGCTCGAAGGCGAGATGCTGAAGGTCGTCGGCGACGAGCTTCGCGACGCCTACAAGATCATCGACAAGCAGTCGCGCTATGCCGCGGTCGACGCCGTCAAGGCGAAGGTCAAGGCCGCGTTCGCTCCGGCCGAGGGCGAGGAAGCCAAGCACACCTCCGAGCAGATCGGCAGCGTCTTCAAGGAGCTCCAGGCCAAGGTCGTGCGCTGGAACATCCTCGACACCGGCTCGCGCATCGACGGCCGCGATCTCAAGACCGTGCGCAAGATCGTCTCCGAAGTCGGCGTCCTGCCGCGCACCCATGGTTCGGCGCTGTTCACCCGCGGCGAGACCCAGGCGCTGGTCGTTGCCACGCTGGGCACCGGCGAGGACGAGCAGTTCGTCGATTCGCTGACCGGCATGTACAAGGAGAAGTTCCTTCTCCACTACAACTTCCCGCCCTACTCCGTTGGTGAGACCGGCCGAATGGGCTCGCCGGGCCGTCGCGAGATCGGCCATGGCAAGCTTGCCTGGCGCGCCATCCATCCGATGCTGCCCAATGCCGAGCAGTTCCCCTACACGCTGCGCGTCGTCTCGGAGATCACCGAGTCCAACGGCTCGTCCTCGATGGCGACCGTCTGCGGCACCTCGCTGGCGCTGATGGATGCCGGCGTGCCGATCGCCAAGCCCGTGGCCGGCATCGCCATGGGCCTGATCAAGGAAGGCGAGCGTTTCGCCGTGCTCTCCGACATCCTGGGCGACGAGGATCATCTCGGCGACATGGACTTCAAGGTCGCTGGCACCGCCAATGGCGTCACCTCGCTGCAGATGGACATCAAGATCGATGGCATCACCGAGGAGATCATGGGCATCGCGCTGGCCCAGGCCAAGGACGGCCGCCTGCATATCCTGGGTGAAATGGCGCATGCGCTCTCCGGCGCCCGCGCCGAGCTCGGCGAGTTCGCGCCGCGCATCGAGGTCATGCACATCCCGACCGACAAGATCCGCGACGTCATCGGCTCCGGCGGCAAGGTGATCCGCGAGATCGTCGAGAAGACCGGCGCCAAGATCAACATCGAGGACGACGGCACGGTCAAGATCGCTTCGGCGAACGCCAAGGAGATCGAGGCGGCGAAGAAGTGGATCCACACCATCGTCGCCGAGCCGGAAGTCGGCGAGATCTACGAAGGCACCGTCGTCAAGACGGCCGACTTCGGCGCGTTCGTCAACTTCTTCGGCCCGCGCGACGGTCTCGTCCACATCTCGCAGCTCGCCAATGAGCGCGTCGCCAAGACCTCCGACGTCGTCAAGGAAGGCGACAAGGTTTGGGTCAAGCTGATGGGCTTCGACGAGCGCGGCAAGGTCCGCCTGTCGATGAAGGTCGTCGACCAGGCGACCGGCAAGGAAATCGTCCAGGAAAAGAAGAAGGCCGAAGGCGAGGAAGACGCCGCCTGATCGGGCCTGACCGATAGAATTGAGACGGGCGTGCCGTAAGGTGCGCCCGTTTTGTTTGAGGGCTGGAGTAGATGGTCGCGGAGCCGCTGAAAACGCTCTTTTACCCCTTCGAGGCCGAGGCGTTGCCTTTGCCGCGAAAGGATGCCCGTGTGCTTTTTCTCGGCGCCGAGCCCGGTTTCCGTCTGCCCGCAGGCTTCGACACGGCGCTGCATCTCGTGCAGGGGTTCAGGCCGCATTTTCGCGCTTTGCAGGCCTCCGGTCATACGGTCATGCCGCGGGCGGAAGGCGAGGGCTACGATATCGCTCTCGTGCTCGCCGGCCGGCATCGCGGGCAAAATGAGTTACACATCGCCGAAGCGGTCGAGCGCACCGCTCCGGGCGCGCCTGTCGTCGTTGCCGGCAGCAAGGACGACGGCATCGACAGCTTGCGAAAGCGGATCGACGCGCTGGCGCCGCTCGAAGGCCATCTGCCGAAGCATCACGGCGTTGCTTTCTGGTTCCGGCGGGCCGGCACGCAGGCGGCCGCGACGCTGCGCGCCGGCAACCCCGATCTTGTCGTCGAAGGCGGCTTCAGGACCAAGCCCGGCATGTTCAGCTTTGACCGGATCGATGTCGGTTCGAAGCTGCTAGCCGCGAACCTGCCTGACGATCTCAAGGGCAATGTCGCCGATTTCTGCGCCGGCTGGGGTTATCTGGCGGCGGAGGTCTTGCAGCGCTCGCAGTGTCTCTCGGCGCTCGATCTCTACGAAGCGGATTTCGAAGCCCTGGAAGCTGCCAGGCTGAATGTCCATGGCGCCATCGAGCCGCGCTTCTTCTGGACCGATCTGCTCACGGAGGCGGTCGAACGGCGCTACGATGCAATTGTCATGAATCCGCCTTTCCACAGCGGCCGCGCCGCCGAGCCGGGCATCGGAGCCGGCATGATCCGTGCCGCGTCGAAGGCGCTGAAACCGGGCGGGCGCCTGTTCATGGTCGCCAACCGCCAGCTTCCTTACGAAGAGATGCTCTCGGCGGCCTTTGCCAGCCATGCCGAGATAACCCGCGACGATATGTTCAAGGTGTTTTCGGCGCGACGCTAAAGCATGATCCCGAAAAGTGGGAACCGGTTTTCGGAAAAGATCTCACTCCAACAAGGAGTTAGATTGGGGTGACGATTCAACGAAACGTCATCCTGATCTAAAGCAAATCCAGGAAAAAGCGAGGCGCTTTACTGCACGCTGACGATGCGGGCCGGTTCATGCATGCCGAAGGCGGGCCGGGCTTCACCGAGCTCGATCTTGAGCGGCGCCGGCCGGCCGAACAGATAGCCCTGCACCACCTCGCAGCCGGCCGCCCGGAGCAGCGTGGCCTGGTTCTCGGTCTCCACGCCCTCGGCGATGATGCCGACGCCCAGCGCCCGTGACAGGCCGACAATGGTCGAAACGATTGCGCCGGAGCTGGAGTCGGTATCGATGCGGCTGACGAAGGAACGGTCGATCTTCAGCTTGCCGAAGGAGAAATCGATCAGGTAGCTCAAATTGGAATAGCCCGTGCCGAAATCGTCGACGGCGACCGAGATACCCATCTCGGCAAGCTGCTCCAGGATCGTCGCGGCGCGGTCGCGGTCCTGCATCATCGCCGTCTCGGTGACCTCGAGCTCCAGCCGCGACGGCTTGATGCCGGTCGATTCCATCACTTCGCGCACGATGCCGACGAAATCCCTGGTCATGAACTGGACCGGCGAGATGTTGACGGCCACGAAGCAGTCCTGCGGCAGGTGTCGGGCGTCGCTGCAGGCCTTGCGCAGCACCCACTCGCCGATCGGATTGATCATGCCTGTCTCTTCGGCGATCGGAATGAACTCCATCGGCGGGATCATGCCGCGCTCCGGGTGCTTCCAGCGGATCAGCGCCTCATAGCCGACGATGCGGCCGCTCGGCAGGTTGAGCTGCGGCTGGTAGTGAAGGCTGAAGTCGCCGCGGTCGAAGGCGGTCTTCAGCTCCGACTCGATCCACTGCCGATAGTCTGCCACGCGGCCCATATCGGCATGGAAGACGGACCAGTTGCCGATGCCGCTGGCACGTGCGTTCTGCAGCGCCAGGTTCGAGCGGCGCAGGATAAGCACCGGGTCGACGCCGTCCTTCGGCATCGCCACGATGCCGACCGACAGGCTGACCGACTGCAGGTGGCTCTGCAGCTGGTAGGGCTCCATCATCTCGTTGATGAGCTTCTCGATGAGCCGCTCGATCGAGCCCCTGATCTCGCAATCCGGCAAAAGCACGCCGAATTCGCCGGCGCCGATGCGCCCGATCACCGCGTTCTTCGGCATGTTCTCCTTCAGCCTGCTGGTGAAGGCACGGATCAGCTCGTCGCCCTGGCTGTAGCCGATGGCGTCGTTGATCTGCTTGAAGCGGTCGATATCGATGTCGATCAGGAACACCGGCTCGCCGGTTCGGATCGTCGCCGAGGCGGCCTCGGCTATCTTGCCGACCATGGCCTGGCGGGCCAGCAGGCCGGTCAGCTTGTCGAAATGGGTTTCCTTGACGACATAGGCTACCGATTCATCGACGCCCGCGAAGAACGACAGCGCGGCGCCGCCGGCGGCTAAAGCGCAGAGCGCTGCGATGACGCCGGCCATCGTTTCGGCCGGCATGCCGGCCATGCCGCCGAAGCCGAACCGCAGCCCCCATAGCCCAAGGATGAAACTGCCCATGCCGGAGCTGGCGATGGTGATCAGCCGGAACAGCGGAGTCCGTTTCGGATTGCTGACTGCAGGCATGCACGGTCCCTAGATTGCGGGGCCTTATAGCGGATATCTCCTTAAAATGAGTTTCCGCCGATGCATGCAATTTTACTGGAACGCTACTATTGCGGCCACAAACTATTCGGGCGTACCGTCGTTCTGCTTCAGTTCCTCCAGTGCCGGCATCGAAACGATGTGATAGCCGGAATCCACATAATGGATTTCGCCGGTGACGCCCGACGACAGATCGGAGAGCAGGTAAAGCGCCGAGCCGCCGACTTCGTCGATGGTCACGGTGCGCCGCAAAGGCGAATTGCGTTGCTGGTAGGAGAACATGTGGCGGGCGTCGGACACGCCGGAGCCGGCCAGCGTCCGCACCGGCCCGGCCGAGATGCCGTTCACCCTGATGCCGCGCGGGCCGTAGTCGTTGGCGAGATAGCGCACGCTGGCTTCCAGCCCGGCCTTGGCGACGCCCATGACGTTGTAGTTCGGCATCACCCTGACCGAGCCGGCATAGGTGAGCGTGATCATCGAGCCGCCCTTGCCCATCAGCGCGGCGGCGTTGCGGGCGATTTCGGTGAAGGAATAGCAGGAGATCACCATGGTGCGGACGAAATTGTCGCGGCTGGTGTCCGCATAGAGGCCCTTCAGCTCGTTCTTGTCGGAAAAGCCGATGGCGTGCACCACGAAGTCCAGCCCGCCCCAGGCCTTGCCGAGGGTGTCGAAGGTCGCGGTGACCGAGGCGCTGTCCTCGACATCGCAAGGCACGATCAGCGAGGCTCCCACCTTCTCGGCAAGCGGCTTGACGCGCCGCCCGAAGGCATCGCCCTGGTAGGTGAAGGCGAGCTCCGCCCCATGTTCCGACAGCTTCTTGGCGATGCCCCAGGCAATCGAATGGTCGTTGGCGACACCCATGACAAGCCCGCGCTTGCCCTTCATCAACCCTTCCATGCCTTGGCAATCCTTATGAAAAACGCTGGTCTTATGCGGAATAGCGCTGGAAAATCAGCGTTGCATTGGTGCCGCCAAACCCGAAGGAGTTGGACAGGACGGTGTCGATCTTGGCGCTGTCGATACGCTTGCGCACGATCGGCATACCCTCGAATTCCGGATCGAGCTCCTCGATATGGGCGCTCTCGCCGATGAAGCCGCCCTGCATCATCAGGATCGAATAGATCGATTCCTGTACGCCGGCCGCTCCCAGCGAATGGCCGGTGAGCGACTTGGTCGAGGTGATGTAAGGCATCTTGTCGCCGAACACCTCGCGAATGGCGCCCATTTCCTTGGAATCGCCGACCGGCGTCGAGGTGCCGTGGGTGTTGATATAGTCGACCGGCGATGACACCGTGGAAAGTGCCTGCCGCATGCAGCGGATAGCGCCTTCGCCCGAAGGAGCGACCATGTCATAGCCGTCGGACGTCGCGCCGTAGCCGACAATCTCGGCGTAGATCTTGGCGCCGCGCGCCTTGGCGTGCTCCAGTTCCTCCAGCACCAGCACACCGGCGCCGCCGGCGATGACGAAGCCGTCGCGGTTGACGTCGTAGGCGCGCGAAGCGGCCGACGCATTGTCGTTGAACTTCGACGACATGGCGCCCATGGCGTCGAACAGGTCCGACATGGTCCAGTCGAGATCCTCGTGGCCGCCGGCGAACATCATGTCCTGCTTGCCCCATTGGATGAGCTCATAGGCATTGCCTATGCAATGCGCGGAGGTCGAACAGGCCGACGAGATCGAATAGTTGACGCCGTGGATCTTGAACCATGTGGCCAGGGTGGCGGACGCGGTCGACGACATGGCTTTCGGCACGGCGAACGGGCCGATGCGCTTGGGACTGTTGTTCTTGATCGTGGTTTCGGCCGCTTCGACGATGGTGCGGGTCGAAGGCCCGCCGGAGCCCATCACGATGCCGGTCCGGTCATTGGTGATGTCGCTTTCGCTTAAGCCTGCATCGGCGATCGCCTGGTCCATGGCGACGTGGTTCCAGGCAGCGCCTTGGCTCAGGAAGCGCATGGCGCGGCGGTCGATCATTGGCGTGGGGTCGAGCGTCGGCGCGCCCCAGACCTGGCAGCGGAAGCCGTGTTCGGCGAAGGAATTGGAAAAGCTGATGCCGGATTTGGCATCGTAAAGCGAGCTCTGCACCTCGTTGGCATTGTTGCCGATCGACGACACAATGCCGAGCCCTGTCACTACGACCCGTCTCATTCGCAACTCCTTCCGGCGTATTCAGGCAAAAAACCTAGCCGGTTTTCACCTGTGATCATACGCAAATAAACTGACGTGGCGTCCATTGGCTACGCGACGCCGTGGCGAAAAACGGTCAGGCGGCCGACTGCTTGGACAGACCGACCTTCAGATCCGTAGCCGCGTATATGGGTTCGCCGTCCGCCTTGAGCCAGCCATCGGCGATGCCGAGCACCAGACGGCCCCGCATCACGCGCTTGAAGTCGACGCCGTATTCGACCTTCTTCACCGACGGCGTCACCATGCCCTTGAACTTCACCTCGCCGGTCGACAGCGCCATGCCCTTGCCGGGCTCGCCCAGCCAGCCCAGGTAGAAGCCGGTCAGCTGCCACATGGCGTCGAGGCCGAGGCAGCCCGGCATGATCGGGTTGCCGATGAAGTGGCAGGCGAAGAACCACAGATCCGGCTTGATGTCGAATTCGGCGCGGATGAAGCCCTTGTCGAAGGCGCCGCCGGTCTCGCTGATCTCGGTGATGCGGTCGAACATCAGCATCGGCGGGTAGGGCAGCTGCGCATTGCCCGGCCCGAACAGGTCGCCGCGGGCGCAGGCAAGCAGTTCCTCGTAATCGTAGCTGGACTTTTGATCCGCCATCAAATTTCCGTCCCCGTGTTCTTCGCGGGCGGCAGGGCGCCCTTGTCGTTGGTTTCCTAACACACTCTGTTTGCGGCCGGAAACCGGCGTTTGCGCTTAACCCGTGCGCCTGCCCGGGTCAATGCGCGCTATTGATCGCATTCGGACTACAGAATATATGTCGATTGATGTCCGGTTTTGGCTTTTGACGTCTTTTTGCCACTCTGGACCTGTTGATGGGCTGGGCAACAAGCGTCGAAGCGAAGAGATGGATTCGGGCTACCGGAAGGAAAATGTCGCTGTGGACAAGCGGGTTCGCGAAGCCGGCCTGAGGCCGACGCGCCAGCGCATTGCGTTGGCCGATCTGCTTTTCGCCAAGGGCGACCGCCACCTTTCGGCCGAGGAACTGCACGAGGAGGCAATCGCCGCCGGCGTGCCGGTTTCGCTGGCGACGGTCTACAACGCGCTTCACCAGTTCACCCAGGCCGGCCTGCTACGGATCCTGGCGGTCGAAGGCTCGAAAACCTATTTCGACACCAATACGTCCGATCACCACCACTTCTACATCGAAGGCGAGAACCGCATTTTCGATATCGAGAGCGGACCGGTGACCGTCTCCAACCTGCCGGCGCCGCCGGAAGGCATGGAGATCGCCAATGTCGACATCGTGGTGAGACTGCGTCCCAAACGCTGCGATTGATCCGTCTTCAATGCGCCCGGTCGACCTGATTGTCCGGTTTGAATGGGTCACCGTCGCCGCGTTGGCTATCGTTTGCTACGCGGTGTTCGGCTTTTCCTGGTGGCTGTTTGCACTGCTCATCCTTGCGCCGGACCTGTCGATGCTGGGCTACCTCGCCGGGCCGCGCGTCGGCGCCGTCACCTACAACGCCTTGCATATCCTGATTGCCCCGCTCGTCCTTCTGCTCGCGGGCGCGTTGCTCGCCGGCCCGATCACGACCGCCGTGGCGCTCATCTGGATCGCGCACATCGCCATCGACCGTGCCCTCGGCTACGGCCTCAAGCTGCCCACCGGTTTTCAGGATACCCATCTCGGCCGCATCGGCCGCGACCGCAAGGCCCGCGAACTCAGTTCTTGAACTTCTCGCCGGGATAAGCGCCCCACACCTGCGACTGCGCCATCCAGCCTGTATGGCCGTCGAAGGTCATCTCGCACCATTGGCCGTCGCATTTCTTGATCGAGCCGATCACGCCCGGCTCGATGATTGCGATCACGCCGGCATCCTTGTCGGGCTCGTTGAGCAGGTTGATTCGCCCGCCCTTGCCGCGCTGCCAGGGCGCGACGATCGCGGTGCGGCGGCCGGAGAGCAGCGACTGGTTGATCCAGCCCTCCGATCCGTCGGCATCGCGCACCCGGCGCCAGGTGTCGAATTCCTGGATGACCTCCATCGGCAGGCCCGCCTTCATGTACATCCAGTTGACGGAATAATTGGCGCCGGGGCCGACGCGCGAATTGACGCGGGCAGGCTTCAGGCTGACGAAGCGCGGCAACGGCAGGCCGCTCGGCCCGAGCGTTATGGTTTGGGCGGGTGCTGCCGCGCTTTGCGCCAAAGCCTGCGGCGCGCAGAGCAGGGCGCCGAGAATGGCTGCGCTGAGAGCCAGGCGAAGCGACGCGAAACCAGACACTTTCGTTCCTTTCGGCGCCGGTCCGTCGGGATGAGCGCCCCTTTTTCTTTGTCTTCGGCGACACCGCTTGTTACAGGAGTGGGCTGATGCCGCGACTGGCTATAAGTTTCGCCGGTCTTGGTTAAAGAGGTCTCAACGAGATCGGTTTCGAGAGCATGATCCCGAAAAGTGGGAACCGGTTTTCGGAAAAGATCATGCTCCAAAAAAGAGTAGGATCAGGATGACGATTCAACGAAACGTCATTCTGATCTAGCAAGCTTCGGGGATAAAATGGCAGGCAAAAAACGGCCCCTCGTCGTCATCACGCGCAAGCTGCCCGATCCGGTCGAAACGCGCATGCGCGAGCTGTTCGACGCAAGGCTGAATGTCGAGGACCGGCCGATGACACAGCCCGAGCTGGTCGCGGCGGTCAAGGAAGCCGATGTGCTGGTCCCCACCATCACCGATCATATCGACGCCGCGCTGATCGCCCAGGCCGGTGAGAACCTGAAGCTGATCGCGAATTTCGGCAATGGCGTCGACAAGATCGACGTGGCGGCGGCCGCCAAGAAAGGCATCACCGTCACCAACACGCCCAATGTGCTCACTGAAGACACCGCCGACATGACCATGGCCCTGATGCTCGCTGTGCCGCGCAGGCTGGCCGAAGGCGCCAATGTGCTGACGGGCGAGAAGAAATGGGCCGGCTGGTCGCCGACCTGGATGCTCGGCCGGCGCATCTGGGGCAAGCGCCTCGGCATCGTCGGCATGGGCCGTATCGGCACGGCGGTCGCGAGGCGGGCCAAGGCCTTCGGCCTGTCGATCCACTACCACAACCGGCACCGCGTGCTGCCGGCTGTCGAGGAGGAGCTGGAGGCGACCTATTGGGAAAGCCTCGACCAGATGCTGGCCCGCATGGACATCATCTCGGTCAACTGCCCGTCGACGCCGGCGACCTTCCACCTGTTGTCAGGCCGTCGCCTCGCGCTGATGCAGCCTTCAGCCTATATCGTCAACACCGCGCGCGGCGACATCATCGACGAGGATTCGCTGGTCAAGCTCATCCATGACGGCAAGATCGCCGGCGCCGGCCTCGACGTTTACGAGCACGAGCCGGCGCTGAACAGCAAGCTCCTGAAACTTGCCGCCAAGGGCAAGGTGGTGCTTTTGCCGCATATGGGCTCTGCCACGCTCGAGGGCCGCATCGACATGGGCGAGAAGGTGATCATCAACATCCGCGCCTTCTTCGACGGCCACCGCCCGCCGGATCGTGTCCTGCCGCTCAGGACCTGAGGCTATTTGCCAGAGATGGTGAGAGCGCCATCCTCGGCTACTCTCACCCTGCCGCCATAGGCATCGAACGCGTCTCGGCCAAGCCGCACCGCCATCGGCGTCTCCCAGCCCATTTCCCGGGCAACGATCAGGCCGAGCAGAAGGATGGCGTCCGGCTCGTGCAGCACCAGGGCGGCGGGCGCGCGGCCGTTGTGGACCAGCTCCATCAGCACCGCCGAAGCGGATGACGAGCCGATCGTGCCCGGCACGAACAGCACTCGGCCGGCAATGACTTCGCCATACTGCGGATGGCGGACATCGGCGATGCGGCCTGTTTTCGGGTCGACGCCGCCCCAGAAGCTGATCGGCGCCGTCAGCACCAGCGCTTCGCCTTCGCCCGCTTTGCCCGGCACCAGGATTTCGGCTGCTGTGCTCATGCGGCGATGTCCGTGAAGACCGGCTTGCCGAGGACCGCGCTTTCGACGCAGTCGGCGAGCGAGCCATAGAGCACCGCATAGCCGGTGTTGCCCGGCGCGTAATGCGCGAACTTGCCCGAATTGGTCATCAGCACGCCGTTGTCGAGCTCCGGCATGATCGGCGTCACCACCACGCATGTATCGGCGACGATGACGACCCCGCTCGCCTCGAGCCTTTTTCGCCGGCCATCCTGCTCCAGCAGGGCAAGCGCATGGCGGCCGGTGCAGGCGTAGATCGGCACAGCAAGCCGCCGCCCGGCGACCAGCCGCTCCAGGCTGTCGAACTCGGCAGGGGAAAGATGCGGGCTGCCGATCGCCACCGCGTCGATGGTTTTGGTCGCTGCCGCGGTCGACAAGCCCGTGCGCGCCTTGGCAACCATCTCAGGAGTCACTCGGATCACCGCTTCCGGTTCCGGCCCGGCCAGGATGGTTTCGACGTCGGGCGCCTCGGGTGTCACGCCGGCAATGTGGAACAGGCCGACCGCGCCGGAGGACGCCGCCGCCGCGCCGAAGGCCTTCAGCGCGTCTTCGCCGGGATGGCTGGCCACGCCAGCGACGACGCCGATCGCATTGCCCACCTCGCGGCCATAGAGGCTGCCCAGGACGGGCCAGGCGATCTCCGAGGCCAGGAAGGATGGCGATAGATCCGAAACATCGAAAACGAGCCGCGCGCGGCGGTTCTCAGGCCGATGCAGGCCGTAGTCCGGCGCGCGGCCGACGATCGCGCAGGCGATGTCCAAAAAGTCGCCATAGCGGTTGGTGCGCGCCCCCAGCACCGAATTGCAGAAGACGACCGCGTTGGACTCGCCCCACGCCACGTCGCTGCCCTGCGCGGGCCTGTGTCCGGCCTGGTAGGGCGCGCAGGTCCAGCTCTGTTCGCAGCCGAGCTTGCGATAGGCCTCCATCATCCGCCGCGCCATGCCGCGCTGCGGCTCTTCCAGGCGGATGTGCGAGCAGCCCATCAGGTCGAGCGCCCCGACATTGAGCGTCGAACGCACCGTGACCTTCGCGCCGCCTTCGACCAGCTTTTCGGCGAACAGCGTGCCGGAATCGCCGTGGTACAGCGCGCCGTCGATATGCGTGGAAGCGATAGGGATAAGCCCTGGCGCGCCGAGCAGGCGGGCGCTTTCGGCGACGATGCGCATCGCCATGCCCGCGCCGTTCTGGCCCGCGGCGATCGCTTGTTCTTCCTGGCTGAGCGAAAGCCTCAAGGCAGCACCTTTCGCATGGTGATTGATGTCGGCCTGTCATAGCCCTCATGCGCCGTGCGCTCGGTCTCGCCAAAGCCGAGCCGGGCGAAGGTTGCATGGTTTGCCGTCAGTTCGATGCGCGTCTGCAGCTCGATGGCGTGTTTGCCGCGCCGGCGGGCAAAATCCTCCACCGCCAGCATCAGCCGTCCGCCAATGCCCCGGCCCTGGATGCCGGGCTCGACGGCAAGCTTGCCGACATAGAAGTCATTCGTCCTCTCCAGCGCGAACACGCAGCCGACGATCCGGCCGTTCTCCATGGCCAGGAACGCCGTCTCCTGCCTTGCCTTGTGCCGCAGGTTTTCCGGCGTCAGCCGGTGCGCCGAGGAGGGCGGGTCGATGACGCTGTCCATATAGGCGAAGGCGCGCCGGATCAGCGCGAGCAGGTCGTCCCACCGATCGAAATCCGCGGCAAGGCGAACTATGGAGATGCCGACGCTCTGGTCCATGCGCTCAGGCTGCCTTGTAGCGGATGGTGTCGAAGCGGGCCGTGAGCCCGTCATAGAGCAGCAGCCGGCCGATCAGGGGCTCGCCTATGCCAGTGATCAGCTTGATCGCTTCCATCGCCTCCAGCGTGCCGATGACGCCCGTCAGCGCGCCGACGATGCCGGCAACGGCGCAGGACGGCACCAGCCCTTCGGGCGGCGCTTCCGGGAACAGGTCGCGATAGCTCGGGTTGCGTTTGCCGTCCGCGCCTGTCTCGAATGGCTTCAGCACCGTCACCGAGCCGTCGAAGCGGCCGACGGCGGCGGTCACGAGGGGCTTCCTCTCGCTGGCGCAGGCATCGGCGGCCGCGTAGCGCGTTTCGAAATTGTCGGAGCCGTCGACAACGACATCGTAGCGGGCGACGAGGGCAGGGGCGTTCTCTTCGGTCAGCCTTAGGCGATGCGGCTCCACCGTGACATTGGGGTTGATGCGCAGGATCGCTTCCCGTGCGCTGTCGGTCTTGGCCATGCCGATCGTGTCGCTGCCATGGATCACCTGCCGCTGCAGATTGGACAGCGAAACGGTGTCGTCATCGACGATGCCGAGCGTGCCGACGCCGGCGGCGGCAAGGTATTCGAGCACCGGCGCGCCGAGCCCGCCGGCGCCGATCACCAGCACCCGCGCCCGTTTCAGCTTCTGCTGGCCCGGCCCGCCGATCTCCGGCAGCACGATGTGGCGGGCATAGCGTTCGAGCTCTTCGTCGGTCAGCGCGGCATTGATCATGATTGGACCTTATAGCGGCGAGAAAATCTTGTCATTCACGTGCGAGGCGAAGCCTCGTCACGCCACGCAAATACGGGCAAAGCAAAGCTTTGTCCCGCCGCGCAAGTACGGGCAAGGCGCAGCCTTGTCCCGCAGCACAAGCACCCGCCAGGCTAGTCAGCCGGTCAGCTCGACGCTGCCGTGATCGACCGTCAGGAACTGCGCCCGGCCGGCAAGGCTGGAAAACAAGGCAGCATCCGTGCCGGTCATGAAGGCCTGGCAGTTCAGCTCCTCCAGGATGGAGAACAGCGCCGCGCGCCGGCCAGCGTCGAGATGCGCGGCGATCTCGTCCAGGAGCAGGATTGGCGTGAGGCCCGACATCTCGCCTGTCAGCCTGGCGTGGGACAGCACGATGCCGACCAGCAGCGCCTTCTGCTCGCCGGTCGAGCACAGCTCCGCCGGCATCGACTTCGGCCGATGCCGCACCAGGAGATCCGAGCGGTGCGGACCGTCCAGCGTGCGGCCGGCGGCACGGTCGCGCTCGCGGCCATTGGCAAGCGCGCGGCGGAAGCGCTCCTCGACATCGACGGCCGGCGCGACGGCGACCTCGCTCTCCAGGTCGCCTGCGAGGCTGATGTCGGCCTGCGGAAACGGCCCGCTGCCGGGCAATCTGTCGATCATGGCGGCAAGCAGCCTTACCAACTCGGCCCGGGCCGCGGCGATCGCCACCCCCGTCTCGGCCATCTGCGTCTCGATCGCGTCGAACCAGGCGCCGTCGCGCGAGCCTTCCGTAAGCAATCGGTTACGGCCTCGCATGGCCTTCTCATAGTCGAGCGCGCGCTGGCCATGGCCGGGGTCGATCGCCAGCACCAGCCGGTCGAGGAAGCGGCGACGGTCTCCGGCAGGCCCGGGAAACAGGCCGTCCATCGCCGGCGTGAGCCACACGACCCGCAGCCATTCCAGCATATCCTCGGCCGATCGCGCCGGCGCGCCGTTGATCCGCACCTTCCTGCCGCCTTCGCCGGCGGCGTCGCCACCGGAAATACCGGTGCCGATCTCGACCTGGCCTTCCGGTCCCTCGATGCGCGCATGCAGGGCGAAGCCGCCATCGCCGCCTTCGCGCGCCACATCCGCATAGGGCGCGCGGCGCAGGCCCCGGCCAGGTGTCAAGAACGAGATCGCTTCCAGGAGATTGGTCTTGCCCGCGCCATTGTCGCCCGACAGCACCACCGCGCCGGGTGTGAGGTCGAGCGAAAGGGTCGCATAGTTGCGGAAGTTAGTAAGCGTCAGCTTACTTAGATAGCTTTGCTGCCGAAGCTGTTTCGCATCCGCGGTCACGGCGACACATCGGGTCCGCTAGAGCAATTCCAGGAAAAGTGCACTGCGGTTTTCCGTCCGGAATTGCGCCGACAAAGACACCCTAGACCCGCATCGGCATCAGCACGTAGAGCGCGGTTTCATCGGCCATGTCGTGGATCAGCGTTGGCGAACCGGCATCGGCCAGCATGAACTTGGCCTCGGACCCCGTGAGCTGGGCAGCGACATCGAGCAGGTATTTGGCATTGAAGCCGATCTCGATCGGGTCCGACGAATAGTCGGCCGCCAGTTCCTCGGTGGCGCTGCCAGAGTCGGGGTTGTTGACGGCCAAAGTCAGCTGGCCGTCATTGATCGACAGTTTCACCGCCCGGCCGCGCTCGGACGAGATGGTCGAAACGCGGTCTACCGCCGCGGCGAAGCTCTGGCGGTCGATGATCAGCTTCTTGTCGTTGCCGGTCGGGATGACGCGCTGATAGTCGGGGAAGGTGCCGTCGATCAGCTTCGAGGTCAAAACGACGCTGCCGATGGTGAAGCGGATCTTAGTGTCCGACAGTTCCGTCGTCACCGCCACATCGGGATCGTCGACCAGCTTCTGCAGCTCGCTCACCGTCTTGCGCGGAATGATGATGCCGGGCATGCCTTCAGAACCTGCCGGCGCGTCGATTTCGGCCCGCGCCAGGCGGTGTCCGTCGGTCGCCACCGAGCGCAGCTTCAATTTACCGCCCACCTCATGCGTGTGCAGGAAGATGCCGTTGAGATAGTAGCGCGTCTCTTCGGTGGAGATGGCGAACTGGGTCTTGTCGATCAGCCCTTTGAGCGCCGCCGATTCCAACCGGAAAATATGCGAGAACGAACCGGCCGAAAGCTCCGGGAAGTCGGATTGCGGCAGGCACTGCAAACGGAAGCTCGAACGACCGGAGGTGACGGTCATCGCGTTGCCGTCCTCGTCCGTCTTCAGCATCACCTCCGCGCCGTCGGAAAGCTTGCGCACGATGTCATAGAGCAGATGCGCCGGCACCGTCGTCGCGCCGCCGCGCTCGACCTTGGCGGGCGTCGCCTCCGTCACTTCGAGGTCGAGGTCCGTCGCCTTCATCTCGAGGCTGGCGCCCTCGGCGCTGAGCAGCACGTTGGACAGGATCGGAATGGTGTTGCGCCGCTCGACCACGCGGTGGACGTGGTTGAGGGACTTCAGGAGATTTGACCGTTCCAGGATAACACGCATGACGAAACAGGCTCGCTTCAATGAATGAACGGGTCACCGGCAGGCGGCATCCCGCGAAAGCGCTGAAAGGCTTTCAGAATCTCTGTAAGCTGACAGTAAAAAGCCTGCGAACGCAAGCCCGCGGCACCGGTTCCGGCCGGCAGCGCGGGCTTTCTGGGGATAAAGCCGGCGAAGCAGGTCGCCGGCCATTTCTGCACCCCCTCAGGCCTGGTCGTTGATCAGCCTTCTGAGCAGCTCGAGCTCCTGCGCCAGCGTGTTGTCCGCGCCCGAAAGGTCCTCGATCTTGCGCACGGCATGCAGCACCGTCGTGTGGTCGCGGCCGCCGAAGCGCCGCCCGATTTCCGGCAACGAGCGCGGCGTCATCACCTTCGACAGATACATCGCCACCTGCCGCGGCTTGACGATCGTGCGCGTGCGCCGGTTGGACAGAAGCTCCGTCTTCGACACGTTGTAGTGGCGCGCCACGATGCGCTGGATGTCCTCGATGCGCACCCGCTTCGGCTCCCCGGAGCGGTAGATGTGGCCGAGGATCTCGTCGATGCGGTCGATGGTGATCTGCGGCTCGAAGGACTGGCGGAACAGAAGCTGGTTGAAGGCGCCTTCGAGCTCGCGGCCGCTGCCGGTCACCGTGCGCGCGACATGCTCCAGGATTTCGTCCGAGATGTCGAGTGAGGTGTCATCGGTCTTGGCGGTGGCGCGGCGCAGCTTCAGCATGCCGAGCCGCATGGCGAAATCCGGTGCCGACATTTCCAGCGCCACGCCGCCATTGAGGCGCGAACGCACGCGCGGCTCCAGCGATTCCAGTTCCGACGGCGGCCGGTCGGCCGCGACCACGACCTGCTTGGCGCTGTCGAGCAGCATGTTGATGAGGTGGCAGAATTCGTGCTGGATCGACTTGCCCTGCAGGAACTGCATGTCGTCGATGATCAAGAGATCGATGTCGCGCAGCTGCTCCTTCAGCGTCAGCGCGTTGTTGTCGCGGATCGCGGTGGCGAAGCGCCACATGAAATATTCCGCGGTCAGGTAGACGACGCGCGACTTCGGGTTTTGCCGCAGCGATTCCGCCGCGATCGCCTGCAACAGGTGCGTCTTGCCGAGCCCGACGGTCGCATGCAGGAAAAGCGGGTTGAAACGCACCGCGCTCGACTGCGATTCCGCCACCGCCCTGGCCGCCGCGAAGGCCACCCTATTCGACGGCCCCTCGATGAAGGAGCTGAACGTGTAGCGCGGGTCGAGCGGCGACCCCAGCACATTGTGGCGGAACTCCGTTTCCGCGGGCACGCCCTGGCGCGCCGCCGGCGCCCGTTGTTCCACGCGCCCGGCGCTCGCGGTGCCGTTGGCGAGCGACGTGTGCGTCTGCTTGGTCATCTTGCGCGTCGGCGCCACTTCCGGCTCGACATGGTTGCGCCCCTGGCGCGTGGCCGTGCGCACGACGATCTCGATCTTGAGGACGTCCGGATCCTCATGCCGCCACAACTCCGCGATCAGCTCAAGATAGTGGCCGTTGATCCATGACCGCAGGAAGGCTGTAGGCACGGAGATGCGGACAATGCCGCGGGAGGCCTCGGCGACCTTCATGCGACCGAACCAGCTCGAATAGACCTCGGCTCCAAGACGCGCCTTCAGCTGAACCTTGACCCGTTCGAACTTCTGTTCCGCGTCGCTGGATGCCGCCACGTCGCCCCCTCCGACAAAAGTTGCTGAAAATGGGAGCTCGCCCGCAATCTCCCTCTCGATGCCGCTTTGCATGATAAAAGTCCCTTGTCTGCTCGTACCCTTTTTCCCACCGGGGATGCGCCTCCTGCATCCTTGGTCCGGCGACCTCATATTGCTGCGCTGCCATTGCCGCCGCCGGCAACGATCATCGCAACTCGCGCAAGGGACCAGCTGCCGGCTCCGCACGCCGGCTTCCGACAAAGACAGGGCAATACTTCTCCCTCCGGCGAAACGCCGGCGAGACATCGACCGCCATGTACAATTACGCCAGTCCCCTACCCGCACCGAAGAGACAAACCAAGCCACACGCGGAATTGCTCCACGTCATGAATTCCGCCATTTTGTGCTGGCCGATTCAGGCTGGGTCAGGGGCTAAAGCCCGTCCCTTCGATGGATGGACATTACCGAAATCGCTGTGGATAGGGCAAGGCCACATCTAACGGTTTTTTAACGAATCTGGTTACCGGAGGGGGCTTGAAATCGGGTGTCGGGGCGGCGCGTTTTGACAAAGCCATTGTGATTCAAACCCTTTTCCGGCGAATATGAAAAAGGCCGCCCGAAACGAAATATTCTGAAATAATTCTCTTGACAGCTACTTCTCCCCTGCCGCTCGACTGTGAGTTGAACAAGCTGTGGATGACCCGCCGTAAGCTAATGAAAAAGCTACGTTTTTTTTGACAGGCAAATTTGGGCAGTTGCCTCGGGGAGGGCGCGCCGATATCAGTGGCGCTGAATATGCCGGCAAAACATTACTGGCATTGGAATCGCGTCACAAGCGTTGCTCGCGAGCAATTTTTTTAAGTACTTGCCGGCAAACGAAAAAACCCGGCCTGTGCGGCCGGGTTCAACATCGATGGATTAAGGATTAAGTCGGTCAGGCCGAAAGCGTCTTGACCCGCTGGGCCAGCCGCGAGACCTTGCGGGAAGCCGTGTTCTTGTGGACGACGCCCTTGGTGGCGGCGCGCATCAATTCCGGCTCAGCCGCCTTGAAGGCTTCCACCGCCGCGGCCTTGTCGCCGGCGGCCAGCGCCTCTTCGACCTTGCGGACATAGGTGCGGACGCGCGAGCGGCGGTTCTTGTTGACCGCTGCGCGGCGGGCGATCTTGCGCGTTGCCTTTTTGGCCGAAGACGTGTTGGCCATGATGCCTCTCTTCTGATCTGGTGGGCGCCAGCGGGTGCCGCAGGGCGCAAAAAACAAACGGGCAGCCACGGGGCCGCCTCGGTTGGTGCGGCTTATAGTTCAGCTTTTCCGGCGCGTCAACGCCCACTTGGCGGTCTTTTTGGAGACTGAAAACGCGTCGCGTCATCACCCGCTTTCAGTCATGGGGCGGCATGCCCTAAGCAGGTCTTGATCGCAAAGCCGTGGGGCACATTGCGGAACCTGCTTAGCGGTTGGTGAAATTCGGCTTCCGCTTCTCGACGAAGGCGGCCATGCCTTCTTTCTGGTCGTCGAGCGCAAACAGTGAATGGAACAGGCGTCGCTCGAAGCGCAGCCCTTCGGCGAGGGTCGTCTCGTAAGCGCGGTTGACGGCCTCCTTGGCCATCATCACCGACGGCAGCGAGAACTCGGCGATCTTGGCCGCCGCCTTCAGCGCTTCCTCGGTGAGCTCGGCCACCGGCACCACCCGCGATACCAGCCCGCTCCGCTCGGCTTCGGCCGCGTCCATCATCCGCCCGGTCAGGCACATGTCCATCGCCTTCGACTTGCCGACGAAGCGGGTCAGCCGCTGCGATCCGCCCATGCCCGGCATGACGCCGAGCGTGATTTCGGGCTGGCCGAACTTGGCGTTGTCGCCGGCGATGATGAAGTCGCACATCATGGCCAGCTCGCAGCCGCCGCCAAGCGCATAGCCCGCGACCGCCGCGATGATCGGCTTGCGCGTGCGCGTGAATTCCTCCCAACCGACGAAGAAGTCCTGCGTGTAGGCGTCGGCGAAGGACATCGCCTGCATTTCCTTGATGTCGGCGCCGGCGGCAAACGCCTTTTCCGAGCCCGTAAGCACCATCGCGCCGATCCCGGGATCGGCGTTGAACGCGCTCGCCGCCGCCACGACCTCGCCAAGGACTTGCGAATTCAGCGCATTGAGCGCCTTGGGCCGGTTCAGCGTGATCAGCCCGACCTTGCCGCGTGTCTCCACGAGAATGGTTTCATAGGTCATGCTTCGCTTCCTTCCGCGGCAGAGGGATGATCGATACTGTTCCTAGCTTACCGCTGACAGGTCCGGCAATAGAAGGTCGAGCGGCCGCTCTGCACGATGCGCTCGATATGGCCGCGGCAGCCCGGCTTCGGGCATGGCTCCCCCTCGCGGTCATAGACCGCGAAGGAATGCTGGAAATAGCCGAGCGATCCGTCGGCCTGGACATAGTCGCGCAGCGAGGAGCCGCCGGCAGCGATCGCATCGGCGATGACCGAGCGGATCGCCCCGGCGAGACGCTCGCTTTGCTCTTTCGCCTTCTTGGCCGATCCGGCGATGGTGCCGGCTTCGCGCAGCGGCGAGAGGCCGGCGCGCCACAAGGCTTCCGCCACATATATATTGCCTAGTCCGGCAATCAGCCGCTGATCGAGCAGCGCTGCCTTCAGCGGCGATCTGCGATCCTTCAGCAGCGAGGCGAGCAGGGGGCCGTCGAGCGCGTTGCCGGTTGGCTCGATGCCTAGCCCCGCCAGCATCGGATGTGTGTCCGGCGGCCCTTCGGCAAACAGCATGAAGCCGAAGCGGCGCGGGTCGTTGAAGATGACGCGCGATCGCTCGTCCGTCGTCGAGGCGACGTCGAACACGACATGGTCATGCGCTACGCTCTTCGAGCGCTCGTGATGGAAGATGCCAGGGGTGTCGCTGCTTCCGGCGGCCTCGACCCGGAACGATCCCGACATGCCGAGATGACAGATGAGAACCGGGCCGTTCTCGATATGCATCGTGAGGTATTTGGCGCGTCGGCCAAGCGCCGTCACGGTCTTGCCGGTAAGCCGCTCCGAAAAGCGCTCGGGAAAAGGAAAGCGAAGGTCGGGCCTGCGTGCCTCGACCTTGACCAGCCGCGCCCCTTCCAGAGCCGGCTGCAGTCCGCGCCGTACGGTCTCGACTTCCGGCAGCTCAGGCATGGCCGCCTATCGCTGCGAGGAAGGATGTTCCATGGCGACCGGTTGCCAGGCCGAGATGATCCGCGACCGTTTCGCCGATATCGGCGAAGGTCGGCCTGAGCCCGATGTCACCGCCCCTCAGCCCTGGCCCGGCGCCGATCACCGGAACGCGTTCGCGCGTATGGTCGGTGCCGCGCCAGGTCGGATCGTTGCCATGGTCGGCGGTGAGGATCAGAAGGTCTCCCGGCCCGGTGCGCGACAGCGCCTCCGGCAGCCGGCGGTCGAAGGCTTCGAGCGCTGCGGCATAGCCGGCGACATCGCGCCGGTGGCCGAACTCGGTGTCGAAATCGACAAAATTGGCAAAGACCAGGTCGCCGTCGCGGGCATCGTCCATGGCGCCGAGCGCCTTGTCGAACATCGCCATGTTGCCGCCGGCCTTGCGCACTTCCGAAATGCCGCGATGAGCGAAGATGTCGCCGATCTTGCCTACGGCGATGACCTTGCTGCCGCGCCCGGTCAGCCGGTCGAGCAGGGTCGGCTCCGGCGGCGGCACCGCATAGTCGCGTCGATTGTGGGTGCGCTGGAACGTGGCAGGCGTCTCGCCCACGAATGGCCGCGCGATCACGCGCCCGATCTTGAGCGGATCGACCAGCCGGCGCACCGTGAGGCAAAGCTCATAAAGCCGCTCCAGGCCGAAATGCGTTTCATGCGCGGCGATCTGCAGCACGGAATCGACCGAGGTGTAGCAGATCGGCTTGCCTGTGCGGATATGCTCTTCGCCGAGCCGCTCTATGATCTCGGTTCCCGGCGCATGGCAATTGCCGAGGATGCCAGGCAGCTTGCCTTCGCGGATGATCGCGTCGGTCAGCTCGGCCGGGAAGGCCGGCACCGTGTCTGGAAAATAGCCCCAGTCGAAACGCACCGGCAGGCCGGCGATCTCCCAATGGCCGGAGGGCGTATCCTTGCCGCTCGACACTTCCTGGGCGGCGCCGTGGAAGGACGAGGCAAGCAACGGCTCATCGACGTCGAGCTTAAGTCCGGTTGCCGTCCGTGCCGCCCGGCCAAGCCCGAGCGACATCATGTTTGGCACGGCGAGCGGCCCGTTGCGCAAACCTTCCCGATCGGCGCGACCATCGGCGCAGGCCTGAAAAATATGTCCGAACGTGTCGGCGCCGGCATCGCCATAGCGTTCGGCGTCGGCCGCGCCGCCGATGCCGAAGGAATCGAGAACAAACAAGAACGCGCGCGCCATGGGTATCTTTGTTGTCAGTCCTGGCTGCCAGACATAAGGTTCCCCGGCGGTGTTGGCAAATCGGAAACCAAACCGCAACGGCTTGGCGCCATAGTTGCGGTTGGGCGCAGGTGCGGCGGGAGCGAAGCAGGTATGGCAAGGCGCGGCAAAACCGCGGCAAGGCAGGCCGTGAAGATGTGCGCGGCCGCTGTTGCGGCGTTAGCCGCCGCCTTCGGGCCGGCACGCGCCGACTGGCGTGACGACATCGGTACGTTCCGCATCGGCATCGTCGCCGAACCGGGCGGCGGCAACACCGTTCCGGGGCTCGCGCGCCTGACCGACGCCTATGCCAATGCGCTCGGCATGAAGGTCGAGTTCGTCGTCGCGCGCGATTACGCGACGCTGATCGAGGCGCAGGCGAGCGGACGCGTGCAGTACGCGATCTATTCCGCTCTCGCCTACGCCACGGCTTCGGAGCGCTGCGGCTGTGTCGAACCTCTGGTGGCGCCGGTCGATGCCGACGGCGCCGTCGGCATCCGTTCCGTCCTGGTGACACGCGACGGCAGGCTTTCGGACCTTGCCGCCATGGCTTCGCACCGGATCGCGATCGCGCCCGCCGACAATGTCGGCGGTTCTCTGCTGCCGCTGTCGGCGCTGTCGGCCGAAGGCGTCAAGATCACACAGGATTCGCCCTTCCTGACGCGCGCCATTTCGGCCACCGCGGCCGAAACGATGCTGAGCGACGGCGAAGCGGACGCGCTGTTCGGCTGGGAGACGGCCAATGCCGAGGGCCGGTCCATCCGTTCCGAGGGTACCGTCGCGCGGCTGGAGGCTGCCGGCATCCCCGAGACGTCGCTTCGGGTGTTATGGACCTCGGGCCTGTTGCGCTACGGACCGCACACCGTCCGCAGCGATCTCGATCCGGAGGCAAAGCGCCAGCTGACGGTCTTCCTGACCAATCTCAAGTCCCAGACGCCCGACGTCTATGAACTGCTGGAGAGGGCACATTCCGGCGGCTTCGGACCGGCCGCGCAGAAGGACTATGCGATGGCCGTGGCGATCGTGCGGCAGGAAACGGCCGGGCAGGAATAGCGTATCAGCAGTCGCTGCAGGGAATCGTCGGACTGCGGCGCGGCCTTAGATAATAGGTTTCGCTCATCGATATGTTGCTGAAGGCCGAGGTCAGCCCGAGCGACTGCGAATTGCTGGCGGACCAGGTGATGATCGGCTTGTAGCCGAGGTCGCTCTCCACGCGGACCAGGAAGGTGTTGCGGATTTTCAGTGTCGCCGGCACCGTGGTGATCGTGTTGACGGCCGCATCGGCGCTGTAGGTGGTGCCCACCACCTTGCGCGACCATACAACCAGCACCCTCGGTGACGCTTCGTCCGTGATCTGTATGCCTGTGATGATGATCGTCGGCAATGAACGGTTGTAAGGCTGCAGCGTCGATGTGCCGATCTGCATCATTGCGTCGAGGTTCGCCTTCACGACGCTCTGCTGCTGCGTGACGAGATCCGCGACCATGCTGCCGATGCGGCTGACCTTCTTGCTGGTCTCGATGGCCTGCGAGGCCTCCATCGTGATGAAATACATGATCAGGAGCACCGGCACGATGAACGCGAACTCGATCGCCGCGACGCCGCGGCGGTCGCGGCAAAACCGCTCCACCTTCGCCGAAATCCCCCGAAGTGCCCCCGCACTATGCATATCGTCCTCCACGCCCCGGCTTCAGCCGTCGAGCAGTCTCAATTGTCGTCGAATGGTTCGTTCTGCCAAGTCACCGATGCGAAATGCAGCGTGTTGCCGTCCTTCAGATTGGCCATCGACTTGGCCAGGAAATCGGTCATCACCGGCCATTTGTAGAACACCCGCAACATGTTGATGGACTCCGCCAGCCCCGGCGAGACCGTGAAGGTCATCGAATTGGTGCCTTGCACCAGCACGATGTCGCCGTCGACGATCTTGAAGCCCGCCGTGGCGGCGTCGGCGAAACTCGGATATTCGCGCAAATCGACCAGCAATCCTGGGCAGTCCTTGGCCACCATGATCTCGAGCCTGCTGCAGATCAGCTGCTTGATGGAGGTCTCGGTGACGTTCGCCTTCTGCAACTGTCCGGTCCGCAGCTGGCGGGCCACATCGTCGGTGACGTTGGCCATCACCTCCTGGCCGGCGAACGAAATGCAGCTCTCGAGGATGGCGAAGACGAGAAGCGCGAACGGGATGGCCAGCATCGCGAATTCCATCGCGGTGCTGCCGCGCCTGTCGCTGAAGAAGCCTGGGCGCGATCTGGCGCGCGCCTTGCTGTCCATGCCGTTGCCGGATGTAGCGTCCTTGCTCATATTAAGTTCCTGCCGATCCCCCTTGCGGTACCGGCGGCAAGGTTAGCGAAAACCCATTGAGTTCCGGTTTGGATGATCGTTAAATTCGTCGGGCAAGCCTTAAGCTGTCTTTAATGCCCATGAGGTTCGGCCCCCGCAGGGCTCAGTGCCCGGCGCTCATTTCGGTTTCGGAAGCCTTCTCGGCCTCGCTCTTGAAGGCACTCTCGCAATAGGGCGTGCAGGACATGGTCTGGACTTCGGCGCGTCTGTAGATGCGCACCGAGGAGGCGGCCTGTCGCACGACCGTCACCTGTTCATCGATGATCGGGCTGCCGTCGGAATCGAGCACGACCACGTTGGTGACACCGAAGCCCTTGCCGGTGAGAACAATGGTCGAGGCGTCCTGCACGGAGGCGTCGGCGATCGCCGGATTGCCGATGACGACCGTGTCGGCCGCGCGTGACAATTTGACGATCTTTGCCTGGTTCATGGTGACTTCTATACCGGCGCCGGCCCTGGCCGGCATGACCAAGGCTGCAGTTGCCAGCAGCGCGGCGACTGGAAACAGCGATCTCGACGACGTCATTGAAGCGCTCCCGGCGGGCAGATTGTTCAACGGAACATGAACGAGATTGGTGAAGCAACGGTTAAGCCGGGCCCGGCATGATTAAGGATCGGCTTGCATGGCGCGGCACGCGTCGATGGCGCTTACTGTTTTAGGAATAGTGCACAAGCTCCGGTTTCCCGGGGGCCCGAGCCGGCTGGCGATGTTTAGGCCGCGGTTAACCACTCGGGGCGTTCACCACCGGAAAGGAATCGGTAAGGCTGTTTATTAAGCCGATTGAAACGGCTTCTCCCTAGATTTGCAGCATCCGATCAACCGCAAAGAGAAGTTGACGGAAGTGCTGTAACACGTGGAGTAGGAGCTCTCGAATGTCTAATCTCATTGCACGTTTCGTGAAGGACGAATCCGGCGCGACCGCTATCGAATACGGTCTGATCGCCGCTCTCATCGCGCTCGCCATCATGGTCGGCGCCACCCAGCTCGGCGGCGCGCTGAACGCCAAGTTCGCGAACATCGCCGCGACCCTCAACGGCGCCACGGCTCCATAATAAGACCGCGCTGTCGCGTCTTTATCGACAGAAAGAAAAAGGGCCGCCAGCTGGCGGCCCTTTTTCATGCGGTCGGCCTATTTTGATCGTCCGGCCTCATCGATCGTTAATCCAGCACGCCTAGGATGCCTCTGGAAACTGCCATGGGCGCACCGTAACCGATGCTTGAAGCCGTGATCTTCGTCGTCTTTCCCTTCTGCATGCTGTTCGCTGCGGTCTCGGATACCTTGTCGATGACGATCGCCAACCGTGTTCCGATGCTGTTGGTCGCGACATTCGCGCTTGTCGCGCCGCTCACCGGAATGGACTGGGCAACCTATGGCTGGCACTTCGCTGCCGGCGCCCTCGTGCTTGCGGTGACGTTCGGCCTTTTCGCGCTCGGTGGCATGGGCGGCGGCGACGCCAAGCTTCTGGCCGCGACCGCTCTATGGATGGGCCTCAGCATCAATCTGATCGGCTACCTGGTGACGTCGGCTTTCATCGGCGGCCTGCTTACGCTCGCAATCCTTGCTTACCGGAAATCGCCGCTCCCCATGTACACCGGCCGCAACCGATTTCTGCGCCATTTCGCGGACGAAAGCGTTGGCATCCCATATGGCATCGCGCTGGGCGCGGGTGGACTGATCACTTTCCCGGACTCGCCGCTGATGATCTGGGCGCTGGAGAGGCTCACGACATAGGCTTGGGCGACATCGATGTCGCCGACTCCCCCAGGCGGCCCAGCCGCCCCTTCACAAGGCGGCCTGGCCGCCTTTTTTGTTAACGGCGGGCCGTTCCGTCTAATTTGAGTAAACCTTAAATTAATCACGATCGTAAGCATTGCATTAACCTTGTTTTGACGATTGCAGCTGCAAAGTCCGGCCTGGCGAGGTGGTTTGCCTTGAGGCGAAGGGTTTCGGACGAATGCCAGCATCCCGATTGATTATTCTGGGCGTGGCTGCGGTCGCGGCGGGTGGCGCGGGCTATGTGGCGAAGAACATGGTCGTGGCGCCGCCGCCTCAGGTCGTCGTCGATGCGCCCAAGCAGCCGGCGATCGCGTTGCAGGATGTGCTGGTGCTCTCCGGCGACGTGGCGATGGGCAGCCAGCTCGGCACCAACATCAGCTGGGAACAATGGCCGGCCGATGGCGTCAACGCCAATTTCATCACGCGCGCCGCCGAGCCTGACGCGGTCGAAAAGCTCAAGGGCTCGGTCGCCCGTGTCGCCATGTATACCGGCGAGCCTTTGCGGCGCTCCAAGCTGGTCGGCGAGGGGCAGAGCTTCATGTCGTCGATCCTGCCTTCCGGCATGCGCGCCGTCGCGACCGCGATATCGGCCGACACGTCCGCCGGCGGCTTCATCCTGCCCAACGACTTCGTCGACGTCATCATGACCCGCCGCGCCGACACCGGCAATGGCGGCAGCGGCTTCAACACCTCGACCATCCTCAAGAACATCCGCGTGCTGGCCATCGACCAGACCATCCAGGAGGACGAGGAAGGCAAGAAGACCAGGGTCGGCCAAACCGCGACGCTGGAGCTGACGCCGCAGCAGGCCGAGATCATCACCGTGGCGCAGCAGATGGCGGACCGCCTGACGCTGGCGCTGCGTCCGATCACCGACATCCATGAAAAGAGTACAGACGAAGCCGACTACCTGGTCAACGGCAGTGGCCGGCGCGGAACCGTGCGGCTGATCAAGTCCGGCGAGGTTTCCGAGGTGGGAGCAAGGAAATGAGGCTGAACGGTAAACTGCTGCCTTTCCTGGCCGCCGCGGCGATCGGTCTTTTCCTGGCCGGCACCAGCGCCCCGGGACTGGTCGAAGCCAAGGCCGCGAGCGCCAGCGTGTCGGCTTCCGTCGCCACGCAGCGCGTCAAGCTCGGCCTCAACAAATCCGTGGTCATCGACTTGCCGAGCGACGCCTATGATATCCTCGTCGCCAATCCGGCGGTCGCCGATGCCGTGACGCGCACGGCGCGGCGCATCTACCTGTTCGGCAAGGCGGTCGGCGAAACCAACATCTTTGTTTTCGGTCCCAATGGCGAGCAGATCGTCAGCCTGGATCTGGCCGTCGAGCGCGACGTCGCCGGGCTGGAAGACTATCTGAAGCGCTTCATCCCGTCCTCGCAGATCAAGGTCGAGCTGCTCAACGACAACGTCGTCCTGACGGGCACGGTCGACACGCCGCTCGATTCCAAGCGCGCCGTCGACCTGGCAACCATCTTCGTGTCGGGCGGTGAAGCGACGACGGGTCAGTATTCGCAGACCGCCGCCGGCGGCTCGGTCAATGGCGGCGTCGACATCAACAATCCCGACCAGGAGCGCCGGACCTCCAAGATCGTCAACCTCTTGCAGATCATCGGCGACGACCAGGTGACGCTCAAGGTGACCGTCGCCGAAGTCAGCCGCTCGGTGATGAAGCAGCTCGGCGTCAATATGGTGGGCAACGGCAGTGCCAACGGTATAACCTTCGGCTCCACCGTCGACACCTATCCCGGCCTCGGCAAGCCGTTATCCGCTTCAGGCCTCAATTTCCAAAGTTCGTCTCTACAAGGCACTATCAACGCCATGGAACAGTCGGGCGTCATGAAGACGCTCGCGGAGCCGACGCTCACCGCCGTTTCGGGCGAAAAGGCGACGTTCAAGGTCGGTGGCGAATACAACATGGTGAGTTCCGTCACCAACAACAAATCGACAGACAATCAGACTGGTGAAAGGACCTGGACGGCGGACAAGGTCGAATACGGCATCGGGTTGGAGTTCCAGCCGGTGGTGTTGTCTGCCGGCCGTATCAGCCTAAAGGTAAGAACCGCGGTTTCAGAGCCGACTACGGAAGGCTCGTTCGCCTTGGGCGACACGAATATCATCTCGCTGCGCAAACGCCTGGCGGATACGACCGTGGAACTGCCATCCGGCGGCTCGATGATGATCGCCGGTCTCGTCCGCGACGACATCCGGCAGGCTGTCGACGGCTTACCCGGGCTGACGAAAATTCCGGTCCTCGGCACGCTGTTCCGCAGCCGCGATTTCGTCCGCAACGAAAGCGAGCTCGTCATCATCATCACCCCCTATCTGTCGCGGCCGGTGGCGCGCAACGACCTGGCTAAGCCGGACGACAACTTCAATGCGGCGAGCGACGGTGCCGGCATGTTCCTGGGCCGCGTCAACCGCGTCTACGGCACCATGCAGACCGACAGGCCGCCGGGCCGCTATCACGGTGTCGTCGGCTTCATCTACAAATGAGTGGGAATGCGGATATGTCCAAGTCAGCATCGAAGGTCATGACGGTCCGGACAGCATCCGGTATCGCGAGGATCCGTCGGCAGATGGTTCCGGCACTGGCGGTCATGCTTGCGGCATCGCTCGCAGGCTGCGCCAACCGCGACAGTATCACGGTAGGATCAATTCCGGACGATTACCGCACGAACCATCCGATCGTGATCGCCGAGAAGAACCAGAAGATCGACCTGCCGGTCGGCGCCGGCGATCGCGGCATGACCGGTGCGCAGCGCGATGCGCTGCTCGGCTTCCTCGACGGCTACGACAAGAGCGCCGCGCCAGCGTTGACGATCGCGATGCCTGCCGGGTCCGCCAACGAGGTTGCTGCCCGTGCCGCCGGTCGCGACTTTGCCAGGCTCGCCATGGCGGCGGGCGTCAAGCGCAGCCGCATCGTCATGACATCCTATCAGTCGGCGGTGCCGGAAGCGTCCGCGCCGGTGCGCGTCGCCTTTGTCGCGGTGCGGGCTCAGACCGACAAATGCGGCCGTTGGCCAGATGATCTGACGGACACGTCGGAAAACAAGCACTATGCCGACTTCGGCTGCTCGTACCAGAACAACTTGGCGGCCCAGGTCGCCAATCCCAACGATCTGATCGGGCCGCGCAAGCAGTCCGACATCGACGCCGAAAACCGCGGCGCGGTGATCGACAAATACCGCGCCAGGGGTATCTCCGAGGAGTTCCTCGGTAACTCGGAAGTGACTTATTAGGCCGCGCCGGACGACGAAGAGAGCAGTCACGGAAAGAGCATGACGATGAGCAATCTTGCCTACGACACGCCCGCGGAAACCGGCGACCTTTCGCAGCAGGACATTGCCGCCATGCAGGCGCTGCGTCCCGTGCCGCGCATTTCGATCCAGGCCTTCTGCGAGACCGAGGGGGTCGCCAATCCCGTCGAGCGCGCCGGCGAGGATCGCCGGATGGCCAAGGCCCATCTCAAGGTCCATATGGGCGGCATCCCGACCGCGATCGAGTTCTACCAGTCCGCGCCGACACCGAACCTGATCCTGCTGGAATCGCGCAGCGAACCACAGCAGTTGCTCGAGCAACTCGGCCAGCTCGCGGAATATTGCGATCCGTCCTCCAAGGTCGTGGTCATCGGCCACTACAATGATGTCGGGCTCTATCGCGAGCTTATCCGGTCGGGCATTTCCGAATATGTCATCGCGCCGGTCTCGATGACCGATATCGTCAGCGTCGTGTCGTCGATTTTCGTCGATCCGGAATCGGAGCCGATCGGCCGCTCGATCGCCTTCATCGGCGCCAAGGGCGGCGTCGGCTCCTCGACCATCGCTCATAATGTCGCCTGGGCGATGTCTTCCCTGTTCAAGTCCGAAGTCGTCATCGCCGATCTCGATCTCGCCTTCGGCACCGCCAATATCAATTTCGATCAGGATCCGGCGCAAGGCATCGCCGAGGCGGTGTTTTCGCCCGAGCGGGTCGACGAGGTCTATCTCGACCGCCTGCTCGCGCAATGCGCCGAGCATCTGTCGCTGCTCGCGGCTCCCTCGACGCTCGAGCGCGTCTATGATTTCGATCCAGAGGCCTTCGCGCAGGTCATCGAGACGGCGCAGCGCAGCGCGCCTTTGCTGGTTCTCGACGTCCCTCACGTCTGGAGCGGGTGGTCGAAGAGCACGCTGATCAAGGCGGATGAGATAGTCATCACGGCCACGCCCGAGCTCGCGAACCTTCGCAACACCAAGAACATGGTGGACATGCTGAAGCGGCTGCGTCCGAACGATCCCCCGCCGAAGCTGATCATCAACCAGGCGGGCGTTCCGAAGCGGCCCGAGATCGCGGCTTCCGATTTCGCCGAACCGCTCGGCATCGCGCCGATGGCGGTGATCAACTTCGAGCCGCTGCTGTTCGGCAATGCCGCCAACAACGGCCGCATGCTCTCCGAGATGGACGCCAAGAGCCCGGTCGTCGCCACCATCAACGAGATAGCGCATGTGCTGACAGGACGCAGCGAAATCAAGGCAAGGAAGAAGGCAGGCCTGGGCTCGATCCTCGGCAAGCTCTCGCGCAACAAGAAGTGACGCCGATTGAGCGGCATCGGGTAGTCGATCATGTTTGGTAAAAGAGGCAAAGACGACGGCAGCCGGGCAACGCCCGAATTCCGTCCGCCGGCACCCGCTCCCGCCGCCGCTCCAACGGGAACGATGACGGTCGAACGGCCGGTCGCGCCGCCGTCCAGCACGCCGGTCGCCGCACCTGCGCGTCGCCCCGTCGAGGCGCCGCCCATGGCGCCGGAGCCGCCAAGAAGGGTCCAGCGCGAGCGCTCGGAGACCTATTACGACACCAAGAGCCAGGTCTTCTCCGCGCTGATCGACACGATCGACCTGTCGCAGCTCGCCAAGCTCGATCCCGAGAGCGCGCGCGAGGAAATCCGCGACATCGTCAACGACATCATCGCGATCAAGAACTTCGCGATGTCGATCTCCGAGCAGGAAGAGCTGCTCGAGGACATCTGCAACGACGTTCTGGGCTATGGACCGCTGGAGCCACTGCTTGCCCGTGACGACATCGCCGACATCATGGTCAACGGCTCCAAGAACGTCTACATCGAAGTCAATGGCCGGGTCGAACAGACTAGCGTCCGTTTCCGCGACAACCAGCAGCTGCTCAACATCTGCCAGCGCATCGTCAGCCAGGTCGGCCGCCGCGTCGATGAATCGAGTCCGATCTGCGACGCGCGCCTGCCCGACGGCTCGCGCGTCAATGTCATTGCGCCGCCGCTGTCGATCGACGGCACCGCGCTCACCATCCGCAAATTCAAGAAGGACAAGCTGACGCTGGACCAGCTGGTCAAGTTCGGCGCCATCTCGCCGCAAGGCGCGGAAATCCTCAAGATCATAGGCCGCGTCCGCTGCAATGTCGTCATTTCGGGCGGCACCGGCTCCGGCAAGACGACGCTGCTCAACTGCCTGACCAACTATATCGACCGCGAGGAGCGCGTCATCACCTGCGAGGATTCGGCGGAACTGCAGCTGCAGCAGCCGCACGTAGTCCGTCTCGAGACCCGGCCGCCCAATCTGGAGGGCGAGGGCGAGGTGACCATGCGCGACCTGGTCAAGAACTGCCTGCGCATGCGGCCTGAGCGGATCATCGTCGGCGAAGTGCGCGGACCGGAAGTGTTCGACCTGCTGCAGGCCATGAACACCGGCCACGACGGCTCGATGGGGACGATCCACTCGAACAGCCCGCGCGAATGCCTCAACCGTATCGAATCGATGATCGCCATGGGCGGCTATTCGCTGCCGCAGCGCACGGTGCGTGAGATCGTCGTCGGCTCGATCGACGTGATCATCCAGGCGGCTCGCCTGCGCGACGGCTCGCGCCGCATCACCCACATCACCGAGGTGGTCGGCATGGAAGGCGATGTCATCATCACCCAGGATCTTGTGCTCTACAACATCAAGGGCGAGGACTCGAGCGGCCGGCTGGTCGGCGAACATGTGTCGACGGGCATCGGCCGCCCGCATTTCTGGGACCGCGCCCGCTATTATGGCGAGGAGCAGCGCCTCGCCAACGCGCTCGAGGCGATGGAGAAACGTGCTGACTAGAGCATTTTGCAGCCAAGTGGAATCACTTGGCGTCGCAGAAATGCGGCTAGAACAAACAGATAGAGCGGGATGCCGACACCTATTTAGCGCATCTCGCTCTAACGCATCTGGAGGTGTAGGGGCCCCGGTCGATGTTCGGAATTGACACCACCGTACTGGCTTTCATCGTGCTCGCCGGCTTCAGCGCCGGCGCGGTGGCCTATGCATTCCTGTTCACGCGCATCGATAACGAGAAGCAGGCCGGCAAGCGGCTTCAGACCATCAAGACAGCTGAAACCGACCGGTCGGTGGTGAAAGCCACGCGCGACCGCGCCGCGGAAGCGGTCAAACGGCGCAAAAGCCTCCAGGACTCGCTCAAGCAGCTCGACGAGAAGCAGAAGACCAACGATCGCAACGTCAAGAAACCGCCGCTGAAGGTTCAGATCCGCCAGGCCGGCATGCAGGTTCCGATCGAGCGCTTCTACATGTATTCGGCCGTCTGCGGCATCGTGCTGACGGCCCTTCTCTTTTTCATCGGCGCGCCTTTGTGGGCACTGCCCGGCGCCCTGCTGGCGGGCGGCCTCGGCCTGCCGCGCTGGTTCGTCTCGTTTCGCCGCACTCGCCGCGTCAAGGCCTTCCTGGAAGAGTTCCCGAACGCGCTCGACATCATCGTGCGCGCGGTCAAGTCCGGCCTGCCGCTCAACGATGCGATCCGCCTGATCGCCAACGAATCGCCCGAACCGGTCCGGTCCGAGTTCCGCCGGATCGTCGATTCCCAGCAGATGGGCATGTCGGTGCCCGACGCCGCCATGCGCATGTCCGAGACCATGCCATGCAGCGAGGCCGGCTTCTTCGGCATCGTCATCCAGATCCAGTCACAGGCCGGCGGCAACCTGTCCGAGGCGCTGGGCAACCTTTCGCGCGTCCTGCGCGACCGCAAGAAGATGAAGGCCAAGGTGGCGGCGCTTTCGATGGAAGCCAAGGCATCCGCCGTCATCATCGGCGCCTTGCCCTTCGTCGTCGCCTTCCTCGTCTATCTGTCGAGCCCGAACTACATCATGCCGCTGTTCACCACCAATGTCGGCAACCTGATCCTCGGCTGCTCGGGCGTGTGGATGTCGATCGGCATCCTGGTGATGCGCAAGATGATGAATTTCGAAGTGTAGGGGGCGGATCCGGTGACAGAACAGGTCGTCAAAACACTTACCGATCCTTCTTTCCTGATCGCGATGCTGGTCGGCATTGCCGTGTTCGCGACCGTCTTCACGCTCATGCCGGCGTTCGGCGGCACGTCGCTCAAGTCGCGCATGAAAAGCGTGGCGCTCGAACGCGACAAATTGCGCGCCGAGCAGCGCGCGCGGCTGGCCAACGACGCCGACCGCCGCCGCAGGGGCCTGCGCGAGGAACAGTCCATCGGCATGCGCAACATCGTCGACCGCCTCGATCTCAGGCGAGCGCTTGCCGATGAAAGCACGATCCAGAAGCTCAAGGTCGCGGGCTTCCGCGGCCAGAACCCGCTGACGCGCTTCCTCTTCTTCCGCCTCGTCCTGCCATTCGTCGGTTTTGCCTTGGCGGCCATCTATCTGTTCGTGCTCGGCGGCCTGCCGCAGCAACCGGCTTTCATCAAGCTGTTCGTCTGCGTCGTTGTCGCTTATGGCGGTTTCTACGCGCCGATCCTCTACGTCAACAACCGCGCGACCAAGCGCAAGCAGTCGATCCAGCTGGCGTGGCCGGACGCGCTCGACCTGATGCTGATCTGCGTGGAGTCCGGCATGTCGGTGGAAGCGGCCTTGCGCAGGGTTGCCGAAGAAGTCGGCGCGCAGTCGGTGGCGCTCGCCGAGGAATTCGTGCTCACCAATGCTGAGTTGTCCTATCTGCAGGATCGCAAGATCGCCTATGAGAACCTGGCAAGCCGCACCGGCCTGGAATCGGTGAAGTCGGTGTCGCAGGCCCTGGTCCAGGCCGAACGCTACGGCACGCCGGTGGCGCACGCGCTGCGCGTGCTTGCCTCGGAAAGCCGCGACATGCGCATGAACGCCGCCGAAAAGAAGGCCGCGGCGCTTCCGCCGAAGCTCACCGTGCCGATGATCCTGTTCTTCCTGCCGGTTCTGTTCGCCATCATTCTGGGTCCGGCCGGCATCCAGGTCAGCCAGCGCGGCATCTTCGGCGACCAGCACAGCTCCTCCAGCCAGTAGGCAGGCCGTTCGCTTCAATCGAAAAAGCCGCGCGGCGCCCGCGCGGCTTTTTTGATTTCAGCGTTGGTCGATGCTTGCCAGCGCCCGGCTGCAATCAGTTCGTGGCGACTTTCGCCTTGTTCTTGTCCTGATCCTTCAACTGGTTCCATGCGTTCTGTTGGGCCAGCATCTGCCGCAGATAGGCGATGTTGGCCTGCGCCTGCTCGGGCGACAGTTCCTGCGAGGCGATCTTCTCTGCCTCGTCGAAGCGGCCCTGCAGCCCGACGACCAGCGCCAGGTTCTGCCGAACCCTGCTGTCGGCGCCAGGCTGCTGCGCGGCCGAGCGCATGTAGGTTTCCGCCGTGCGCAGGTCGCCTTCGAGCACATAGGACATACCGAGATTGGACAGCACCGAAGGCTCGTTCGGCTTCAGTTCCAGCGCTTTGCGATAGTCCTGCCGCGCCTCGTCCTTCTGCCCCATCTGGTCGAGAATGGCGGCTTCCGCCGACACCAGCTTCCAGTCCGGATATTCGGGCGTCTGCGCGCGCCGCACGGCGTCAAGCGCCGGCTCGAACTGGCCGTTGGCGGCAAGCGCCTTGCCATAGGCGGCAAGTACCTCGCGATCCTTGGGATAGGCGATCGCCAGCTTGCGCATCACGGCCAGTGATTGGTCGGCGTCGCCGTCCATCTGCAGCGCCGCCGCGAAATTCATCGCGATGCGCTTGTCGCTCGGATTGCGGGCGTAGGATTGGCCAAGCCTGGACGTGGCGGTACGCAATTCGCTGGACGACATCGTTTCCAGCGGCCTGCTGTCGGAGCGGGAGATGGAGCCGGTGGTGAGCTTGTCGGTGGTGCCGCAACCCGCCACGCTGGCCGCCAGCGCCGCCAGGAAGATCGTGGTGATCATACGCTTGGCTGTAAGGTTCAACGCTTCGGTAGGCATCGGCGCCCGGTCTCCATTCCTGTGCGGCCATTGGCTGGCCGTCTTCCCTCCCGCAGAAATATTCTGTTAACCCTAACGGACCGTTAATAAGCGCCGACTCAACTGTTCGGCCGGAGATCATCACATGCCTGTCGAACTCGTTGAGCAAAAGCCGGAAGCCGCCTTGCCTGTCTATCTGGTGGCGAAGGACGCCCTTGAAGCCGCGGCGCTGCCGCCGCCCGCTGTCGCCTGGGCAAGGGCCAACGGTTTTTCCGGAGAGGCAGGGCGCACGCTGGTCCTGCCGGGCGAGGGCGGCAGCCTTGCCGGCGCATTGTTCGGCACCGGCGATGGCGAAAGCGTTCTTGCCCTCGGCGCGCTCGCAAGGTCGTTGCCGGAGGGCAACTGGCGTTTCGCGTCGGCCCCCGTGCAGCCCGATCTCGCCGCGCTCGCCCTGGCTCTTGGCGGCTATGTCTTCACCCGCTACGGCAAGAAACCCGGCAAGGCCTTGCGCTTTGCGCTTCCGGAAGGCGCAGACGCTACGCATGTCCGCCGCGTCGCCGACAGCGTGTTCCTGACACGCGACCTCGTCAACACGCCGACCAGCGACCTGGGGCCGCTCGAGCTGGAAGAAGCCGCCCGGAAACTCGCGGTCGCCCACGGTGCCGATATCTCCGTGATCCATGGCGACGATCTCCTCGCGCACAACTTCCCGATGATTCACGCGGTCGGCCGGGCCTCGACCGGCGCGCCGCGGCTGATCGACATGAGTTGGGGACCGGGCGATGCGCCGAAGGTGACGCTGGTCGGCAAGGGCGTCTGCTTCGACACCGGCGGCCTCGACATCAAGCCGTCGTCCGGCATGCTCTTGATGAAGAAGGATATGGGCGGCGCCGCCAACGTGCTGGGCCTCGCCTCCATGATCATGGCGGCGAAATTGAATGTGCGGCTGCGCGTGCTGATCCCTGCCGTCGAGAATTCGATCGCCGGCAATGCCTTCCGGCCCGGCGACGTGCTCAGGAGCCGCAAGGGCATCACGGTCGAGATTGGCAACACGGACGCCGAAGGCAGGCTGGTCCTGGCCGACGCGTTGGCGCTGGCCGATGAGGAACAGCCGGCTTTGCTGATCGACATGGCGACGCTGACCGGTGCCGCCCGCGTCGCGCTGGGGCCGGATCTGCCGCCTTTCTACACCGCTGACGAGACGCTTGCCGCCGATCTGGCCGCGGCATCGCTTGCCGTCGAGGATCCGCTGTGGCGCATGCCTTTGTGGCGTCCCTACGACGCTAAGCTTTCCTCAAAGATCGCCGACATCAACAACGTCACCACCGACGGCTTTGCCGGATCGATCACCGCGGCGCTTTTCCTTAAGCGCTTCGTCGAGAAGGCGCACAGCTGGGCGCATCTCGACATCTTCGCCTGGAATCCGGCCGATCGCCCCTACGGACTGACCGGCGGGGAGGCACAGGGAATTCGCGCGCTGGAGCGCGTCATCGCTGGCCGTTTCGGCTAGACCATGATCCCGAACCGGAGGTCAGCGTAGCAAAAAGTGGGGACCGGTTTTCGGACAAGGTCATGGTCCGACCAACAAATCTCCACTGAAACGGAACCGAAACAATTTGCCGGCATGCTTCGCGCATGTCGATCTCGATGCGCCCGAGCCAGGCCTTGCGACTGTGGCAGCAGGTGATGCTGGCCCAGGTGCGCGATGGCGAGCCGGATCTCACCATGCGCCAGACGGCGATCCTGTTCACCATCTATCTCGATCCGCCGCCCCACACGGTGCGCGGGCTTGCAGCAAAACTCAATGTCACCAAGCCGGTCATCACCCGCGCCCTCGACACCATGGGGGCGCTGAAGCTGGTGTCGCGCCACCGCGACGAGCTCGACAAGCGCAACGTGCTGATCCGGCGCACGGTGGAAGGCGCGCTCTTTGTCGAGCGCTTCGGCGATGGTATCGTCGCCAGGGCGCTTGAGCTGCCCATCTGACCTCAACGCCCCATCTGAGTTCATTGCTGATTTGACTGGATTATCGATTTGACCGCCAGGGATGCCCGCCTTCATGCCTTCCGCTCCGACCTTGCCGATGCCAGGCTGAAGGGCGAGGTCGCCGCCGACCGCTTCGTCACCGGCCGGCCGGCGCGGATCACGGCCTCGGTCGCCGACCTGCGCAAGGCGCCGCGCCCGGATGCGGGCGTGAACACGCAGGCTCTGCTCGGCGACGACGTGCTGGTCTTCGAGGACACAGAAGGCTGGGCCTGGGTGCAGGCCGAACGCGACGGCTATGTCGGTTATGTGGCCGACAATCTCCTCGGCGCGCGCGACCATGCGCCGACCCACATCGTCTCCGTGCCGCGCACCTTCCTCTATCCGGGCCCGGATCTGCGCTTTCCGACAAGCGGGCAGCTGTCGATGGGCTCGACCGTGACGGTGACCGGCTCGGCCGAAACGCGCGGCACGCAGTACGCGCTGCTGCCATCCGGCCAGGCGATCATCGCCCGCCATTTGCGGCCGATCGCCGAACTGGCAAAGGATTACGTCACGGTCGCCGAGAGCTTCCTTGGCACGCCCTATCTCTGGGGCGGCGTCTCCGGCTTCGGCATCGACTGTTCCGGCCTCGTGCAGCTTGCGATGCGCATGACCGGCAGGGACGTGCTGCGCGACTCCGACATGCAGGCGGCGTCGATCGGCACGCCGTTCGAGCCGGGCGCGGATTTTGGCGGACTTCAGCGCGGCGATCTCGTCTTCTGGAAGGACCATGTCGCTGTTATGACCGACGAAAAGGACATGATCCACGCCAACGGCCACACCATGCTGGTCTCGCGCGAGGGGCTGAAGGAAGCGGTCGAGCGCATCGGCTATCTCTATGGCGGCCCGACGGGGTTCAGGAGGCCGTAGCGCCAGCTTCCCCTTCTCCCACAAAGTAGAGAAGGAACGCTGATCCCCTTTTGTTCCGATTTTCCTTGGCGATCGCTCGCGCTCGCGCTACCTGTTGCGCGTGACCGAGCAGCCGCGCCTTGCCGAACGGAGTGCCGCCGTCTTGCTGCCTGAGCCATTCGTCAAATGGTTCGGCGAAAAGGGCTGGTCCCCGCGCGCCCATCAATTGGACCTGTTGGCGAAGGCGCAAAGCGGCCAATCGGTGCTGCTGATCGCGCCGACCGGCGCCGGCAAGACGCTGGCCGGCTTCCTGCCGTCGCTGACCGAACTCGCCAACCGTCCCAAGCGCAAGCCGGGCCAGGCGCATCGCGGCATCCACACGCTCTACATCTCGCCGCTCAAGGCTTTAGCCGTCGACATCGAGCGCAATCTCGGCAAGCCGGTCGAGGAGATCGGACTGCCGGTCACCATCGAGACCCGCACCGGCGACACGCCCTCGCACAAGCGCCAGCGGCAGAAACTGGCGCCGCCCGACATATTGCTGACCACGCCGGAGCAGCTCGCGCTGCTGATCGCCTCGAACGACGCCAGGCGTTTCTTCGAGGATTTGCGCTACGTCGTGCTCGACGAATTGCATTCGCTGGTCACGTCGAAGCGCGGGCATCTGCTCGCGCTCGGCCTGGCGCGATTGCGCGCCTTCGTCCCCGGATTGCAGACCATAGGCCTGTCGGCCACCGTGGCTGAGCCGGACGAGTTGCGTCGCTGGCTGGTCGCGCAAAATCCCCCCGGCGACATGGCCGGGCTGATCACCGTCGCCGGCGGCGCCAAGCCCGATATTTCGATCCTCGATTCGCGCGAGCGCGTGCCGTGGTCTGGCCATTCGGCGCGCTATGCCATTCCGGAAATCTATGAGGCGATCAAGGAGCACCAAACCACGCTTCTGTTCGTCAACACGCGCAGCCAAGCCGAGCTTCTGTTCCAGGAGCTTTGGCGGGCCAACGAGGACTCGCTGCCGATAGCTCTGCATCACGGCTCGCTCGATGTCGGCCAGCGCCGCCGCGTCGAGAAGGCGATGGCCGACAATGCGCTGCGCGCCATCGTCGCCACCTCGACGCTCGACCTCGGCATCGACTGGGGCGATGTCGACCTTGTCGTGCATGTCGGCGCGCCGAAGGGGGCGAGCCGCCTGGCGCAGCGCATCGGCCGCGCCAACCACCGCATGGACGAGCCGTCGAAGGCGATCCTGATCCCGGCCAACCGCTTCGAGGTGCTGGAATGCCGCGCCGCGCTGGACGCAAACTATCTCGGCGCACAGGACACGCCGCCTTTGATCAAGGGCGCGCTCGATGTGTTGTCGCAACACGTGCTGGGCGTCGCCTGCGGTGGGCCGTTTGACGCCGACCTTCTGTTCGAGGAGGTGCGCGGCGCTGCCCCGTATGCGGCGCTGGAGCGCGAAACCTTCGACCGCGTCATCGATTTCGTCGCCACCGGCGGCTACGCCCTGAGGAATTACGAGCGCTATGCCCGCATCCGCCGCAACAAGGATGGGCTCTGGCGCATCTCGCATCCGAGCGTGGCGCAGCAATACCGATTGAATGTCGGCACCATCGTCGAAATGCCGGAGCTCAATATCCGCTACGTCCGGCAGGGGCGCGGCATGGCGGGGCGCGGCGGGCCGGTGCTCGGCAAGATCGAGGAGTATTTCGCCGAGACGCTGCGTCCGGGCGACAATTTCCTCTTCGCCGGCAAGGTGCTGCGCTTCGAGGGCATCCGCGAGAACGAATGCGTCGTCTCCAACGGCGCCGGCGCCAACATCATCGTGCCGTCCTATGCCGGCGGCAAATTTCCGCTCTCGACCTATCTGGCGGAGCAGGTGCGCGGCATGCTGGCCGACAGCGACCGCTGGAAGCTCCTGCCCGAACAGGTGGCCGACTGGCTTCGCATCCAGCAGGAAAAATCGGTGCTGCCGAAGCGCGGCGACCTCCTGGTCGAGACCTTTCCGCGCGGCAACCGCCACTACATGGTCGCCTATCCTTTCGAGGGAAGGCTGGCGCATCAGACGCTGGGCATGCTCCTGACACGCCGGCTGGAGCGCGCGCATGCGCGGCCGCTCGGCTTCGTCGCCACCGATTATTCGCTGGCTGTCTGGGCGCTGGACGACATGGCGGCGCTGTTCAAGGCCAGGAAGCCGTCGCTGGGTCAGCTCTTCGATGAAGACATGCTGGGCGACGATCTGGAGGCATGGCTGAACGACAGCTGGATGCTCAAGCGCACCTTCCGCACCTGCGCCGTCATCGCCGGGCTGATCGAGAAACGCTATCCCGGCCAGGAGAAGAGCGGCCGACAGGTGACGGTCTCGGCCGACCTGATCTATGACGTGCTGCGCAGCCATGAGCCGGACCACATCCTGCTGCAGGCGACACGCACCGACGCCTCGGCCGGATTGCTCGATGTCAGCAGACTTGGCGAGATGCTCTCGCGCGTGCGTGGTCGAATCGTGCATAAGCATCTCGACCAGATCTCGCCGCTGGCGGTGCCGGTGATGCTGGAGATCGGCAAGGAATCGGTCAATGGCGGCGCCAACGACACGCTGTTGATGGAGGCCGCCGACTTGGTTGAGGAAGCCATGGGCGGCCGGGCATGACGAGCTGAGAAAGGCCAGGAGAGGGGATGAATTTTTCGCTGTCGCGCGCAACGCTGATCGCCGAGGCCGACCTTGTCGGCATCGCCGGCGAACGCGCGGTCTGCGACAGGCGCGGCGTTCTCTATTTCCCTGATCTTCGCCTCCTCGCCGTCTCCGATCTGCATCTCGAAAAAGGCTCGTCCTTTGCCAAACGCGGCGCGCTGATCCCGCCTTACGATACCGGCGCCACCTTGTTGCAATTGCAGGCGGTCATCGCCGATTACCAGCCGCGGATCGTCGTCAGCCTGGGCGACTCTTTCCACGACGGCGGCGGAGCCGAACGCATGCATTCGAGCTTCCGCGAACGGCTGGAGGCGATGATGGCCGGCCGCGACTGGTTCTGGGTCGCCGGCAATCACGATCCGGAAGCGCCAGCCGACCTGCCGGGCGAGACGGTGCGGGAACTCGCCATCGGCTCGCTGCTCTTTCGCCACGAGCCGTCGAAGTTTCGCGTCGAAGGCGAGATCGCCGGCCATCTTCATCCTTGCGCCCGCATCGTCCAGCGCGGCCGCTCGGTCCGGCGCCGCTGCTTCGCCGGCGATGGCGGCCGCATGATCATGCCGGCATTCGGCGCCTATACCGGCTCGCTCAACGTTCTCGACCGCGCCTACGCCGGCCTGTTCAGGCTGGAAACGCTGGTGGCCTATATGCTCGGCGCCGAACGGATTTTTGCGATCTCCGGCTCGATGCTACGGCCCGGCTGATACTCATTCTCTGCCGTAATAGAGCGTGACCGTATGCTTCGCCTCGGCGAAGAACAGCCAGCGCTCGACCAGCATGCCGGCGAGCTGCGCGAGGGCGGCAAGCACGGATGCGATCGCGCCCAAGGGCCATGGCAAGAGTAACGCGATGGCCAGCAGGATAGCAGGCGCGGCGAAGGCCAGCGCCTGCGTGATCCGCCGCAGCTTGGCGCTGTGCTTGCGGGCGATCCGGAAGCCCATTTCCTTCAGCAGGTAGTTCTCTTCCGTGTGCGGCCATTCGATCGACCGCACCGTGCCGCCGGCGAGGCCCGTCGCCGTGTTGGCGGTGGTCGGGATCTCCAGCCGGTCGTTGTGGCGCCATGTCGCCAGTTTCCAGCTCCAGCCGGCGAGCGTGGCGAGCAGAGCCCAGATCAGCATTGCCGTTGAGCTCAGCTTGAACCCTTGGAGCAAGGCGTTGGCGAGAACGCTTCCGGTCATCGTCGCAAAGATAAGATAAGCCGGCAAAGTATAGCGGCTGTGCCACTGCGCGATCGGTTTCAGCGAGGCGTAGATCATCCCGGTCGTACAGACCGTGGTCACCGCGCCTGCCGCCGCCAGCAGCCCGGCGACCGCCACCCAGCCGCCGCTCCTGCCGAGAAACACCCAGCCGATGCCGAACATACTAGCCGGAATGAAGGTCGCGACCGACGCCACGCCTTCGCGCGACAGCCAGGAACTGCGCCATTGCGAGAAAGCGCGCCAGGCCCGCTCGGGACGGCCGAGATGGCCGGTCGAGGAGAGCAGGCCGGCCACGACGAGACCAAGCGCCAGAGACATGCCGACAACGCCGAGCCAGAAATCGGCCGGGATCACGCCGAGCCCGCCAAGCAGGCCGAGCAGCGCCAGCAGGCCGTAGCCGGCCCCGGTTGCGGTGGTGAAGAAGACGACCGAGAAAGCAGGATGCATGATCGGCTAGTTCGAAAGCATGCGGTCGATCCAGCCGAGGAAACCGCCCTCGGCCCGTATCGGCTCCAGCGCCGGCGCGTCCACCTTGGCGGCACGGCCGGTGCGGGCGCGCGGCGGCAGGTATTTGTTGGTCGGCTTGTAACCGAGTTCCGGCATCAGCGCGACGCCGCCACGTGCCTCGACAAGTTGCGAGATCGCCGAGGCTGGATCGCCGAGATCGCCGAAATGCCGCGCGCTGGTCGGGCAGGCGGCGACGCAGGCCGGCACGCGGTCCTCCTCGGCCAGATTGTCGTTGTAGATGCGGTCGACGCAGAGCGTGCATTTCTTCATCACGCCGACATCCGTGTCGAACTCGCGCGCTCCATAAGGGCAGGCCCAGCTGCACAATTTGCAGCCGATGCATTTGTCCTCGTCGACCAGCACGATGCCGTCCGAGGCGCGTTTGTAGGAGGCGCCGGTCGGGCAGACGGTGACGCAGGCCGGGGTCTCGCAATGCAGGCAGGAGCGCGGGAAGTTCACCGTGCGGCCGCCCAGCTCCGTCGTGTGCTCGTAAGCATGCACGCGGTTGAACCAGACACCATCGACATGCCCGCCATAGGGGTCGATGTCGGTCAGCGGCGCCATATGGCCGCCGGTGTTCCACTCCTTGCAGGCGGTGACGCAGGCCTGGCAGCCGACACAGGTATCGAGGTCGATGACGAGGCCGAGTTTCTTGTCGGTCCGGGCGGGAAGACAGGTCATTCGGCGGCTTCCCTCTTCATGCGAAACGCCGCGCCGAAGCGAAGCACTTCGGGCGAAGCTTCGAAATGTGGCGGCTGGCGGAAACGTTCGAATTGCGGCTCGGTGAAGCCGGCTTCTTCCGGAGCGCATTTGGCGATCCGCACGCGCACGTCGAACCATGCCGCCTGTCCGGTGACCGGGTCTGAATTGGAGTAGCGCTTGCCACCGGCGACGGCCGACGTCTGGTCGCCAATGATATGGTTGAGCAGGAAGCCGCGATTGCTCTCCGCCGCGTCGTCCTTCAGGCCCCAGCTGCCGCGCCGCTTGCCGATGGCGTTCCAGGTCCACACCGTGTCCGGGTTCACGCCGTCGATCAGCTTGATCTGGCCCTTCACCCTTCCGTTGATGCTTTCGATCCACACCCAGTCGTCATCGGCAAGGCCGAGCCCGGCGGCCGTCTGGCGATGCACGAACAGCCGGTTCTGGCTGGTGATCTGCCGCAGCCAGGCATTCTGCGAACCCCAGGAATGGTACATGTGCATCGGCCGCTGCGTCAGCGCATGCAGCGGATATCTTTCGAGGTCGACGACGTCGTCCTCGAAGGGCGCATACCAAAAGGGAAGCGGGTCCATATAGGCCTCGATGCGGCCGCGCTCCGCCTGCGGCGGCTGCACCTTGCCATGGCCACGCGCTGCAAGCCGGAACCGCTGGATCGGCTCCGAGTAAAGCTGGAAGACGATCGGCTCGGCCTTTGGGACAAAACCCATTTCGGCGGCGAAATCGAGATAGGCGCGGTTGCCCATCTTGTAATAGCGCTGGTCGTCGGAGAAATCGTGGTGCCAGAAGCCGCCATTGTCGATGTAGCGCTGCAGCTGGTCCGGATTGACCTCGCCCCTGCCGATCGCGCCGCCATCCTTGCCGCGCCAGCCGGCTAAAGGACCGATGCCGGGCATGCGCTCATGGTTGACGATATAATCGGCATAGTCGCGGTATTTGGCCTCGCCGTCCCCGTCGACGAAGCCGGGCAGTCCGAGCCGCGCGCCGAGCTCGATCAGCACCGACTGGAAGGGACGCACGTCGCGGTCCGGCTGCACCACCGGATGGCGGATGGCGTCGGCGGCTCCGTCGGCGTGGCTGATCGGCCGGTCGAGCAGGCTGATGCAGTCGTGCCGTTCGAGATAGGTGGTGTCGGGCAGCACCAGATCGGCGAACGGCACGGTCTCGGAATAATAGGCGTCGGAATAGATGATGAACGGGATCCTGTAGGCGCCGGCCTCGTCCTTGTCGGTCAGCATGGCAATCGTCTCGACCGTGTTCATCGACGAGTTCCACGCCATGTTCGACATGTACATCATCAGCGTGTCGATCGGATAAGGATCGCCGGCCCAGGCGTTGCGGATCACCGAGTGCATCAGCCCATGCGCCGCCAACGGCGCTTCCCAGGAATAGGCCTTGTCGATGCGGATGGGCCGGCCGGCCTCGTCGACCAGAAGATCGTCCGGGCCGCAGACGAAGCCGAGCGGCATGCCGTCCAGCGGCGTCATCGGCTGGACGCTTTTTCCGCATGGCTTCGGCCCCGGTGGTGCCGGGCGCGGGTAGGGCGGCTTGAAGCGGAAGCCGCCTGGAACGTCCACCGTGCCGAGCAGCACCTGTAAGAGATGGATGGCGCGGCAGGTATGAAATCCGTTGGAATGGGCCGAGATGCCGCGCATGGCGTGCATCGACACTGGCCGCCCCTTGATCGTCTCGTGTCGGCGGCCGGCCCAGTCGGTCCAGGCGATAGGCAGCTCGATCGTCTGTTCGAAGGCGACATGCGCCAGCTCCGCCGCTATGCGCCGGATCGTGTCGGCGGCTACGCCGCATCGCTCCGCTACCGCGTCCGGCGAGTAGGTCCCGTCGAGATAGCGCTCGGCGATGAGTTGGAAGACGGGCACGCAGCGCCGTCCGCCGACGTCATAGCTGCCGGTCAGCGCCGGCCTCGCTTCGGGGTCGGCTGCGTTGACCGGGGTCTTCGCCACCCTGTCCCAGGCAAGCGGATTGCCGTCCACGTCGCGAACGAACAACCCGTCGTCGGCGGATCCAGGTGCCTGCACGACGAGCACAGGCGCGTTGGTGTAGCGCAGCAGGTAGTCGAGATCGACGCGGCCGGCCTTCAGCAATTCGTGGACCAGCGCCAGCACGAACAGGCCGTCCGTGCCCGGCCGGATGCCGATCCAGTCGTCGGCGATGGCGTTGTAGCCGGTGCGGCACGGATTGATCGAAACCACCTTGGCGCCGCGCGCCTTGAGCTTGCCAAGGCCGATCTTGATCGGGTTGGAATCGTGGTCCTCGGCGACACCGAACAGCATGAAGTATCTGGTGTTGTCCCAGTCGGGCTCGCCGAACTCCCAGAACGAGCCGCCGATCGTGTAGAGCCCGCCCGCCGCCATGTTGACGGAGCAGAAGCCGCCATGCGCGGCGAAATTGGGCGTGCCGAATTTCGACGCCCACCAGCCGGTCAGCGATTGCGACTGGTCGCGCCCGGTGAAGAAGGCGAGCTTTTTCGGATCGGTGCGCCGGATTGCCGACAGCCGCTCGGTTGCTATCGTGAGAGCTTCCTCCCACTCGATCTCGTGGAATTCGCCCAAGCCGCGCGGCCCGGTCCTCAGCAGCGGTTTCCTCAGCCGCGCCGGGCTGTAATGCTGCATGATGCCGGAGCTGCCCTTGCCGCAGATCACGCCGCGGTTCACCGGATGGTCCTTGTTGCCGTTGATGTAGCGGACCTTGCCGTCCTTGATATGGACGTCGATGCCGCAGCGGCAGGCACACATGTAGCAGGTGGTCTTGGCGATGCGGTCGGACACACTTGGCGAGGTCTCGACGCCGTCGCCTTCGTCCGGCGCCCGGCTGTCGGCCAGCGGCCGCTGCGAAGGCGCGGAGTTGGCGCCGCGCGGCGCGGCTTTGCTCATGATCCCCGAACGCTCTTGCCGCTCGCCATCTTGGCCTTCGTCTTGGGTCCCGGGCCGCGCATGTAATGAAGCTCGGGATGATAACGCTCACCGGCAAGCTGCCGCTTCAGCCGACGGCCCCAATGCGCGAATAGGGATTTGAAGCGCCCTACCATTTCCCACTCTTGGCCTATGACGACCAATTTTTTCCAACTTCAGGCGAAAACCTAGAACAAAGCAATTGATCCGTCTAACAAGCGGCTCTTGTAATTCCGATCGATTTTGCTTCTTAGTTACGCCATGACCCTCGACCAGTTGCGCATCTTCGTCGCCGTCGCCGAGCACGGCCATATGACCAAGGCCGCCGAGCGGCTCGGCATCTCGCAGTCGGCGGCGTCGGCGGCCATCCGCGCGCTCGAAAGCCAACACGGCGTGCGCCTGTTCAACCGGGTCGGCCGCAACATCGAATTGGCCCAGACCGGCCATCGCTTCCTGCCGGAGGCGAAGGCGGTTCTGGATCGTGCCGCCGCTGCCCGCGGCGTGCTGGAGGATGTCTCCCAGACCGTCGCCGGCAGCCTGTCGATCGCGGCCAGCCAGACCATCGCCAGCTACTGGCTGCCGCGTCGCCTGGCTGCCTTCCATGAGGCTTATCCCGCCGTGAAGTTGAGCGTGACGATCGGCAACACCAGGCAGGTCGAGACCAATGTGCTGGACGGCCGCGCCGATTTCGGCCTGGTCGAGGGCCGCACCGAGTCCGACATCCTGCGCCGCGCCACGGTCGACGAGGACCGCCCGATGTTGGTGGTGGCGCGCTCGCATCCCGAAATCCCGATGACGCGGGCGGGAAACCTCGACATCAGAGCGTTGCGCTGGATCATCAGGGAAGGCGGCTCGGGCACGCGCGAGGCGCTGGAGGATTTCGCGCACAGCCAGGGGGTTCCGCCGGCGGAGCTGCAGATATTCCTCGTCCTCCCCAGCAACGAGGCCGTGCGTCAGGCGGTCGAGGCCGGCGCGGGCGCCACGATCATCTCGGAGCTCGTCGTCGCGCGCTCCCTGGCGGAGGGCAGCCTCAGGGCCGTGCCGGTCGAATTGCCGAAGCGCGACTTCGCCATGATCACGCACCGCGACCGCCAGGCGAGCCTCGCCCAGATGGCGCTGAAGGCGCATCTCACCGGCAAGGTGGACGCGCCGGCAAGGGCGGAATAATCAGGCGTATTTACGCTGCGCGTCGAGCGCCAGCCCAAGGCCGACCGAGCCGAACATGTCGCCTTCGATGACGGAGGCCTGCGGCACCAGCGACAGGATCCGCCGCTTCGCCAGCGGGATCGCGGTCGAACCGCCGGTGAGGAACACGGCGGTGATGGCGGAGGCGTCAATACCGGCGTCAGCGATCGTCTGCTCAACCGTCGCGGTCACGCGTTCGATGTCGCCGCCGATCGTCTCCTCGAGGCCGGCGCGCGTGATCTCGGCCGCGAAGCGCGCGCCGGGCAACAACACTTTCACCTCGGCTGAGGATTGGTCGGTCAGCGCGATCTTGGCCCTCTCGACCAGGCCCGCCATCGCATGGCCGTAGCGATGCTCGACGACGTGGATGAAGCGATCGACGAGATCGGCCCGCTCGGCCTCGTAGCGGATCTGCCGCAGGTCGTTCATGGCCTTGGCCGTGTAGACGAGGTTGATGCGCTGCCAGGTCGCCAGGTCGATGAAATAGGCCGCGGGCAGGTTGCGCTTGTGATCCTTGGTCCGCGTCAGATAGCCGAGCTCGGGCATGACATGGGCGATGCTGAGCAGCCGGTCGAAGTCGGTGCCGCCGATATGGATGCCGCGATTGGCGAGGATGTCGGCCTTGCGGTCGGTTGAACGGGCGCGTTCCGGCGAGACCCGCACGATCGAGAAGTCGGAGGTGCCGCCGCCCATGTCGACGATCAGCGCCAGTTCCTCGCGGGCGACCTTCTGCTCGTAATCGAGCGCCGCCGCGATCGGCTCGAACTGGAAGGCGATATGCTTGAAGCCCTGGGCGCGCGCCGCCTTTTCCAACTCGCCCTGCGCCTTCGCATCGGCGGCCGCATCGTCGTCGACGAATTGCACCGGCCGGCCGAGCACCACGTTCTCGACCGGGCCGCCCGTGTCTTCTTCCAGTCGCTTCTTGAGATGCTCGATGAACATCCCGACGATATCGATGAAGCCGATCTGGCGCGCCTTGATGCGTGTCTTCTCGTTGGCTAGCGAGCTGCCGAGAACGCTCTTCAGCGAGCGCATCAACCGGCCTTCGATGCTATCGGTATAGTCGCTGATCGCGCGGCGGCCGAAATAGGTGTAGCCGTCCTCGAAATTGAAGAACACGGCGCTGGGCAGGGTGGGTTGCTCACCTTCCAGCACCACCAGCCGCGCCCGGCCGTCGCGGATCACGCCCACGGTGGAATTGGACGTGCCGAAATCGATGCCGCCGAATGCCGATCGCATCGCAGCCTCCTGTCGTTGTCTTCATAGCGGCAAGCCGACGCATTGCGCGCCGTCATCCGAAAGGCCGGACCGCTCTATCGAAATTGAATGTGTTGCTTGTCCCTAGGGCTGGGAGGCGGCGATGTACCGCAAAACCCGGAAAAGGGAAACCCTCTTTTCACGGGAAAATGGGTCTTCCCATTTTTCCCGCAGGGGATCAATCCTTGCGGAAAATGAGCCGGCCCAGCCAGCCGGTCAGCATGGCGAGCGACACGGCGAACACGCCATAGAGGAACGAATAGTCGTGCGCGACGCGGAAGACCGACTGCTCGAAACCGGACTTGCGGATTTCGAGCTGGGCCGAGCTTTCCTTGACGAACATGCCGCTCTTGAACAGGAACGCGCGGGCCTTATGGGTGCCGACCGGCACGTTGGGCGCAAGGCGCACGGTGGCGCGAAACAGGTTCTGTGACAGGAACTGCACGCCGCCGACATTCTCGCTGTAGAGGCCCGTCGCCGCCTTGCGCTCGCGAAGTGCGGCGGTGAATTCCTCGATGGTTGCCGGGTTGTCGGTCTCATCGGCGGGCTTCATGTAGAGGTTCTGTGCCCCGAGCGAGAGCTGCTTGTACTTGGCAGGCTCGGCAATGTCCTGCAGCGGCCGCGTCGTCGCGACGGAATAGGAGACCGGCACGTTCTCGAACGTCTCCGAGTCGAGGTTGACCCAGACACCGAGGACACGGTCCTTGCGCCGGACCACGACCGGGCGCGGCGGCCCTTCGAGCACGACGACCACGTCGTAGCGCCCCTGGCGCGCAATCAGCGGGTCGGGGTTTTCCAGCGATCCGAAGATGGTGAGGTCGGCCCCGGAGAAACCCGCCGTGATGGAGATGGCGTCGGTCGATAGCCCGATCTGGATGTTTTCGGCGGGCGGCGTCTGCGCCGTTGCCGGGGAAAGGACAAGGAGCATCGACAACGGGATGGCGGCTGCAAATGCTCTAGGTCCCGCCATCAGTTGAGGCCCGCGACGGAAAGCGAATACGGATTCGGCGGCGTCGCGAAGAGATCGACGGCAAGGCGGATGGCGACGGCCAGCACCAGCATTGCCAAAAGCGCGCGCAGCTGTTCGCCGCGCAGCCTCTGGCCGGCCTTGGCGCCATATTGCGCGCCGGCGACGCCGCCGGCCATCAGCAGGAACGCCAGGATCACGTCGACCGTCTGGTTGGTCGTGGCATGCACCAAGGTGGTGTAGGCCGAGGTGAAGATGATCTGGAACAGCGAGGTGCCGATGACGACATTGGTCGGCACCTTGAGCAGGTAGATCAGCGCCGGCACCATGATGAAGCCGCCGCCGACGCCCATGATCGACGACAGGAAGCCGATCGCCGCGCCCAGCCCGAGCACCGGGATGACGCTGACGAACAGCTTCGAGGCGCGGAAGCGCATCTTGAACGGCAGCCGGTGGATCCAATTGTGCTGGCCGGATTTCTTCAAGACTGGCGCAGCACCACTGCGGCTCGCGCGCAGCGCGTTGACGCTTTCCACCAGCATCAACCCGCCGACCGTGCCGAGCAGCGCGACATAGAGCAGCGAGATGAAGAGGTCGAGCTGGCCGAGCCGGCGCAACAGCGCGAAGACGTAGATACCAGCCGTCGAGCCGACGATGCCGCCCGCCAGGAGCACGCCGCCCAGCTTGAAGTCGAGTGTGCCGCGCTTGAAGTGCGACAGCGCGCCGGAGAAGGAGGAGGCGATGACCTGGTTGGCGCCGGTGGCGACCGCGATCGCCGGCGGGATGTTATAGAAGATCAGGAGCGGCGTGATCAGGAAGCCGCCGCCGACCCCGAACATGCCCGACAAGAAGCCCACCGCCGCGCCCATTGCCAGCAGCACGAAGACGTTGACGGAAATTTCCGCGATCGGGAGATAGATGCCCACCCGTCTGTCTCGATCAGTTTGTCTGTCGGCGCATAGTGCCGTCCCTGGACACTAAAGCACCGAAAAGCCAATTTTTTATTGCGCCGGCGCGGCGGCGGGTTCAAAACACGCCGCAGCGCCGAAACAAAAACCATCTCAATCAGTTAACAGGCAAATGTGTGGCAGGGCATCGCGTATGCGACGCCCCTGCCGTTATTTCTTCGCCAGAAGCGCCTTGACGAGCGGCGCGTCGACCTCGCCCGTCGGCTTCATCTTGTTGTCGGTCTGGAAGGCCATGATGGCGTTCTTGGTCTTGCCGCCCATCACGCCGTCGGCGCCGCCGGCATCGTAGCCGTTCTTGTTGAGGATCAGCTGGATGTTCTTCACCGCCTTCTTCATGTCGATGCTGGCGGTGGTCTGTGGCGTGCTGTCCTGCCAGGACTCCGGAATGTCGGCCGAGTTGGCGGCCGCGTTGAGCGGCTTGGCCTTCCACAATTCCGTGGCGGCCCGCGCCCGCTCGAGCTGCTCGGGCCTGAGCGCATTGGCGATCTCGTCGCGCTTGGCGGCGGCGTCCTTGTCGCCGGTCTTGGCGACGAGCGCGAACCATTTGTAGGATTCCTCCAGGTTCTGCTTCATGCCGACGCCCTTGGCGGCCAGGATGCCGAGGTTGAACTGGCTGTCCTTGACGCCTAGGTCGGCGGCTTCCTGGAACCAGTGCGTCGCCGATTCATTGTCAGTCACGCCGTCCGCCGCCATGGCGAACAGCACCGCAAGATTGTGCATGGCGCTGGCGTTGCCCTGCTCGGCGGCGAGCTGGTAGTAGGTCTTGGCCTTCTTGATGTCGCGCGCGACGCCGATGCCTTTTTCGTAGAAATTGCCGATGCGATATTCGGCCGGCGCGAAGCCGAGCTCGGCCGACTGCTCATACCATTTGGCGGCTGCCTTCATGTCTTCCTTGACGCCGCGCGATTCCGCGTAGCGCGAGCCGACCTCGAACAGCGCCTTGGCGTCGCCGCCCGCGGCTGCGTCATGCAGCGCCACCGGACCGATTTCGGTAGGAATGTCGAATTTGGCCGCAGCCGCCTGGCTTGCCGCGGGCGGTACGGCGCCTGTCGTGTCGGCGGAGGTAGCGGCCGGCGCGCCGGCTGGGGTGCTCTCGGCTGCGGGGTTAGCTGTCTCCGGGGCCTTGGCCTTCGGCTGCGTGGCGCCATCCGTGTCCGTCGCGGTGGCGGCTGAGGCAGGCCCGGACGGCATCGCCGAGGCCATCGGAGCCGGCGCGGGCTCTGCAGGCGCAGCAAGCGTCACCGGCGCGGGCGCCGGTTCGGCCGGCATGGCGGCTTTTTCGGGACTTGCAGGGATGGAAGCGGCCGGTGCCGTGTCCTTTGTGGGCTCGGCCTGCCTGACGGGGCGGGCCGGGGCGCTTTCGACATGCGCGGCGTCCGTCTCGACCTTTTGCGTGTCAGCCTTCGGTGCGGCTGCGGCATCGAGCGAAGCCGTATCGGCCGTCTGCGTGGAGACGACCGGCGCAGGCTGGTTGTTGGCCGTTTCGACGGGATCGGACAGGAAGGCCTTGCCCAACTGCAGGCCGGCCAGCGCCATCATGATCGCGGCGGCAGCCATCAGGATCGGCTTGCGCCGCGCCTTGAGCAGGTCGCCTATCCTCAGCGCCTTCACCGGGCCTGTCATGGTGGATTGCCGCTTCAGCGTGTCGGCTTCCGCCGCCGCGGCCTGGGCCGCGCGGCGGGCCGCGGCGATGAAATCGGACTTCGCGGCGTCGCTCTCGGTGCGCCGGGCCGGCTGGCCGCCGCGCTCGTCGCGCACGCGCTTCATGATGGCGTTGAGGTCGGGTGCGCCGGACCCAGGTTCCAAGGGCCGGTTGGCGGCTCTGGGGTCGAGCGGCTCGTCGATGTCGACGCTTGGCACGTCGGCAACCGGTGCCGAGCCGGCAAGCGGCTGCGTGTCTGCTTCCTTCTTGCCCTTGAAGGCGCGGGCAAGGCCGCTGAACATCGATTTCCTGCGGCCGGCCGCGTCACTCTTGTCGCCGATCGCATCCGGCCCGAGCGCTGCCATGGCCGCTGCTGCCGCGGCTTCCGCGGGTGTGCGCGGCGCATCTGGCTCATCGCGCATGATCGCCGCGGCGCGGCCTTCAAGGCTGGCCATGTCTCCCGTGAGCGGCAGCGGCTGGTCGATATCCATCGAAGGCGCGTCCTGCACCGCGATCTTGCGGCCGCGCTTACCGACCGGTTGCGGGTCGACCAGCTCGCTCACCGCTTCGCTGGTCTCGCCCGATTCCAGCGAGCCCAGCCGATCGACGATCTTCAGCAGCGTGTCGTGGATCGCCTCGAATGTCCGCGAGTTGCGCTCGTCGGAGCGGCGGGTGAGCGCTTCGAGCGTCTTCAGGTCCTGGGCGAGGCCGGCCACCGCCGTCGCGTTGGTCTGAGCCGTGCTGGACGTCGAGTCGGCAAGCGATTTGACAGCGCTCTCGGCCGCTTCGCGCGCCACGCTCAGGATGGAATCGCGTGTGCCGGCCAGCGACCTCTCGATCTCGTTGAGGCGCGGGCTGATGTCTTCGAATTCGGGCAGCGGCGTGCCGGGCTTGGAAAGATGCGCCGACAGTCCGGCAACCTGTGCTTCAAGGCTCCGGATCAGCGCCGGATCGATGCCCGCGACCTGCTGCGAGGACATTTCCAGCCGGCTGGAAATGTCCTCGAGCCGGCTTTCCAGCCCGCGGATCGCCATCTCGTTGGCGGGATCGGGGATGCGCGTCTCAATGCGCTTGGCAAGTGCGGTGAAGCGGGCGTCGATCGCTTCCATGATGCCGGCGCTCTCGTCCTGGCGCATGCGCTGGTCGAGCCTGTCCGCGACCTCGTCCAGCCGCCGCTCGAGATCGCGAAACAGGCTATTGCCCTGTTCGATCGCATCGCCCTGGCGGCGCTCAAGCAGCATCGAGAGCGCGTCGAAGCGCTGCTCCAGGCCCTGGAAGATCTGGTCGGCGTCGGGCATGGCCGGCGCGCGGTCCATCTTCTCCGTGATGGAAGCGATCTGCTTGCCCAGCCGCTCCATGGCCTGTTCGGGCAGGTCGGCGCGACCGGCCAGCTGGTCCACGCGGCTGGTGAGAAGGTTGAGGTGGTCGAGGACTTCCGCTCCCGGCCGCGACTGCGCGACCTCTTCGATCTGCACCGCCAGGGAGGCCATGCGCTTCTCGATCCGCCCGAAGGTTTCGGGATCGAAGGCATTGGCCTGCGCGGCCACTGTCGAGGCGACGATGGCGCGGGAAATCTCGTCCAGCCGCTCGTCGATCATGGCGAGCGTTTCGCCGCCGCGCGCGGTCTGCTGGCCGGCGAAACGGTCGACCGCGCCGGCAAGCGTGCGCACCTTTTCCTCCAGCGAGCGCAGCGAAAGCGATTCCGGCAGGTTGTTGACGGCGCTGCTGATCTGCTCGAGCCGGTCTGTCAGCGCCGAAAGGCTCGGACCTTCCGCGCGCTTGCGCTGGTCGGCGTCGACGCGGTCCTCGAAAGCGCTCCAGCGGCGATCGAAATCGTCCCAGCGGCGGTCGACCCTCTGCACGCTTTCCTCACGCGCCAGCGTGTCGAGCGCGCCTTTCACCTGCTCCAGCTCCAGCCGCAGCAGGTTGACGCTCCGGTCGTCGCTTTTTTCGGCAAGCGTCTGGATGGCGCCCGAAAGCCGTTCGAACTCCAGGCCGAGCTCGGCGCTGCTCTTATCGGGCATGCCGTTCGCGCCGCGCTGGCTGTTGGCCTGCATGGCGCGGTCGATGTCCTGGCGGAACGCCTCGAATTCGCGCTGCAGGCCGGCGGTCATCTGATGGCGCAGCTCCTCGCGCAGCCCGCGCAGTTCGACGGCGATCTTGCCGACCATGGCGACGCTGTCTTCCTGGCCGCGCACCCGGTCGATGTCACGCGCGATCGCCTGATAGTTCTGCCCGAAGGCGGGCGCGGCGCCGGGCGCCGGATTTTGCGGAGCGCGCGTTTGCGGCCGCTGATTCTGCGCGCCGGGATTCTGCGCCGCCGGGTTTTGTGGCGGCCGGTCCAAAGGTCTTTGCGCGGCATAGGTATCTTCGTACCAGCGCGGCTGGCCGTAAGGCTGCGTGCTTGGGTAACGCGGCTCGACCGGCGGCCGCCGCAGGTCGGGGCGGTCGGGCATGTCGGCGCGCGTCCGGTCCAGCCGCTGCTCCAGCGTTTCGAGCGAGCGGTTCAGGTCTTCGAGCGATGCGTGCGGCCGGCGCTGCCTGCCGGCATTGAGTGTATCGAGATAGGACCGCTTGCTGTTCATCGATGCGCCCGTGTTCAGAATGGCCGGCCAGAGGCCGGTTTCCAGTAGCCTGCCGGGAACGAAGCGAGCCGAGCGGTTTTGCTGCGGAGGAAGACAAGCCTTCCCGGGCTTTCACCCGCGCTTCGAAAAACCGTGAAAAATTCGCTACAGGATAAACACGGGTGACCGACATGCGCACATTTCGCCCAACGTGGTAAACAAGGCGTTAACCAAGCTTAAGAAGTCGCGCATAAATCATGTGCCGGCGTCCGGGTGCGGCATAAAGTTCCGGTTCGACAACGCCCTTGCGTCACCCGGCGGCTGTCGATATAGAATTGACGTAAACGTAAAAGGTGCGAAGCCGTGCCTCTTGCGATTGATTTGTTGCAACCACGATTGGAAGCACGCCCCCGCTTCCAACCAGGCGACGCTCGGTCCGCGACCGCGACGCCATCAGGGGAAAGCCAGTGACCATGAAACTTGTTTCGCCCGGCGAAGCCGCGGCCAATACCAATGACATTCCGGCCGAGGCCGGTGAGGAATTCGTCCGCATCGGCGAGATGGCCAAGAAATATGGCGTGACGCTGCGCACGCTGCGTTTCTACGAAGACAAGGGCCTTCTCAATCCGCATCGCGACGGCTCTACCCGTCTCTACACGCGCCGCGACAAGGCCCGGCTGAAGCTGATCCTTCTCGGCCGCAAGGTCGGGTTCTCGCTGCGCGACGTCAAGCAGATGATGGATCTCTACGATCCGACCGGCACCAACACCAAGCAGTTGCGGCTGGCGCTCGACAAGTCGGAGAAGCAGCTCGCCCGCCTGCAGAAGCAGCGCGCGCTGATCGACGACGCCATCGGCGAATTGAGCAATTCGATGTCCATCGTGCGCCAGATGCTCGTCGAACGCACCGCCGCGCCGCAGGCAAGCGCCGCCGGCTGATCGCCCGCTCTGGAGCAATTCCAGGAAAAGTGTGAGCGGTTTTCCGTCCGGAATTGCGTAAAAACAAAGACTTAGAGCGGTTCGCCGTTTCCGTGAAACGGTGAACCGCTCTAGAAACAACCCGGACGCAGAAAGCCGCGTGGCTATAGCCGCGCGGCTTTTTTGTCGCCACAATGCCTGACCGCTCACAAAAATTTTTGGCTGCGACGAAGTTGACGTTTACGCAAACGTCAATATTTGCTATCGGAGCGTCGACATTGGCCCGGCCTCCTGTCCAGCACGTGGACAGGCGACTTGCTGGCCGGCGGGGACCTAAGGGCGGAGGAAGGCATGACGATCTACAGGGCGCCAATCCAGGACACGCTGTTCGTGCTCAACGATGTGCTGGGCTATCAGCGCTATTCCAATCTTCCGGGTTTCTCGGACGCGACGCCCGACGTTCTTGAGGCGATCCTGGCCGAAGGCGCAAAGCTCGCCGAGAACGTCATGCACCCGCTGAACCGGGTCGGCGACATGGAAGGCTGCGTGCGCCATGACGACGGCTCGGTGACGACGCCCAAGGGTTTCAAGGACGCCTTCGACCAGTATCGCGAGGGTGGCTGGATGGGATTGGCGGCACCGGCGGAGTTCGGCGGCCAGGGCTTGCCCTACACGGTCCACACCGCGGTCTCCGAATATATGGTTTCCGCCAACATGGCGCTGATGATGTATCCGGGCCTGACGCAAGGCGCGATCGCGGCGATCGTCACCCACGGCACGGACGAGCAGAAGGCCACCTGGCTGCCGAAGCTGATCGAGGGCGTCTGGACCGGCACCATGAACCTGACCGAGCCGCATTGCGGCACTGACCTCGGCCTGCTGCGCACCAAGGCCGTCCCCACCGGCGACGGCACCTACAGGATTTCCGGCCAGAAGATCTTCATCTCCGCCGGCGAGCACGACATGTCGGACAACATCGTCCATCTGGTGCTGGCCCGCGCCGAGGGTGCGCCGGAAGGCGTGAAGGGCATCTCCCTGTTCATCGTGCCGAAATTCAAGCTCGATGCTGCTGGCAATCCCGGCGAACGCAACACGCTCTCCTGCGGCTCGATCGAGGAGAAGATGGGCATCCACGGCAACTCGACCTGCGTCATGAATTATGACGAGGCGGAGGGCACGCTGCTCGGCGAACTGAACGGCGGGCTGAAAGCCATGTTCACGATGATGAACGAGGCCCGCCTCGGCGTCGGGCTGCAGGGGCTCTCGGTCTCCGAGATCGCCTATCAGAACGCCGTTTCCTACGCCAAGGACCGCCTGCAGGGCCGCTCGCTGTCGGGCGCCAAGGCGCCGGACAAGAAGGCCGACCCGATCATCGTCCATCCCGATATCCGCCGCTCGCTGATGACCATGAAGGCCTTCAACGAGGCCGGTCGCGCGCTGGCGCTGTGGACGGCCATCAAGTCCGACGTCGCGCATCGCTCGGGCGACGACAAGGACCGCCAGGCGGCCGACGATTACACCGGCCTGATGACGCCGGTGGTCAAGGGCGTGCTCACCGACAAGGGTTTCGACCATGCGGTGATGGCCCAGCAGGTATTCGGTGGCCACGGCTATATCGAAGAGCACGGCATGAGCCAGTTCGTGCGCGATGCCCGCATCGCCATGATCTATGAAGGCGCCAACGGCATCCAGGCGCTCGACCTCGTCGGCCGCAAGCTGGCGCAGAATGGCGGCCGCGCCGTCCAGGCCTTCTTCAAGGAAGTTGGCGAGTTCTGCGAGGAAAACCGCACTGATGAGAAGATGGCGCCCTTCACCAAGGCGCTGAAGAAGGGCCTCAACGACCTGCAGGCGGCCACCATGTGGCTGGTGCAGAACGCCATGGCCAAGCCCGACAATGCCGGTGCAGCCTCGACCGACTACATGCACCTCTTCGGCCTGGTGGCGCTGGGCTACATGTGGGCGCAGATGGCAAAATCCGCGCAGGCGAAGCTCGCGGAAGGCGCCAACGGCGCTGGTGTGTTCTACGACACCAAGCTGGTGACCGCGCGCTTCTTCATGGAGCGCATCATGCCGGAAACGGCGACGCGCCTCGCCCGCATTTCCAGTGGCGCGGATACGCTGATGGCGTTGCCGGCGGAAGCGTTCTAGGTTTGGCGGGCCGGCGGAGCCGGCCCACAATTGTCGGAACGCGGAGGAAATCGTGGCGACAAATCCAGCCGAAGTTCTTGGCCTTCCAAAACCCGCCTGGGCGGCGGACGAGGTCGGCATGCTCTACGACATGGCGACCCGCTTCATGGCGGAAGAGATCGCGCCGCGCTACGACGAGTTCGAGAAGAACGAGATGTTCGACCGCGAGAGCTGGCTGAAGGCGGGCGCCGCCGGCCTGCTCTGCGCTTCGATGCCGGAGAAATACGGCGGCTCGGGCGGCACCTTCGCGCATGAGAGCGCCATCATCGAGGCGATCGGCCATGTCGGCGTCGACGGCTTCGGCATTGGCCTGCACAATTCGATCGTAGCACCCTACATTCTCCACTACGGTTCGGAAGAGCAGAAAGAGAAATGGCTTCCCAAGCTCGCGACCGGCGAGCTGATCGGCGCCATCGCCATGACCGAGCCCGGCGCCGGCTCCGACCTGCAGGGCGTCAAGACCCGCGCCGAGAAGGATGGCAACCACTACAAGATCAGCGGCTCGAAAACCTTTATCACTAACGGTCAGCTCGCCAATCTGATCATCGTCGTCACCAAGACCGATCCGGACAAGGGCGCCAAGGGCACCTCGCTGATGGTCGTCGAGACCGACGAGGTCGAGGGCTTCGAGCGCGGCCGCAACCTCGACAAGATAGGGCTGAAGTCGAACGACACGTCGGAATTGTTCTTCAACGACGTGCGCGTGCCGACCTCCAATTTGCTCGGCCACGAGGAAGGTAAGGGCTTCGTCCAATTGATGCAGCAATTGCCGCAGGAGCGGCTGCAGATCGGCACCGGCGCGATTGCCATGATCGAGCGGGCGCTGGCGCTCACCATCGACTACGTCAAGGAGCGTAAGGCCTTCGGCAAGGCCGTCATCGATTTCCAGAACACCCAGTTCAAGCTGGCCGAGCTGAAGACCGAGGCCACCATCGGCCGCGTCTTCTACAATGACTGCGTCGCCCGCCATATCGACGGCGGCCTCGATCCCGTGACCGCCTCGATGGCCAAATACTGGCTCAGCGACCTGCAGGGCAAAGTCGTCGACGAATGCCTTCAACTGCATGGCGGCTATGGCTACATGAATGAATATCCGATCGCCCGCATGTACCGCGACGCCCGCGTCCAGCGCATCTACGGCGGCACCAACGAGATCATGAAATTGCTGATCGGGCGCTCTCTCTGAGCGCCGCGGCCGGCAAAGCCAAGGAGCACGAAAATGACTGAGGCTTACGTCTATGACGCCGTGCGCACGCCGCGCGGCAGGGGCAAGAAGGATGGCTCCCTGCATGAAGTGCCGGCGGTGCGGCTTGCCGCGAAGACGCTCGAGGCATTGCGCGACCGCAACGGCCTCGACACCGGCAATGTCGACGACATCATCTTCGGCTGCGTCGATCCGGTCGGCGAGGCGGGCTCGGTCATTCCGCGCGCCGCCGCCTTCGAGGCCGGCTACGACACCAAGGCTCCGGGCATGCAAATCTCGCGCTTCTGCGCCTCGGGTCTCGACGCCATCAATTTCGGCGCCGCCAAGATCGCGCAAGGCGCGGACGAGATCGTCATCGCCGGCGGCGTCGAATCCATGTCGCGCGTCGGCATGGGCATGTCGGGCGGCGCCTGGTTCATGGACCCGTCCGTCGGCCTGCCTGGCTGGTTCGTGCCGCAGGGCATCTCGGCCGATCTGATTGCCACCAAATACGGATTTTCCCGCGACGACGTCGACGCCTATGCCGTCGAAAGCCAGAAGCGCGCCGCCAAGGCCTGGGGCGAGGGCCGTTTCAAGAAGTCGGTGATCCCGATCAAGGACCAGAACGGTCTCTTGATCCTCGACCATGACGAGCACATGCGGCCCACGACCGACATGCAGTCGCTGGCCTCGCTCAACCCGTCTTTCGTCATGCCAGGCGAGATGGGCGGCTTCGACGCGGTCGCCGTGCAGAAGCATCCTGAGGTCGAGGAGGTCAATCACGTCCACCATGCCGGCAATTCGTCGGGCATCGTCGACGGCGCCGCCGCCGTGCTGCTCGGCTCGAAGAAGGCCGGCAAGGCCATGGGGCTGAAGCCCCGCGCCCGCATCCGCGCCTTCGCCAATATCGGTTCCGAGCCGGTGCTGATGCTGACCGGCCCGGTCGACGTCACCGAGAAGCTTCTGAAGCGCGCCAAGATGAAGCTGTCGGACATCGACCTGTTCGAGCTCAACGAGGCCTTCGCTTCGGTTGTGCTGCGCTACATGCAGGCCTTCGAAATCCCGCATGACCAGATCAACGTCAATGGCGGCGCGATCGCCATGGGCCATCCGCTCGGCGCCACCGGCGTGATGATCCTGGGCACGGTGCTGGACGAGTTGGAGCGCCGCGACCTCAACACCGCGCTGGTCACGCTCTGCATCGGCGCCGGCATGGGCACCGCCACCGTCATCGAACGCGTCTGAGGGAGAGAGACCATGAGCTACACCAATTTCACCCTCGACGTGGACGCCGATGGCATCGCTTTGATCACCTGGGACATGCCGGAGCGCTCGATGAACGTCTTCACCGAAGAGGTGATGCGCGAGCTGAACGCCATCGTCGAGAAGGTGACCGCCGACGCCGCCGTCAAGGGCGTCGTCATCACCTCGGGCAAGGACTCCTTCTCCGGCGGCGCCGACATCACCATGCTGCAGAAGATGCTGGCCACCTTCGCCGCCGAGAAGGAGAAGGATCTCGACAAGGCAACCAAGGCGCTGTTCGAGAATGCAGGCTATATGACCGGCCTGTTCCGCAAGATCGAGACGTCCGGCAAGCCTTGGGTCTCGGCGATCAACGGCACCTGCATGGGCGGCGCCTTCGAGATGTCGCTCGCCTGCCACGGCCGCGTCGCCGCCGATTCCGACAAGGTGAGGATGGCGCTGCCTGAGGTGAAGATCGGCATCTTCCCCGGCGCCGGCGGCACCCAGCGCGTTCCCCGGCTGACCGACCAGCAGCAGGCGCTGCAGATGCTGACCTCGGGCCAGAACCTGACGCCGCAAAGGGCGAAAGCCATGGGCCTGATCCACGAGATCGCCGAGCCTTCGAAGCTCGTCGAGACCGCCAAGGCGATGATCAAGAACGGCCTGAAGCCGGTGGCGCCCTGGGACGAGAAGGGCTTCAAGCTGCCGGGCGGGCCGATCTATTCGGCGGCCGGCGCCAATCTCTGGCCGCCGGCCATCGCCATCCTGCGCCGCGAGACCTACGGCAATTACCCGGCCGCCGCCGCGATCCTGAAATGCGTTTACGAAGGCCTGCTGGTGCCGTTCGATACCGCGCTCAGGATCGAGCAGCGCTATTTCACCGAGATCATGCAGTCGAAGGAAGCGGCGGCGATGATCCGTTCGCTGTTCCTGTCGCTGCAGGAACTGAACAAGGGCGCACGCCGCCCCGCCGGCGTGCCGGACACCAAGTTCAAGAAGATCGGCATTCTCGGCGCGGGCTTCATGGGCGCCGGCATCGCCTATGTCACGGCGCGCGCCGGGATTCCCGTGGTGCTGCTCGACCGCGATCTGCCGTCGGCCGAGAAGGGCAAGGCGCATTCCGACAGCCTGATGGCCGATCAGGTCAAGAAGGGCCGCGCCAAGCCGGAGGACAAGGACAAGCTCCTGTCGCTGATCACGCCGACGGCGGACTATGCCGACCTTGCCGGCTGCGACCTCGTCGTCGAGGCGGTCTTCGAGGATTCGGGCGTCAAGAAGGAGGCCACCGAGAAGGCCGAGGCGGTGCTGAAATCGTCGGCGATCTTCGCTTCGAACACGTCCACGATCCCGATCACCGCTCTGGCGAAGAACTCGGCACGGCCGAAGAACTTCATCGGCATCCACTTCTTCTCGCCGGTCGACAAGATGATGCTGGTCGAGATCATCCTCGGCAAGAAGACGGGCGACAAGGCTCTGGCCGTCGCTTTCGACTTCGTGCGCGCCATCAAGAAGACGCCGATCGTCGTCAACGACACGCGCGGCTTTTACGTCAACCGTTGCGTGCTGCGCTACATGTCGGAAGCCTACAAGATGCTGATCGAGGGTGTGCCTGCGGCGATGATCGAGAACGCCGCCAAGGCCGCCGGCATGCCGGTCGGCCCGCTCGCGTTGACCGACGAGACGGCCGTCGACCTTGCCCAGAAGATCATGAAGCAGACCATCAGGGATCTCGGCGAGAAGGCCGTCGACCCCAAGCAGATGGCGCTGATCAACACCATGGTCGACACGCATGGCCGCTTCGGCCGCAAGAACAGCAAGGGTTTCTACGACTATCCGGCCAAGCCCGCGAAGAAGAAGCTGTGGTCGGGCCTGAAGGATCTCTATCCGCAGCTGAAGCCTGAGAAGGTCGACTATGAGGAGCTGAAAGAGCGCCTGCTGGTCACCATCGCGCTGGAAGCGGCGCGCGTGATGGAAGAGGGCATCGTCACCGATCCGCGTGAAGCCGATGTCGGCTCGATCCTCGCTTTCGGCTTCGCGCCTTTCACCGGCGGCGCGCTATCCTATATCGACGGCATCGGCGCCAAGCGTTTCGTCAAGATCGCCAAGGGCCTGCAGAAGAAGTACGGTGCTGAGTTCAAGGCGCCGAAGCTTCTGCTCGACATGGCCGAGAAGGGCGAGACCTTCTACCAGCGCTTCGACCCCTATCAGAAGGGCGAGGTGAAGCAGGCGGCCTGACGAACCAGCATGTATGTCTGGGGGCGAATGGCCCGCACCATGGCCACGGCGTCGAGCCGTGGCCCTTACCGGGTCGGCGACGAAAGCCGGCTCGTTTTTCGCTGTCTGCCTATCGACATCGACTTCAACCTTCATCTCAACAACGCCCGCTACATGATGCTGGCCGATCTTGGCCGCATCGATATCTTCCTGCGCGTCGGCCTCATCGCGCTCGCGCGCAAGAACGGCTGGGCGCCGATGATCGGCGGGCTGCAGGTGGCCTATGTCCGCGAGATCAGGCTGTGGCGCCGCTTCGAGGTGGTTTCGTCGATCGAGACTTGGGAAGGCACGTCCGTCATCGGCAGGCATCGTTTCGTCCTGGATGGCGGCGAGACGGCGGCGCTGATCCTGACCACCGGCGGCGTCTATGACCGTGGCGGCCGCCGCTTCCTCGATATCGACAAAGTCGTCGCGGCGCTCGGCCACGCCGCCAGTCCACGCCCGCCGACCGAAGCCGAGCGGGCGTTCATGGCCTCGCACCGGAATTTGCGCGAGCAGGCCAAGGCGGCCTGATCGTCCTTCAGCTCAGGCCGCCCTGCCAAGCAGGAAGTCGGCCACGTCATCCAAAAAGATCATCAGGTCGTCGTCGAAGGCGGCGAGCTCCCGGTTGGCCGGCCGGCATGCCATGCGCGCAAGCGTCCCGGCGCAACATCGGTCAATCCGGTGCGGTGCCGCCGGCCCGATCACGCTTTCATGAGCAAGACGCCGCTAGCTTTTTCGCAGCAGGCTGGAGTGTTAGATTAGATATCGCTAACGTAATTGTTGGGGAGCGATTATCATGCGCATGATGCTGAAAGTTACCGTTCCGACCGTCGAAGGCAACAAGGCGCTCAAGGATGGCAGCATGGGGAAGTTCATCGAACATACCCTGTCGGACCTTAAGCCGGAGGCCGTTTATTTCACCGCCGAAAAAGGTCAACGCACAGCTTACCTGTTCGTCGACATAAAGGACAGTTCCGACATGCCCCATTTCGGCGAGCGGTTCTTCCTGGCTTTCAATGCCGCGGTGGATTTCGTGCCGGTCATGAATGCCGAGGAACTCATGAGGGGTCTGCCGAAGGCCCTGGCCGGGATCGGATAGGCACAGCGCCCGAACGGAAGGTCGTGAAGCATTCTTAACGATCCGCCGGCTGCGCCGGTGGACAAGGGCGTGACTGCGCGCTAGACAGGGAGAGGCATTTTTTCCTGTTCCAAAGGAGCGCGGCATTGCTCTCTCACGACCGCGTCTGGGCCGCAATCGATGCTCTTGCCGAGCGCTATTCGCTATCGGCTTCCGGTCTTGCCCGGCGCGCGGGCCTCGATTCGACGGCCTTCAACAAGTCGAAACGCCTGTCGTCCGATGGCCGGCCGCGCTGGCCCTCGACCGAATCGCTGGCCAAGATCATCGAGGCCACAGGGGCTTCGCTGGAGGAATTCACCGGACTGGTCGAAGGACGCGGCGCCTCCGCCGCCCACCAGCGTCGCGCGGTCCCGCTGCTCGGCTTCGCCCAGGCAGGCGCGGGGGGCTTCTTCGACGATGCCGGCTATCCGGCGGGGCAGGGCTGGGATCTGGTCGAGCTTCCGGCGCGGGCGACCGAGACGTCTTATGCCCTGCAGGTGCAGGGCGATTCCATGCTGCCGCTATACCGCAATGGCGACGTGCTGATCGTCGAACCGGGGGCGCCAACGCGCAAGGGCGACCGTGTCGTGGTCAAGACCACCGCGGGCGAGGTGATGGCCAAGGTGCTCGACCGGCAAACGGTGAAATCGATCGTGCTGGTCTCGCTCAACCCCGCTCACCCGGACCGTGATATTCTGACGCATGACATCGAATGGATGGCGCGCATCGTCTGGGCAAGCCAGTAGGTCGGGACCGGTGCGGCTTCTTCAGACAGGCCTGGCGGCTCTGGCAATTCCGGTGATGGCGGCGCTTGTCGTTGCCGGCGGACACACGGTCAAGGGCCGCGAAAGCGCCGTCACGGTCGATCAGATCGATCCGGACGCTATCTCCGATCCCGGCGCCGTCACGGCGCAGGAGCCGGCGACCTCGGCCATTCCCGCGCCCGCCGCTCCTCAGCCGCCGAAGCCCGCTGTTCATTCGAGGGCCATCGATCCCGAAACGGTGGCGCCGCCGGAGCTGCCGGACCAGGAACTCGAACGGGTCGAGCCGCGCGCGCCGCTCAGCGATCTGGCGCTGGCCGGGCCGCCCAAGCCGCCCAAAACAAAGATGCCGGGCGACTGGAACGGCACCAAGCTGTTCCAGCCGGTCGCCACCGCCGCCGGGCTGATCGAGGCGAAGGGCTTTGCGGTCGCCGTGTCCGGCGTGGATGTCGTCAAAGCCGACGAAACCTGTAGCGACGAGGGCAAGAGCTGGGCCTGCGGCGCGCGCGCCAAGACAGCCTTCCGCGCCTTCCTGCGTGGCCGGGCGGTCGCCTGCGCCGTGCCGCCGGAGGGCGGTCGCGACACCATTTCCGCCGAATGTCATATCGGCAATCAGGACATCGGCCAGTGGCTGGTCGAGAACGGCTGGGCGCGCGCCGCGCAAGGCGGTCCCTATGTCGAGGCGGAGAACAAGGCCCGCACCGCAAGGAAAGGTATTTTCGGCCCGGCGCCGAAGCTCGACGGCCTGCCGGCGCTGCCGGCCGCGTCAGGGCCGGCGCCGGTGGCGCCGGATTCCATCTTGCCGGCGGATGGCGGCGACGTTACGCCGCCAACTGACCAGCCAGCGCCCGCTCAATGAGCGCGCGCGTCTCTGCGATGCCGTAAAGTGCCGCGAACGAACCGAAGCGCGGGCCGCGCTCCTGGCCGATCAGCACCTGGTAGATCATCTGGAAGAAGGCCACCGACACGCCGGGCCCGCCTTCCGGGCTCTGCTTGGAGTGGTCCTGGTAGCGCTCGATCTTGCGCGCCACGTTGAGCGCGGCGTTCTGGATCGCCTCGCTGTCGGCGCCCTGCGGCAGCGCGCCGAGCGCGTCGGAGAGCTTCGCCAGCGCCTCGCGCTCCACCTCGTCGGCGGCGCGGTAGACCTTGGTCGGCTTCACGAAGTCGTCGAAGTAGCGGATCGCATATCCGGTCAGCCGGTCGAGCTCTGGATGCGTCTTCGGCGTCACGCCCGGCGCATGCCGCGAGATGAAGCCCCACAGCACCGCCTTGTCATGCGCGTTGGAAGCGCTCACCAGGTTGAGCAGCAGCGCGAAAGGCACGGGCAGGTCGATGGCCGGCGGGTTGCCGTCATGCATATGCCAGACCGGGTTGCCCAGCCGCTCCTTCCAGTCCTGGCGCGGATAGGCGCCAAGGAAGGCGTAATACTCGTCCACCGCCTTCGGGATGACGTCGAAATAGAGCTTCTTGGCCTGCCGCGGCCGCTGATACATGTAGAGGCCGAGGCTTTCGGTCGGCGCGTAGGTCAGCCATTCGTCGATGGTGAGCCCATTGCCCTTCGACTTCGAGATCTTCTGGCCCTCCTCGTCGAGGAACAGCTCGTAGACGAAATGCTCCGGCGCCCGCCCGCCAAGGATGTTGCAGATGCGGTCGTAGATCGCGGCGTTGGTCTGGTGGTCCTTGCCGAACATCTCGAAATCGACGCCGAGCGCCGCCCAGCGCATGCCGAAATCCGGCTTCCACTGCAGCTTCGCATGGCCGCCGGTGACCGGCAGCGTCGTCTCGGTTCCCTCGTCGTCGAAGGTGATGGTGCCCGCCTTGGCGTCTACCTTTATCATCGGGACGTAGAGCACGCGGCCGCTCTTCGGCGAGATCGGCAGGAAGGGGCTGTAGGTCGCCTGGCGCTCCGGCCCGAGCGTCGGCAGCATCACGCCCATGATCTCGTCATAGCGTTCGGCGGCGCGCAGCAGCACTTCGTCGAAACGGCCGGCCTTGTAGTACTGCGTCGCGCTGGCGAATTCGTAGTCGAAGCCGAACGTGTCGAGGAAACGGCATAGCATCGCATTGTTGTGGTCAGCGAAGCTCGCATAGTCGCCGCCGAACGGATTGGGCACCGACGTCAGCGGCATATGCAGGTAGGGCTCGAGCGCGGCGCGGTCCGGCACGTTGTCCGGGATCTTGCGCATGCCGTCCATGTCGTCGGAGAAGCACAGAAGCTTTGTCTTGACCTTGTCTTGCGTCAGCACCCGGAAGGCATGCCGCACCATCGTCGTGCGCGCCACCTCGCCGAAGGTGCCGATATGCGGCAGGCCGGACGGGCCGTAGCCGGTCTCGAACAGCACGGTCTCGGGAAAATCCTTGCCTTTGTAGCGGGCGATGATCTTCTTCGCTTCCTCGAACGGCCAGGCCTTGCTCTCGGCCGCCGCGGCAAGCATCTCGGGATTGAGATCGATGATGTTTGATCCCGTCATGTCGAAGTTCCAGTCATGGCCGTCTGCGCGGCGGATAAGATTTGTCGACCGGTCTCTAGGCGCGCGAGGCCGGAGCGTCAACGATTTGCGGTGGTTTTCCTTGCGGCGCCATAATGGCGTTCCTACGTTGGAGCGCTATTATTCCGTGCATGTCGCCCCAAAGTGCCTCGCGGTTTGGAGGAAACGACATGCACGCTTCCAGGAGTTTTGAATGCCTTCATTGACGCCGCACGAAGCCCTGATCCACCTGATGGTCATCACATCGGCTTCCGATCGCGACATGACCGATGTCGAGCTGGCGCGGATCGGCGACGTCGTCCGTTCCTGGCCGGTGTTCGTCGATTTCAACCAGGACAGGCTGATTGCGGTGGCGCAAGCCTGCCAGAAGGCTCTGCATGAGAAGGACGGGCTGGAAGGCGTGCTGGCGCGCGTCGCCGAGGCCTTGCCCGAGCGGCTGCGCGACACCGCCTACGCCGCCGCTTTCGAGGTCGCCGCAGTCGATCTCGAGATGCGCATGGAAGAGGTCAGGGTGCTGCAGCTCATCCGCCTCAAGCTCGACCTCGACACGCTGACGGTGGCCGCGATCGCGCGTGCCGCGAAGGCGCGTCTGCGCACGCTGACTTAGCGTTGGCGCGACCGAGGCCGGCCTCATCTGAATGTCAGCAGCCTTCAGAAGAAGCTGACCGGGAAATAGCGCAGATAAAACTCGGCAAAGGTGCCTTTGATCGAGATTTCCTGCAGCGCGTAGTCGAAGGCGGCGGCAAGCGCGGCGTCGCCCTTGCGGGTGGCGATCGCCATGCCTGAGCCCAGATATTCCGGCGCCAGATACGGACCGCCGGCGAAGCGGCAGCAGCCGGCAGCATCGGAACCCCCCAGCCAGAAGGCAAAGCGCATGCCGTCGCCGAAGGCTGCGTCGATCTTGCCGGCCTTGAGATCGGCGTAGAGGTTTTCCGGTGTGCCGAAGGTCACGACCTGCACGGTGTTGAAGTAATCGCGCAGCATTTTCTCATGCGCCGAGCCGCCGATGACACCGACTCGCTTGCTGCGCAGCTTGTCGAGGATCGGCTCGGCGAAGGCCTTCGCCTTGGGCATGATGAAGCGCGCCGGAAACTGCATGTAGGAGCGCGAGAAGGCGTATTTCTCGCGGCTCTCGGGCGTCGCGGCGATACCGGCGATGATCGCCTCGCCTTCGCCCTTCTGAAGAGCATCCTCCAGTTCGTTCCACGGCAAGGCCTGGACCTGGCATTTGTCGACAACGCCCAGCTCCGCGCAGATCGCCCGCGCAAGATCGATGTGGAAACCCGACAGGCGGCCCGAGCCGTCGAGGAAGTTGAAGGGCGGAAAATCGGTGGTGGTGAGAAACCTGAGCCGCGGCAGCGCCGAGAGATCGGGTTTCGGCAGCCTCTCCTTGGCGTCCCACAGCACCGGCACCTGCGGCTCCGCAGCTTGAGTCGCATCGGCATGGGCCAACACGCCGGCCAGGAGGGACATCAGGGCCGGAAATATCCACCGTAAGATCACGATACAGCTCCGCGCCTGTCCCCGATTATTGGCTTTTCGTATGAAAATGGGGCAGGCACAACGGTTTTTGATTTCAAGCGGCCAAATTAAGCGTATGGTTTAGCGCGTTTGCAAGCGACCTTGCGTGCCGGAAGGGGGAAACTGCCGGCTTTGCTGAGGAGATTGCAACCCGGGGGTTGATGGCGAAGGGGTGTTCGGGCATCTACCGTCGGTAATGAAAAAGCAGAAGCAACATGGGGTAGATGTTGCGATGGGCCTGTTCGACAGAACTCTGGAATACATAGACCAGTTGCAGCATGCTGGCACCGCGGCCGCGGTTTGCGAGAGGCTGCTCGGCGTCACCTCGAATTTCGGCTTGACCGCGCTGATGGCGGGAACGGTGCCGCAGCCCGGCACGCCGCGCGGCCAGCAGAAACAGCACGTGCTGCTTTGCGATTGGCCGGGTAATTGGCTGGAACGCTATGTGGCGCGCAATTATGTCGACCACGATCCGGTCGTCAGTCACATGAAACATCTTCAGGCGCCGTTCCAATGGCGGGATGCTTCCAAAAGCACCGTGATCGACAAGAGCAGCGACGAAGTCATGGGCGACGCGCGCGAGTTCAAGCTGCGCGACGGTCTGGCGCTTCCGCTAGTCACGCTCGACGGCCAGATCGTTATGGTCTCGCTGGGCGGCGAATCCGTTGAAATGTCGGACCAGGAATTCGGAATGGTCTCGCTCGCGTCGACCTATGCGATCGGCCGCGCGATGCAATTGCACACCAAGGCCGACAGCGTCATCGATCACATAGAATTGACGGCGCGTGAGCGGGAATGCCTGCAATGGGCGGCCCTCGGCAAGTCCGAATGGGAGATCTCGCAAATCCTTGGCATCTCGGAACATACTTCCGAGAAACACCTTCTTAACGCCAAGAGCAAACTGGGCGCAGCTAACCGTGTGCAGGCGGTCGCGGAGGCGATTAGGCACGGCTATATTAGCTAGGTCGGCCGTGCCGACCTAGAAATTCTTGTCTGCGCATTCGCGCAATATTTAAGGGACATCACGGCCGTATCTTCCTCTTAAGCCTAGGAGACGGCTAATGCTTTTTGCCCTTACCACTCAGGAATTGATGGAACGTCCCGACCTGTGGGAGGCCGTCCATCGCCTGCGCTACAGGATCTTCGTGCAGGAGATGGGATGGACCGATCTCGATCGTCCGGACCAGCTTGAGATCGACCAGTTCGACCATGACGAGGCCGAACACCACCTCGTCATCCGCAACGGTGAGCTGGCTGGTTACCAGCGCATGCTTCCGACCACACGGCCGCATCTTCTGACCGACGTGTTGTCGGATCTCTGCGAGGGGGCATCCCCCTCGGGGCCGAATGTCTGGGAACTCACCCGCTATGCTGTGGCTCCGGGTTTTCGCGACGGCAAACGCGGCGTCTCGACGGTCGGCACCGAACTGATCGCCGGCTTCGTCGAATGGGGCCTGAAGCGCAACGTCAACCAGGTCATCATCGAGTTCGAGCCGATGTGGGTGCTCAGAGCGCTGCAGCTGCATTTCCTGGCGAAGCCGCTGGGCTACCAGCGCACCTATGGCAACCAGCAGGTAGTGGCGACGCTGCTCACCTTCACCGAGCATACGCTCGAGGTCGTGCGGGCCCGCCGCAATCACTTCCTGCCGGTGCTGAACCGGGGCTATCCCGGTCAGCTCGGCCTGAAGCAGGCGTCGTGATGGAGGCGGTCATGAGTTTCCATCCCGAACCGGAACTGCGTGGCCATACGCTGGTCGTCACCGTATCGTCGCATGATGGCCGGCCGGTGCTCGACAGGCATGCCTATGCGAGCCTTGCCAGGACCTTCCACGAGGCGGCGGTCAATGACGAGGTCCGCGTCGTCATGCTGCGCGGCCTTGCCGGATGCTTCTGCCTTGGCGGCGACTTCTCGGAGTTCCTGGACGCCACCAAGCACCGAGAGCTGATCGCCGCCGTCACCGACATGTTCCGCATGTTGGCGACCTTCCCCAAGCCGGTCCTTGCCTGTGTGGACGGGGACGCCGTCGGCGTCGGCTGCACCATCCTGTTCCATTGCGACATGGTGATCGCTTCCAGGGGCAGCACCTTCAGGGTGCCGTTCGTCGATTTCGGCCTGGTGCCGGACGCGGCGACCAGCATCCTGGCGCCTCAGAAGCTCGGCTATGCCGGCGCCTTCCGCTTCTTCTGCCTGGGCGACACGCTGGGCACCGAAGACGCCAAGGCGCTCGGCCTGGTCGGCGAGATCGTGACGCAAGGCAGCGCCGAGGAAGCGACGCTGGCGAGGGCGAAACAGTTGGCCAAGAAGCCTGTGGCGGCATTGCTGCAGACGCGCAGCCTGCTCAAGGGGGATACGGACGTGTTGTGCGACCGCATCGACCACGAGATCACGCTGTTCCAGCAGGCGCTTCAGGATGACACCACGCTGAAGCGGCTGCAGCGGATCGCTCGCCTGGCCGCCTGAGCGTCCGGCATAAAACATCAGCGCCGCGCGAGCCGAAAGGCGCGCGGCGCTGTAATCCGTCCGCAACTGCGCAAAAACAAAGAGATAGAGCGGTTCGCCGTTTCCGTGAAACGGTGAGGCGCTCTAATTTTTCAGGAATTCCGGACCCTCGCCGATGAGCTTCTTGTCGGGCTTGCCGACGGCGTCGAGGTCCCTTCCGTCATAGGGCAGGGAAAGCAGGATGCGCTGGATCACCGCGAGCCGGGCGCGGCGCTTGTCGTTGGCCCGCACGACGATCCAGGGTGAGAACTCCTTATGCGTGCGCTCGATCATCAGGTCGCGCGCCTTGGTGTAGTCGTCCCATTTGCTGACGCCGGCGATGTCGATCGGCGAGAACTTCCAGTTCTTCAGCGGCGACCAGCGGCGGTCATGGAACCGCTCGAGCTGCGTTTCGCGGCCGATATTCAGCCAGAATTTGAAGAAATGGATGCCTTCATTGCTGATCATTCGTTCGAAATGCGGCGCCTCTTCGAGGAATTTCTCGTGCTGCTCCGGCGTGCAGAACCCCATGACTGGCTCGACGCCGGCGCGGTTGTACCAGGAGCGGTCGAACGTGACGAATTCGCCCGAAGCCGGGAAATGGTCGACATAGCGCTGGAAGTACCATTGCCCGGCCTCGGTCGGCGTCGGCTTGGGCAGCGCGACGTTGCGTGCCGTGCGCGGGTTCATATATTGCCGCAGCACGAAGATCGTACCGCCCTTGCCGGCGGCGTCTCTGCCCTCGAACAGCGCAATCACCCGCTTGCCGGTCGCCTGCAGCCAGGCCTGCACCTTGACCAGCTCGACCTGCAGTCTCTCGAGCTCCTTTTCGTAGTCCTCGCCCTTCATCTTCTTGTCGTAAGGATAGCCGCCGGTGGTGAGCTTGTTGTCCTCGATCCAGTCAGGGAGCACCGGATTGTCGATGTCGAACTCGCGCTCCTTGCCGCCGATCTTGATCTTGATCGGTGCGGTGGCTGGCACCGCTTCAGCCGTTTCCTTGGCCTTTTTCATCCGGACGAACCTTCCCAGTTAGCGGACTCATGCTATGGAGCCTGTGCAGCGCGGCGCGCATTCGGGCGCAAAGACGTTGTAGCATTTTGATTTTGCGCATGAACCTTCGCGAAAATCGATCCTGATTTTCAGGGCCATGCGCCAGGCCGGTCCAGCGAGCTGCCGACCGGTCCACGGGATGCGGGGTGGCGCGGGCCTATGGCAGAGACGGTCGCGGGGCAGGACGGCAAGGGACAAGCCCTGGCGGCGCGGCTTTGGCGCAACCGCTGGCTGCTTGGCGCGGGCGTTGTCGCGATCTTTGCCGTTTATTTTTTCGCCGGCGCTTCCGTCTATGTGCTGGTGCTGGCCCTGGTCGCGCTGGCGGCCGCGGCGATGCTGTCCACGGATGCGGGACGCCAGCCAGCCGATGCAGGAGCGGCGATCGAGGCAAGCGGGCTACAGAGGCTATCCGGCGAGTATCTGGCGGCCGCGGTCGCCGATCCGCTGATCATCTTCGACCATTCCGCCACCATCGTCCATGCCAACGCCGCCGCCTTCGCCGCCTTCGGCGGGCTGGCGCCGGGCATGTCGCTGTCATTGAAGTTCCGCGCGCCGGAAATGCAGGCGCTGCTGGATGGCATCCTGTCGGGGCAGGTCGCCGCCGACGCGGTCGACTACACCGAAAAGCTGCCGGTGGAACGGACATACCGCGTCAGCGCGTCCACGGTCGGCCATGCCACCGGCCTCTACGTGCTGGTCTTCAAGGATCAGAGCGAGACGCGCCGCATCGATCGCATGCGGGCCGACTTCATCGCCAATGCCAGCCACGAGCTGCGCACGCCGCTCGCCTCGATCGCCGGCTTCATCGAGACGCTGCGCGGGCCGGCCCGCAACGATCCGGTGGCGCGCGACCAGTTCCTGCAGATCATGCAGAACCAGACCGGCCGCATGGCCCGCCTGATCGACGATCTGCTCTCGCTGTCGCGGTTGGAGATGAAACCCTATCTCAGGCCGGGCACCGAGGTCGATCTTCGCCAGACGATCGACAGCGTCATCGATTCGCTCGCACCGCTGGCCAGTGAGAACGGCGTCGTCATCGAGCGGGAGTTCGCCGATGGGCCGCTCGTCGTTCCCGGCGATCGCGACGAACTGTTCCAGGTTTTCGAGAATCTCCTCGAGAACGCCTGCAAATACGGCCAGTCGGGCGGGCATGTCACCGTATCGATCGCCGACGGCCAGGATGGCCAACAGCCGGGCTTCGACGTCACGATAAGGGACTATGGTCCGGGCATCGCCGAAGAACACATCCCGCGCATCACCGAGCGCTTCTACCGCGTCGATGTCGAAAGCAGCCGCACCCAGAAAGGCACCGGGCTTGGCCTTTCGATCGTCAAGCATATATTGACCCGTCATAACGCCAGACTGTCCATCAAGTCGGAAGTCGGCAAGGGCGCGGCGTTCACGGTTCATTTGCCGGCTCGCTGATCTTGTATCGGTTGCTAACCGGGATTTTCTTCATTCTGTCATGCGGTTCACGTATCAGCGACGGAATGAGGGAACGCAACAGCCGGCACAAACCGGGAAGGCATAGTCCATGCAGTCCGTCCATATCGTCAGTGCCTATGACGAAGAGCTGAAGTACCTGTCGAAGCGCATCGCCGCGATGGGCGGGCATGCCGAGCGCATGGTCGAACAGGCGGTGGCGGCCCTGGTGAACGTCGATCACGGCCTCGCCCAGAAGGTCATCCAGGACGATCTCGTCCTCGACGAGGGGCAGCGCGAGATCGACGACAAGGCCATCATCATCATCGCCAGGCGCCAGCCGATGGCGACGGACCTTCGCGAGATCGTCGGCGCCATCCGCATCTCGGCCGATATCGAGCGTGTCGGCGACTTGGGCAAGAACGTCGCCAAGCGCGTGGCCTCGGTCGACGGCCGCCAGCCGAACAGCCTTTTCCGCGGCCTGGAGGCCCTTGCCAACCTGGCGCTGACGCAGCTCAAGGAAGTGCTCGACGTCTATGCGTCGCGCTCGGTCGAGAGGATCGGCTTCGTGCGCGACCGGGACGACCAGATCGACGCCATGTACACCTCGCTGTTTCGCGAGCTTTTGACCTACATGATGGAAGACCCGCGCAACATCACGCCCTGCACGCATCTTCTGTTCTGCGCCAAGAATATCGAGCGCATCGGCGACCATGCCACCAACATCGCCGAGACCATCTATTACATCGTCACGGGCGATCAGATGCCCGCCGACCGGCCGAAAGGCGACAAGACCGACAAGGTCGTGCTGCCCGGCACGGTGCCGGCTAAGTGAACAGCCGCCTCTCGAACGGCTTGCTGATTTAAGTTAAGCTCCTGTGGTGCGTTTCACCGTTTCATGGAAACGGCGAAACGCACTATCTATTTGTTTTTACGCAATTCCGGGCGGAAAACCGCTCACACTTTCCTGGAATTGCTCCAGGCGCAGCAATTTGTCAGTCGCAGTCTCGGGAGGTTTGCGATGGAACAAGTTCGGAACCTGACCCCAGCCCCGGCGTCGGGCATCATAGCATCCAGCGTCTATTCGGGCGGCAAGCGGGTTGCCGACATTGCCATCGAACAGGCCGGCGAATGGGCTGCGAAACCCGGCCATGTCGTCTGGATCGGCCTGCTCGAGCCCGATCGCAACCTGCTGCTCAGGGTGCAGGCGCAATTCCACCTGCATGATTTGGCGATCGAGGATGCCGAGCATCCGCATCAGCGCCCGAAGATCGAGCAATATGGCGATGCCCTGTTCATCGTCGCCCGCACCGCGCAATTGATCGACGGCCGCGTCACTTTCGGCGAGACGCATCTGTTCGTCGGCACCGGCTACATCGTCAGCGTCCGGCACGGCCCCTCGACCTCATACGCCGCCGTGCGCCAGCATTGGGAAAGCTGCCCGCATTCCCTCGCCAAGGGCGAGGACTTCGTCCTCTACGCCATCCTCGACTTCATCGTCGACAACTACATGCCCGTGCTGGAGCAGATCGAGGACGAGGTCGAGGCGATCGAGGACAAGGTGCTTTTGAAGCCGATGGCCGGCGCCGATATCGAACGGCTTTACATGCTGCGCCGCGATCTGCTGCGGCTGCGCAATGCGGCCCTGCCGCTGGTCGAGGTCTGCCGTAGGCTGACCAGCGCCGATCTGCCGCAGATACATGCCGCCATGCATCCGCTGTTTCGCGACGTGACCGACCACATCCGCACCGTGCAGGAAAAGATCGACAGCCTGCGCGAGGTTCTGGCCTTCGCTTTCGAAGCCAGCCTTCTCGTCGGCCAGAGCCAGGAAACCGCGATCTCCAAGAAGCTCGCGTCATGGGCCGCCATCCTGGCGGTGCCGACGGCTTTCGCCGGCATCTACGGCATGAACTTCTCCGACATGCCGGAACTGAAGATGGAATATGGCTATCCGACCGTGCTCGCGGTGATCGCGCTGATCTGCGCGTTCCTGTATTGGCGGTTCAAGAAGAATGGGTGGCTGTGAGCGGCAGCGCCAATAGGGAGTAGCGAATAGGGAACAACGAAAAACGGCTTGCTCCCTGTCACAGAGGCCAAGCCGTTCTATTCGCTATTCGCTATTCGCTATTCGCTCAGCGCGCGCGCCGCCGCTCCGCCGCCGGCTGGAACGCAACCCGGGAATGATACTTGCAATACGGCCCCGTTTCGGCGGCGTCGTTGCCGCAGAAGCTGAAGTCTTCCGAGAGCGGGTCGCCGTTCGGCCATTTGCAGGTCCGTTCGGTCAGTTCGACGAGCTGCAGGTTGCGCGAGATCGGCACCACGACATTCTCGACCGGGCGGATATAGTGGCGCGCGACCGGCTCGGCGTCGAACTGCACCTGGAGCGCGGTGGCGCCGATGGTGGCCGTCACATGGCGTGTCGCGCTCGCTGCGCGGGTCACCGATTTCTGCATCGAGGCGCCTTGCGTCGCCTTCTTCTGACGCGCCGGGGCGGCCGTCGTACGGCCGCGACCCGACAGCTTCAGGCGATGCACCTTGCCGATGACGGCGTTGCGGCTCACTCCGCCAAGCTGTGCGGCAATCTGGCTGGCGCTCAGGCCCTCCGACCACAATTTCCTGAGAAGTTCTACCCGCTCGTCAGTCCAATTCATGGGGCCGCGCTCCTGCTGAGGCGTGCGGTAGCCAGAATCCTTTCCCGAGCCGGCTCTCGCCGGGCAAACGACACCACATGTACCGGGTGATTTAGGTCCGCCGCACGAAATATAGTTATTTCTCGACTACAAATACCTTATGCGCTGACTCGGTGACAAGAGTCCCCAGGGCAACACCGATTCGGTTTTTACGGTTTTCCCCAACTTGCCGGTCTCCTTATGAGCCGGCGTGGCGTCAGGGCTTTGCCACGCGCTTCTGCGTGACGTTTTCGTTGACTTCATGGCCGAAAAACATGATAAGCCGCAAAGGCCGCCGCATTGGCGGCTTTTTTGATTTCCGGTTCCGGAGACGCATATAATGAGCGGTTCGGCGCTTTACGAGACCTTTGCTCGCGCACCCCTGGCCTTCGATCACGGGGAGGGGACCTGGCTGGTCACCGACAAGGGCGAGCGATATCTCGACTTTGCAGGCGGCATCGCGGTGAATTCGCTGGGCCACAGCCATCCGCATCTGGTCGCCGCGCTCACCGAGCAGGCCGCCAAGCTCTGGCACGTCTCCAATCTCTACGAGATCCCGGAACAGCGCCGGCTGGGCGAGCGGCTGGTCGACGCCACCTTTGCCGACAAGGTGTTCTTCACCAATTCCGGCGCCGAGGCGCTGGAATGCGCCATCAAGACGGCCAGGCGCTATCAGTTCGTCAAGGGCCATCCCGAGCGTTTCCGCATCATCACCTTCGAGGGCGCCTTTCACGGCCGCACGCTGGCGACAATCGCCGCCGGCGGCCAGTACAAATATCTCGAAGGCTTCGGCCCGAAGGTCGAAGGCTTCGACCAGGTTGCATTCGACGACATCGACGCGGCCGAAAAGGCGATCACGCCGGAGACCGCGGCAATCCTGATCGAGCCGGTGCAGGGCGAGGGCGGCATCCGTCCGGTGCCGACGCAGTCCTTGAAGCGGCTGCGCCAGCTTTGCGACCAGCACGGCCTGCTTTTGATCTTCGACGAGGTCCAATGCGGCATCGGCCGCACCGGCAAGCTGTTCGCGCATGAATGGGCCGGCGTCACGCCAGACCTGATGGCGATCGCCAAGGGTATCGGTGGCGGCTTCCCGATGGGCGCCTGCCTTGCCACGGACGAGGCGGCGACCGGCATGACGGCCGGCGTGCACGGCACCACCTTCGGCGGCAATCCGCTGGCGATGGCGGTCGGCAACGCCGTGCTCGACGTCGTGCTGGCTGACGGCTTCCTCGAGGACGTGCAGCGCAAGGCGCTGCTTCTGAAACAGGGGCTGGCCGGGGTCGCGGACGAATTTCCCGATGTCATCGAAGGCATCAGGGGGACCGGCCTGATGCTCGGCCTGAAATGCGCCATGCCCAACACCAAGGTGAACATGGCGCTGCGCGACCAGCACCTGCTTGCCGTGCCGGCGGGCGACAACGTCATCCGCCTCCTGCCGCCGCTCACCGTTACCGACGAGGAGATCGGCGAGGCGCTGGAGCGCATTCGCGCCGGTGCCAAGGGCCTGACCGACGCGATTGCGGCCGAAGCCGCGAAATAATTTCGGGAATCTGCCGATGAGTGTTCGCCACTTCACCGATCTATCCGCCGTTTCCGCGGGCGACCTGCGCATCATGCTGGACGACGCGGTGGCGCGAAAGACCAGGCTCAAGGCGGGCGAGCGTTCAAAACCGCTCGATGGCAAGGTGCTGGCCATGATCTTCGACAAGCCGTCGACGCGCACACGCGTGTCCTTCGATGTCGGCATGCGCCAGCTCGGCGGCGAGACCATCATGCTGACCGGCACCGAGATGCAGCTTGGCCGTTCGGAAACCATCGCCGACACGGCGAAAGTGCTGTCGCGCTACGTCGACGCCATCATGATCCGCACCACCTCGCATGACCGTCTGCTGGAGCTCACCGAGAACGCCACCGTTCCGGTCATCAACGGGCTGACCGACGACACGCATCCCTGCCAGCTCATGGCCGATATCATGACCTTCGAGGAGCATCGCGGCCCGGTGGCCGGCAAGACCTTCGCCTGGACCGGCGACGGCAACAATGTGCTGCATTCGCTGCTCGAAGCCTCGGCGCGGTTCCGCTTCAACCTCAATGTCGCGGTGCCCGAAGGCAGCGAGCCTTTCGAGAAATATGTCGACTGGTCGAAAGCCAATGGCGGCAAGGTCCGGTTTGCCGGGTCCGCCGAGGAGGCCGTCGACCAGGCCGACTGCGTCGTCACCGACAGCTGGGTCTCGATGGGGCAGGAGCACCGCGCCCGCGGCCACAACGTCTTCCTGCCCTATCAGGTGAATGCGGCGCTGATGTCAAAGGCCAACCCCGACGCGTTGTTCATGCATTGCCTGCCCGCGCATCGCGGCGAGGAGGTCACCGACGAGGTGATCGACGGGCCGCATTCGGTGGTGTTCGACGAGGCCGAGAACCGGCTGCACGCCCAGAAGGCGGTGCTGGCCTGGTGCCTGGGCGCTTGAGAAGGGCGGACCTGACCGCTTGCGGTCCGATTGGGGTCAACTTGATCTGGGGATAGGTGATGCCTATTTGCGGGCCATCACGTAAATTGAACGCGCTTCGACGCATGCGGCTCATCGGGCGGCATGGCTGCGCCCCGGAGTTTTGTCATGTTGGAAACCCATACCTTGGCTGAGCATAAACCCCAACTCGGTGAATTCGGCTTCGCCGGCGATGATCACGTCGTGCCCTACGAGGTCGCGCCGCTCGATGTGCGCGGCCGCACCGTGCAGCTCGGGCCGATGCTCGACGCTATCTTGAGCCGCCACAACTATCCCGAGCCGGTCGCTCGCCTTTTGGCGGAAGCCTGCGTGCTCACCGTGCTGCTCGGCACCTCGCTGAAGTTCGAAGGCAAGTTCATCCTGCAGACCCGCACCGACGGTCCGGTCGACATGCTGGTGGCTGATTTCAGCACCCCGCATGCGCTGCGCGCCTATGCTCGCTTCGATGCCGACCGGCTGCAGGCGCTGACCGCCGCCGGCGAGACCTCGCAGCAGACGCTGCTTGGCAACGGCGTCTTGGCTCTGACCATCGACCAGGGCGCGCATACGCAGCGCTACCAGGGCATCGTCCAGCTCGACGGCACCTCGCTGGAGGACGCCGCGCGCACCTATTTCCGCCAGTCGGAGCAGATCCCGACCGAGATCAAGATGTCGGTCGCCAAGCTGGTCACGCCCGGACCGGCCGGCGCGCGCGAGCAGTGGCGCGCCGGCGGCCTCCTGGCGCAGTTCCTGCCGCAGGCGCCGGAGCGCATGCGCATTCCCGATATTTCGGGCGGCGACGGCGACGACCGCGAGCTGACGGACCATCCGGCCGACAATTCCTGGCAGGAACTGCTGGCGCTGCTCGGCACGATCGAGCCGACCGAGCTGATCGACCCGACGGTAGGCGCCGAGCGGCTGCTCTACCGGCTGTTCCATGAGCATGGCGTGCGGGTTTTCCGCGGCGTGCCGGTCGCCGATCAGTGCTCGTGCTCTCGCGAGAAGATCTACGGCATCCTCGAAGGCTTTTCGGCGCAGGAGATCAAGGACTCCACCGAGGACGGCGGCATCCATGTCGCCTGCGAGTTCTGCTCGACGCAATACGACTTCGATCCGGCCGAATTCGTGAAGTAAAAATCTTCCTTCTCCCCGTTCTACGGGGAGAAGGTGTCACGAAGTGACGGATGAGGGGCAGCGCTAACGTTGGTGATGGTAGCGCTCGCCGTGAGCGACGCTGTCGTCAGTCTCAAAGAAAAACTCTCAGCAGCCCGGCGCCGCCCCTCATTGCCCTGCCGGGCATTTCTCCCCGTAGAACGGGGAGAAAGACGCCAATCGCCGACGCCTAATTCACCGTCCGCCTTGTCCCCGGCATGTCGAGCGAGAAAGCCGGAATGGCGATATCGAACGTCTCGCCGCGGCCGTTGCGCATCGTGTAATGGCCGACCATGATGCCCGACGGCGTCGAGAGCGGGCAGCCTGAGGTGTATTGATAGCTGTCGCCGGGATTGAGTTCCGGCTGATCGCCGACGACGCCGGCGCCGCGCACCTCCTCGACCCGGCCCTGGCCGTCGGTGATATGCCAATAGCGCGACAGAAGCTGCACGAATTCGTCGGAGCGGTTGTCGATCGTCACTTGGTAACCCCAGACATAGCGGTTCTCGGACGGATCGGATCGGTCCTCCAGGTAGAAGGGCCTGACCAGCACTTCGATGTTGCGCGTCACTGCGCGATACATGGGCCACTCCGGTTGCCGCGGCGAAACATTCGTCGCGCTTCGCCATTAGAGGCGCGGCGCCGACCATCCTGCCAGCTTTTAAGCGCAGGTGCCGAAAAACAATGTCATTTAAGTGACACATGACAATGTTGGTGTGCACAAACCGTGCCGGGCGACTCGGGCGCTCTGTCGACTGATGAAACGGCCGCATGCGGCCTGGAGCAATTCCAGGAAAAGTGTGAGCGGTTGGGCTCGGCGCCTTCGCCGTAGCCTTCCGTCCGGAATTGCGTGAAAACAAAGAGATAGAGCGGTTCGCCGTTTCCGTGAAACGGTGAAACTCTCTAACGGGAGTGGCCAGATCTCGATGGAACTGACTATCGCAGCCGGCCTGGCTTCGTCAGCCCTTCTTCTCTCCAACCTTGCCAGCATCCTGCTCGCCGCGTCGCGGCTCAGAAGGCGGCATGTCATTGCGCCGCCCACCGATGCGCAGCCGGTCTCGATCATCGTTCCTTCGCGCGGCGTTGAGCCGTTCACACAGGAGACCCTGCAGCGTGCCTTCTCGCTCGACTGGCCGCGCTATGAGCTGGTCTTCTGCATCGCGCATGCCGAGGACCCGGTGGTGAGGCTCATCGATGCGGCGATCGCGCGCCACCCCAAGGTTCCGGCGCGGCTGCTGATCGGCGACGACCGCATCAGCGCCAATCCCAAGCTCAACAATTGCGTCAAGGGCTGGCAGGCGGCCAGGCACGATTGGGTGATCCTCGCCGATTCCAACGTGCTGATGCCGCGGGACTATGTCCAGCAGCTGATGGCGGCATGGCGGCCGGACACCGGCCTCGTCTGCTCGACGCCGATCGGCTCGCGGCCGGATGGGTTTTGGGCCGAGGTCGAATGTGCCTTCCTCAACACGCTGCAGGCGCGCTGGCAATATGCCGGCGAGGCGCTCGGCCTCGGCTTTGCCCAGGGCAAGAGCATGCTGTGGAACAAGCCGATGCTGGACGCCAATGGCGGCATCCAGGCTTTGGCCGCCGAGATCGCCGAGGACGCGGCGGCCACCAAGCTGGTCAACAGCCTGGGCTTGCGCGTCAATCTCGTCGCCTCGCCTTTCGAGCAGCCCCTTGGCCAGCGCACGCTCGCCGAGATCTGGTCGCGCCAGGCGCGCTGGGCGCGGCTGCGGCGGGTGACCTTCCCGCTGTTCTTCGCGCCCGAGATCCTGACCGGCGCCGCAATACCGCTGCTGCTGGCGCTGATTGCCGCGGCAGGCGCCGGCGTCAGCCTGCCCACAACGGCCTTGTGCGTGCTGGTGATCGCCTACCTGCCGGAGTGCCTGCTGGCCTCTGCCAAGGGCTGGTATCTGTCGCCGCGCAGCCTCACCGCGATGATCGTGCGCGACGCGATGCTGCCCGCCATCTGGGCGCGCGCCTGGTTCGGCGGCGCCGTCGAATGGCGCGGCAATGCCATGACCATCCGCACCAAGGCTATGACCGAACTGGAAGAGCTCGCCTGAGTTCTGGTGTGGCGGCAGCGCCTCGGCAGCTCTTACTTGGCCGCCTTCAGCGCCTGTTCGATGTCTTCCAGCAGATCGTCGGTGTCTTCCAGGCCGACCGAGAGCCTGAGAGTGCCTGGTCCGATGCCGAGCTCTGCCCGCGCGTCGTCGCTGAGGTTCTTGTGCGTCGTCGTCGCCGGATGCGTGATCAGGCTCTTGGCGTCGCCGAGATTGTTGGAGATCAGCACGATGTCGAGCGCGTTCTGGAAAGCGAAGGCCGCCTGCTTGCCGCCCTTGACGTCCAGGCAGATCAGCGTCGAGCCGCCCGACATCTGCTTCTTGACGACATCTGCCTGCGGATGATCGGCCCGGCCCGGATAGATGATGCGCGCGATCTCCGGCCGCTCGGCCAGGAAGTCGGCGATCTTGCCGGCGCTCTCGGTCTGCTGGCGCACGCGCAGCGGCAGCGTCTCGAGCCCCTTCAGCAGCGTCCAGGCGTTGAAGGGCGACAGGCTCGGACCGGTGTGGCGGAAATAATCGTGCAGGTTCTCGTCGATCCACTTCTTGTCGGACAGGATGACGCCGCCGAGGCAGCGGCCCTGGCCGTCTATATGCTTGGTCGCCGAATAGACGACGATATGGGCGCCGAGCTGCAGCGGCTTCTGCTGCAGCGGCGTGGCGAAGACATTGTCGACGACCACCCGCGCGCCGATGGAATTGGCGAGCTTGGCGACCGCCGCGATATCGACCACTTCCAGCGTCGGATTGGTCGGGCTCTCCAGGAAGAACAGCTTGGTGTTCGGCCTTATCGCCTTTTCCCAATTGGCGATGTCGGTGCCGTCGACCAGCGTCGCCTGGATGCCGTAGCGCGGCGCCAGCGTCTCGACGATCCATCGGCAGGAGCCGAACAGGGCACGCGCCGCGACGATGTGGTCGCCGGCCTTGACGCTGCAGAGCAATGCGGCCGCAACGGCGGCCATGCCCGAGGCCGTGGCGCGGGCATCCTCGGCGCCTTCCAGCGCGCACATGCGCTTTTCGAACATGTCGACGGTCGGGTTGGCGTAGCGCGAATAGATGAAGCCCGGCTCCTCGCCCTTGAAACGGGCTTCCGCAGCCTGCGCGGTCTCGTAGACATAGCCCTGGGTGAGATACATCGCCTCGGAAGTCTCGCCGAAGCCGGAACGCAATGTTCCGCCATGCACGAGTGCCGTCTGAGGTTTCCATTTGCGCTTCTTGGTGCTCATAGCCCTGCTTCCAGACACAAAAAAACCGGCCGCGAAGTCGCAACCGGTCCATACAGCCTTGCGGCTCGACGGTCCTTTAGCGACTTGTTTAACGTGGCTGCAAGCCGACCGGCCAAATCACCACGGGATAACGACCCTTTAGACCCGCGCCGCGCTTGCGTCAATTGCCGGCTTCATTAAGAGGTTTGTACCAGCCGGGCGGCAAGAGCCTGCTCAGGTCCTCGCCCGGCCCTTGTGAACGGAGCCAGCCTTTGCGGCAGACAGGCATTCTTCCGGATCAGGACATCGCGGCGCTGTTCGAGGCCAACGCGCTGAAGTCGCCGCGCGCGCTGGACGCCGACCAGATCCAGCCGGCCAGCCTCGATCTCAGGCTCGGCGACAAGGCCTATCGCGTGCGCGCCTCTTTCCTGCCGGGGCCTGATCATCTGGTCGTCGACAAGCTCGAACGGCTGAAGCTGCACGAGATCGACCTCGCCCGGGGCGCGGTGCTGGAAACCGGCTGCGTCTATATCGTGCCGCTGCTCGAAAGCCTGGCGCTGCCGGCGAGCGTATCCGCCTCGGCCAATCCGAAGAGCTCGACCGGGCGCCTCGACATCTTCACCCGTGTGATGACCGACCGCGGCCACGAGTTCGACAAGATCGCCGCCGGCTATCACGGGCCGCTCTACCTCGAAGTCAGCCCGCGCACCTTCCCGATCGTCGTGCGGGCCGGCTCGCGGCTGTCGCAGATCCGCTTTCGCACCGGCAATGCGGTGCTTTCGGAGAGCGAGCTGCGCGAGCTCCACCGCGCCGAGATGCTGGTCGCCACCGAGCCGCCCAACATTTCCGGCGGCGGCATCGCGCTCTCCATTGACCTCGACGGCGACAAGGACGGCCTCGTCGGTTATCGCGGCAAGCACCACACCGGCCTGGTCGACGTCGACAAGCGCGCCGCGCAGGATGTCGTCGATTTCTGGGAGCCGATCTATAAGAGCGGCGCCGGCGAGTTGGTTCTCGATCCCGACGAGTTCTACATCCTGGTAAGCCGTGAGGCGGTGCACGTGCCGCCGCTTTACGCCGCCGAGATGACGCCGTTCGATCCGCTGGTCGGCGAGTTCCGCGTCCACTATGCCGGCTTCTTCGATCCGGGCTTCGGCCACTCCGCCGCCGGCGGCAGCGGCAGCCGCGCGGTGCTCGAAGTGCGCAGCCACGAGGTGCCTTTCATCCTCGACCACGGCCAGATCGTCGGCCGCCTGGTCTACGAGCACATGCTGAAGCGCCCGCAGGCGCTCTACGGCACCGATCTTGGCTCGAACTACCAGGCGCAGGGCCTGAAGCTCTCCAAGCATTTCAGGGCAGCGCGCTGAGGCTGCCAATCTCCCCCACGAGAAGGGGGAGATCACCCTTCCTACAGCGCCTTCACCGCCACCTTCACCGGCTTTTCGATCTCCAGCGGATTGCGCAGCGGCAGGCCGAAATCCGGCGCCTCGATCTCGAACGTATCGCCGGCCTCGGTCCGGATGCCGTCGGCGAAGGAGAGCGTCGCGGTGCCGAACATATGCACATGCACGTCGCCCGGCTGACGGAAGGCCGAGTATTTGAAATGGTGGTGCTCGAGATTGGCGATGGTGTGCGACATGTTCGCTTCGCCTGAGAGGAACGGCTTTTCCCACAGAAGCTTGCCGTCGCGCCAGATGCGCGATGCGCCGCGGATGTCGGCCGGCAGGTCGCCGATCAGGATCTCGGGGCCGAAGGAGGCGTTGCGCAGCTTGGAATGGGCGAGGAACAGATAGTTCACCCGCTCGGTCACATGGTCGGAGAACTCGTTGGACAGCGTGAAGCCGACGCGGAACGGCGCGCCGTCATCGCCGATCACATAGATGCCGGCGATCTCGGGCTCTTCGCCACCGTCCTGCGCGAAGGCCGGCGACATCAGCGCCGCGCCCGGCGCCACGGCCATCGTGCCATTGCCCTTGTAGAACCATTCCGGCTGCACGCCGACCTGCCCCTGGGCCGGCTTGCCGCCTTCGAGACCCATGCGGAACATCTTCATGGAATCGGTGAGCTGTTCCTCGCCGTCATTGAGCTTCTTGTGCATGGAATCGCGCGTCGCCGCCGAGCCGAGATGCGTCAGCCCCGTGCCGGTGAGGTGCAGATGCGCCGGGTCCGGATGGTTGATCGGCGAGACCAGCCTGCCTCTCTTGTAGGCGGCATCAAGATCGACCGTCTCGCCATAGCCCTTGCGCTCGATCAGCGCTTCGAGCCCCGTGCCGGTGCGCGCGGCCTCCATCGCCAGCGAATAGACGCTGCGCGCGCCGTTGATGACCCTGGTCTTGCCGCCGCCATTGCGGGCGACGACGCGGATCGTCTCGGCGTCGTCGAGGATCTGGGAGATCAGCATATCGAACCCTCTCTCATCTTGCCTGGGTCAGGCTGCCCGCGGGCAAATCCTGACCGGCGTGGCGTGGGGACCCCACGCCACGGTTGAAATTCTTCGTCCGGATTGCGCTCGCGAGCCTGGTCCTTGCCGGGACTTCTTGGCGCCGACGGGCTGCCGGCAGCTTCGCGATCTGAAACCCGTATGCCTCCTTAAATCCGCTTCCTGCCTTCAGGCCTTGTTCTTGTTGTAAACGTCGAAGATGACGGCGCCGAGCAGCACCAGGCCCTTGACCACCTGCTGCCAGTCGACATTGACGCCCATGATCGACATGCCGTTGTTCATGACGCCCATGATGAAGCCGCCGACCACGGCGCCGATCACCTGCCCGACGCCGCCCATCGCCGAGGCGCCGCCGATGAAGACGGCCGCGATGACGTCGAGCTCGCTGCCGAGACCCGCCGCCGGCACGGCCTGGCCGAGGCGCGCGGCGATGATCAGGCCGCCCAGGGCCGACAGCACGCCCATGTTGATGAAGACGAGCAGCGTCAGCCTTTCGGTGTTGATGCCCGACAGCTGCGCGGCCTTGGCGTTACCGCCCATGGCATAGATGCGGCGGCCGATGGTCATGCGCTTGGTGACGAAGACGAACAGCGAGATCAGCACGCCCATCACCAGGAGCACGACCGGCAGGCCCCTGTAACTGGCGAACTGGAAGACCAGGAACAGCGCCAGCGCGCTGCCCACCAGCGTCTTGATGACGAACAGCGGGAAGGGCTCCGCCTCATAGCCATGACGCTCGCGCTTGCGCCGCGTCCTGAAGCCGAAATAGGCATAGGCGAGCACCGCGATCAGGCCGAGCACGATCGTCGTCATGTGCAACGTCAGGCCGCTGCCGACGATGGTCTTGCCGGCGGCATTGACCGTCGGCGGGATCAGCGTCAGCGGGCCGATGACGTCCGGGATGAAGCCCGAGCTCAGCGCCTTGAAGCTGTCCGGCAGCGGGCCGACCGAGGAGCCGCCGCCAAGCAGCGCCTGGCAGATGCCGCGGAAGATCAGCATGCCGGCCAGCGTCACGATGAAGCTCGGTATGCGGTGATAGGCGATCCAGTAGCCTTGCGCCGCGCCGATCAGCGCGCCGACGATCAGGCAGACGATCGACACCACCAGCGGATTCGAGAATATCCCAAGCGGCCAGATTACCATCATCATCGCGGCGAGCGCGCCGATGAAGCCGGCGACCGATCCGACACTGAGGTCGATATAGCCGGCGACGATGACCAGCAGCATGCCGAGCGCCATCACGATGATGAACGAGTTCTGCTGCACAAGGTTCGAGAGGTTCACCGGTTTGAACAGCGTTCCCGACGTCGTGTACTGGAAGAACAGCATGATGACGATCAGCGCGATGATCAGGCCGTATTCGCGCAGGTTCGTCGTCAGCGCCGAGACGGCGACGCGCTGCCCCTGCTTGACGTCCTCGGCGACGCCGCTCTGCGGCGCGGGAGCGCTTTCTGTGCTCATGATGCTTTTTTTCCTTCTCCCCGAACGATGGCGCGCATGATTTTTTCCTGGCTGGCGTCGCTTGCCGCCATTTCGCCGACGATGCGTCCTTCGTTCATCACATAGATGCGGTCGGTGATGCCGAGCAGTTCGGGCATTTCCGACGAGATGACGATGATCGCTTTGCGCTCGGCGGCGAGGCGGGCGATGATCGTATAGATTTCGTACTTGGCGCCGACGTCAATGCCGCGCGTCGGCTCGTCGAGGATCAGCAGCTCCGGGTCGGCGAACAGCCATTTCGACAGCACCACCTTTTGCTGGTTGCCGCCCGAGAGATTGCCGGTCAGCTGATAGACGCTGGAGGCGCGGATGTTCGTCTTCTTGCGGTAGTCGTTGGCCACGCTCATTTCGCGCATGTCGTCGATGACGCCGCGGCTCGAAACGCCGCCCAAATTGGCCAGCGTCACATTGTGCTTGATATGGTCGATGAGGTTGAGGCCGTAGGTCTTGCGGTCCTCGGTGACATAGGCGATGCCATTTGCCACCGCCCTGCTCACCGTCGAAAGATCGACGGGTTTGCCTCGGTGCAGGACCTCGCCTGTGATGTGCCGGCCATAGGAGCGGCCGAACAGGCTCATCGCGAATTCGGTGCGGCCGGCGCCCATCAACCCGGCAATGCCCACCACCTCGCCCTTGCGCACATTGAGGTTGACGTTCTTGATCACCTGCCGTTCGGCGTGGATCGGATGGTAGACCGACCAGTCCTTCACCTCGAAGATGACCTCGCCGATCTGCGGCTCGCGCGGTGGGTAGCGGTCGTCGAGCGAGCGGCCGACCATCGAGGTGATGATGCGGTCTTCCGAGATGTCCTTCCTGGGCAAGGTCTCGATGGTGCGCCCGTCGCGGATCACCGTCACCTTGTCGGCGACCCGGTTCACCTCGTTGAGCTTGTGCGAGATCAGGATCGAGGTCATGCCCTGGCGCTTGAACTCGAGCAGGAGGTCGAGCAGCGCCTGGCTGTCCTTTTCGCTGAGCGACGCCGTCGGCTCGTCGAGGATCAAGAGCTTCACTTCCTTGCTCAGCGCCTTGGCGATCTCGACGAGCTGCTGCTTGCCGACGCCGATATTGGTGATCAGCGTCTTGGGGTCCTCGTTGAGCCCGACTTTCTTGAGCAGGGCGGCCGTGCGCGCCTCGTTGGCGTCCCAGTCGATGACGCCGTAGCTGGCATGCTCGTTGCCGAGGAAGATGTTTTCCGCGATCGACAGCATCGGCACCAGGGCAAGCTCCTGGTGGATGATGACGATGCCGATATGCTCGCTGTCGTGAATGCCCTTGAAGTTGCATTCCTGGCCGCGGAAGATGATCTGGCCGTCATAGGTGCCGGACGGATAGACGCCCGACAGCACCTTCATCAGCGTCGACTTGCCGGCGCCGTTCTCGCCGACGACGGCGTGGATCTCACCTTCCTCGACGCTGAGATTGACGTTCGACAACGCCTTCACGCCGGGGAACGTCTTGGTGATGTCGCGCATCTCCAAAATCGTCGAGGCCATCAGGATCTGCTCCCTGGCGCAGGCCTTCCAATCCAGGAAAATGCCATGCGCGAAATCAACATGCCGCGGCTCCCTTGGCGCCCGTGACGGCGCACCGCGCTGCGGAAGCCGACAAAAACAATACCGGGGTCGCTTGTGAACGAAAAGGGGCCCTGCGTCGCGCAGGACCCCTTGCTTTGCTTGCCGGATTACTTCAGGTCCGCAGCCTTGATGTAGCCGGAGTCGACGACCTGCGCCTGGTAGTTCGACTTGTCGACCTCATGCGGCGTGAGCAGGATCGAGGGAACGACCTTCACGTCGTTGTTGTAGGTCTTGGTGTCGAGGCCGTCGGGCTTGCCGCCGGAGAGCACCTTGTCGACCAGCTGCACGGTGGACTTGGCCAGCTCGCGGGTATCCTTGAACACGGTCGAGTACTGCTCGCCCGAGATGATCAGCTTGACCGAGGCGGTCTCGGCGTCCTGGCCGGTCACGATCGGCCAGGGCTGGGCATCCGTGCCGTAGCCGACGGCGCGCAGCGAGGCGGTGATGCCGCGCGACAGGCCGTCATAAGGCGACAGAACGCCATCGACGCGGCTGCCGTCCGAGTAGTTGGCCGAAAGCAGGTTGTCCATGCGGGCCTGGGCGGTCGCGGCGAGCCAGCGCAGCGTGCCGACCTTGTCCATGCCCGTCTGGCCGGACTTGATCTTGATCGTGCCGTTGTCGATCAGCGGCTGCAGGACCGACATCGCGCCGTTGTAGAAGAAGAAGGCGTTGTTGTCGTCCGGCGAGCCGCCGAACAGTTCGACGTTCCACGGCTTAGTGTTCGGGAAACGCTCCTTGAGGCCCTTGACCAGCGAATTCGCCTGGATCACGCCGACGCCGAAATTGTCGAAGGTGGTGTAGTAGTCGACATTCGGGGTCTTCTTGATCAGGCGGTCATAGGCGATGGTGACGACGCCGGCATCGTTGGCCTTCTGCAGCGCGTCGGCCATGGTGGTGCCGTCGATCGAAGCGATGATCAGCGCCTTCGGGCCCTTGGTGATTTCGTTTTCCAGCTGGCTGAGCTGGTTCGGGATATCGTCCTGCGCATATTGCAGGTCGACGGTGTAGCCGAGCGCTTCGAGCTGGGACTTGACGGCGTCGCCGTCGTTGATCCAGCGCTGCGAGGTCTTGGTCGGCATCAGCACGCCGACGAGACCCTTGTCGGCGGCATGCGCCGAATAGGTCGTGGCGGCAATGCCAAGAGCCGCGATAGCGGCCAGCGTCTTGATGATCTTCACGATTACTCTCCCTGGTTGATGGACGCGACACCTCGGGGCTTCGCGGGCCGCGCAGTCGAGCAGGTGCGCTGGCGCGCCACTGTCGGCTTTATCGATCTCCGGTATCCTCCCAATCGGCTCCGCGACGCAGTTTCAATCGATACGAATTTGCTCGTTGCCGACCCCTGCGCCTCGGAACGCACGAAGGGTGGGTTCCTTTGACATAACTGTCAAATGCGATCTTTGCTGGTTGCTATATCGAAACTGGTATAGCTTAAACAGCAGATAGAGACACGGCGGAGAGGCTCCAATTCATGGCGGCATTGAGAGGTAATGATGTGATTTCAATGAGTTACGAGAAGTTGCCAGGAGACGGCGAGACGCTGCTGCGCAGCGGCCTGAGCCTTCGCCACATGCGCATGATCACCGCGCTGGACGATCACGGACGGGTGAGCGCCGCCGCCCAGGTCATGAACATCTCCCAGCCGGCCGCCTCGCGCATGATCGCCGAGATGGAGGCGGTGCTCGACGTGAAGTTGTGCGAGCGGCTGCCGCGCGGCGTGACGCTGACCCCTTACGGCCTCGCGCTTGCCCGCCGTGCCCGCTCTATCTTGCTCGAGATGCGCGAGGCCGATCGCGAGATTTCCGAGCTCAAGGCCGGCAAGGGCGGCTCGGTCTTCCTCGGCGCCGTGACGGCGCCGGCGATCGAACTGGCCGTGCCGGCGATCCGCGAGATCCGCCGCATCTACCCGCGCATCGAGATCACCATGCAGGTCGAGACCTCGAATGTGCTCGCCCGCGAGCTGATCGCCTCGCGCCACGATTTCATCATCGCCCGTATCCCCGACGACCTCAATCCGCGGCTCTTCGAATCGCGCGTCATCGGTGTGGAGAAGGCCTGCCTCATCGTGCGCCGCGGCCACCCTCTGGCGAGCGGCAAGATGGTGCGGCTTGAGGAGACGGCGGGTTATGACTGGGTGTTCCAGTCCGGCGGCTCGCCGCTGCGCCAGGCGATGGAAAGCAACTTCTTGAACCGCGACATTCCGCTGCCAGACCGCATCCTCAACACCTCCTCGCTGTTGCTCACTTTGGTGATGGTGGCGCAGTCCGACGCCATCGCGCCGGTCTCGATCCAGGTCGCCAAGTTCATCCAGGGCCCCGACGGGCTGGCCGGCGCCATCGACGTGGTTCAGACCGAGTTCGACATCGAGGTCCGGCCCTACAGCCTGATCACGGTCAAGAACCGGGTGCTCTCGCCCGCCGCGAAAATGTTGCACGACTTCATCTTGCGCGAAGTGGGGTAATGGAACGAGAATACTACTTGTACGTTCAAACCGATCGGCCGCTCGCTGGAGCCCGTTGCGGGTGAGGGAAGAGCTGCCGATGCTCAACAGCTCTGGAGGTTTCGATGGAACGTCGGTTGTTTCTGACTGGAATGCTTGGCGTTGCGGGGGCGGCCGCACTTGCAAGCCTGGCCGGACCTGGCAAGGCCGTTGCCGGTATTCCCGCCGGCAATGGAATTCTGGACGAGCTCGACAAGCCAGATAATGCGGTCTTCGAAGGCGACGATCCGGCCCAAGTGGAATTGGTCGCGCACCGTCGTCACCATCGTCGACACGGGCACGGAGGCGGACATTGGCGCTGGCGCCACCGTCGTCGCGGTCGCCGGCGCGGCTGGAGGCATGTCTGCCGTCGCTTCTGGCATCGTGGCCGTTGGCACCGCCGTTGCCGGCGCGAGCGCGTGTGGATCTGGCTGTAACGGCGTCACCCGCTGGGCACGCCGAACTCGGATCTTGCCTCTTTGTGCAAGATCCGAGTTCCCTTGATGTAAATCGCTATCGCCCGTGCGGGCTTCGACTTCCGGCAATCCGCCTGTTCGGCCATCCCGTCGCCGGCGCCTGTTTCGTCAGTTGATATTTTGGCCAATATGCCGGCTGCGCGCCGGCATGCTATACGCCCATATGCATATTTCGTCCTTGTTGAAGGATGTGCCGGGCCGGCCTGGCGTCGGGGCTGTGGCGGCTCTTCCGATCTCACGGCGCGCGGCGTTGATCGGCGGACTCTGCCTGTGCTGCCTGCCGAGCAGCTTGGCTGCTGCGACCATCACGGAGGTGGGGCCAGGCATTTTCGTTCGCGCAGCTCTGCACGAGGAAGCTGCGGCCGCCAACCACGGAGGCATCGCCAATATCGGCTTCATCGTCGGGCGCGATAGCGTGCTGGTCACGGATTCTGGCGGCAGCCTCACGGATGGCGAGTGGCTGAGGGCCGAGATCAGGAAGCGGACGGACAAGCCCATCCGCCATGTGCTGATCACCCATGTTCACCCCGATCATTCTTTCGGCGCGGCGGCCTTCGTCGAGGACCGCCCTGCCTTTGTCGGACATCACGCGCTGCGGTCGGCGTTGGAGGCGCGCGGCGAGTTCTACCGGAAGCGGCTTTCGGAGATCCTCGGCGCCGGGAGCGCCGGCAGTATCGTCTATCCCACCCAGGAGGTGAAGGACGGCGCGGAAATCGACTTGGGAGGCCGCATTGTCCGGCTGAGCGCGCATGCGACGGCATACAGATTGCGATCTGTCGATGCTGGATGTCGAGACCGGGCTGCTCTTTCCGGCCGACCTGCTTTTCGTGAACCGGGTTCCTTCGCTCGACGGCAGCTTGCCGGGCTGGCTCGCCGAGCTCGACAAGCTCAAGGCGCTCGGCGCCTCTCGCGCTGTGCCTGGCCATGGCCCGCCGATCGTGGATGTGACTCCCGCCATGGCTGACTTGACGCGTTACTTGTCCACCTTGAGCGACGGCACGCGCAAGGCGATAGCCTCGGGCGTTTCGATCGAGGATGCCGCTCGCTCCGTCGCTCAATCGGAGCGGAACCGCTGGGTGCTCTTCGACGACTACAATGAGCGCAATGTCATCCAGGCTTACAAGGAGCTTGAGTGGGAGTAGGCCGACAAGGAGGAGACCATGAAGATTCTGCCGCTTGCCATATGCCTCGCCATCCTTGCCGGGGTGCCGCTCACAGGAGCATCGGCCTCGGAGCCGGCCAGCATGGAGCCTGAGCGGCAGGAACGCTGGAACCAGATCGCACAGTATCTGTTCGGCGACCACAAGGTCGAGCCCACCGAAACACTGATCAAGCTCGACGCGCCCAAGCGGGCGCAGGATGCCGCGCTCGTCCCGATCACGCTGACGATGCCCGACAAGAACGAGATCAAGTCGGTCTATCTGGTCATCGACGACAATCCGGCGCCTTTCGCGGCCAAATTCACGTTTGGGCCTGCGGCGGATGCCGGATCGGTGCAGTTGCGCGTGAGGGTCGATACCTACACGAATGTTCACGCTGTGGCGGAGACCAAGGATGGCAAGCTCTTCGAGACCGCCGCCTTCGTGAAGGCTTCCGGTGGCTGCTCGGCGCCGGTTGCGGCCAGCGACGAGAAGGCCATGGCGGGCATGGGCGAGATGCGGATGAAATTCGCTGAGGGGGCGGCAGGCAAGCCGGTAGAGGCGACGCTGATGATCCGTCATCCCAATTTCAACGGAATGCAGAAGAACCCGATAACGCAATACTTCACGCCGCCGCGCTACATCAACAAGATGTCCGTGTCCTCCGGCAATGCCAAGGTGTTCGACCTCGAAGCCGATATCTCGCTCTCCACCAATCCGGTCATCACTTTCTCCTTCGTCCCGAACGGCAGAGAGCCGCTGAAGGTCGTTGCTTCCGATACCAAGGATGGACATTGGGAGCAGGGCTTCGACATTCCGGCTGCGATGAACTGATCGGGTCCGGAGATGCGTTCCGTGGTTCAAATTGCCAGGATGGCGGCCGTCGTTGCTGGGGTCGCGCTCTTCTCGAGCATCGCTGTTGCCGACCCTGTGCCCGAGCCCAGCGGCCTGTGGACCGGGCCGATGCACGGCGAGACGCCGGCGACGCTCTCAGGCGCAAGGGTGCTCGACCTCACCGCCCTCGAGGTGCTGATGGCCAAGAAGCCGCTCCTGCTCGACGTCGGACCGGCCGACAGGAAGCCGGACGATTTTCCCAAGGACGGGCTCTGGCTTCCTACCCATCGTTCAATGCCCGGGGCGGTGTGGATGCCGGGCGCCGGAGCGGCCTCTCTGGAGGATGCGCAAGAGAAGATGTTCTATCGCCGCATCGAGGCTCTGACGGAGAAGGACAAGGGCAGGCCGATCGTGACCTTCTGCCGCCCGCAATGCTGGGGCAGCTGGAACGCCGGCAAGCGGCTCGTGATGAAGGGCTATACCAATGTCGGCTGGTTCCCCGCCGGCATAGACGGCTGGCAGGACAAGCACGAAACCGCTGTGGTCAAGCCGGAGGCAGGCTGGAGCGCAACCGCGCCTAAATAGAGGCGCAAATCTTGTCTGGCAAAATGGAGCGGGTAGCGGGAATCGAACCCGCGCGTTCAGCTTGGGAAGCTGACAGGCTACCATTACATCATACCCGCGCGAGCCCTCGTTACCATGATGGTGGGGCTTCAAGCAATCGGCAAAGCAGAGCCAGCGCCTCCATCGCTTGATGCCTTTCCGCGGAATGCGTATCTCTGATATCGCGCCGCCGAATCGGGTGGTTCGAACCGGAGAATGGCCTTGTCCGCACTGACGCGCTTTCTTGGCGACACGCCGCTCAGGGTGCTCCTGAAGCTGCTCGTGGTCTCCTTCCTCGTCGGCCTCGTCATGCATGCTTTCGGCTGGTCGCCGATGGATGTCTTCTATGGCATCCGCCAGTTCTTCATCGATTTGTGGAATCTCGGCTTCCACGCCATAGACCGCTTCCTGGGCTTTATCCTGCTCGGCGCCGCGATCGTCGTGCCGGCATTCATCCTGCTCAGGATCGCCAGCTACAGGAAATAGCGAGACCAAAGCAATTCCAGGAAAAGTGTAAGCGGTTAGGCTCGGCGACTTCGCCGTAGCCTTCCGTCCGGAATTGCGTAAAAACAAAGAGATAGGGCGTTTCGCCGTTTCCGTGAAACGGCGAAACGCCCTAGAATCACTCATATCGCGACGCCACCTCGAACAATATGGCGTGGCGCGCGGCCAGCGCCGGCACGTCGGCCGAATAGCCGCCGCCGATGACGCCGCACAGCGGCACGCCGCGCTTGCGGAAATGGCCGATGACCATGTCTTCGCGGGCGCTGAGGCCATTGTCGGTTAGCGCCAGCCGCCCCAGCCTGTCCTCGGCGTGGACATCCACGCCGGCGTTGTAGAAGACGATGTCCCAGCGCCTTTGCCAGGATAGTTGCGGCAGGATGGTGGCAAGCCGGTCGAGATAGGCGTCGTCGCCGGTGCCGTCCGGCAGTGCGGCGTCGAGGTCGGAGGCGATCTTGCGCACCGGGTAGTTGCGTTCGCCATGCATGGAGAAGGTGAAGACGCGAGGCTCGTCCTTCAAGATGTCGGCCGTGCCGTCGCCCTGATGCACGTCGAGGTCGACGACCAGCACGTTTTCGACGGCGCCTTCCGCCAGCAGCGCCAGCGAGGCGACGGCGACGTCGTTGAAGGTGCAGAAGCCGGCGCCTTGCGCGCGCCTGGCATGATGGCTGCCGCCGGCAGCGTTGCAGGCAATGCCGTGCTCAAGTGCCAGCCTGGCGGCCAGCAGCGTGCCTGCCGTAGCGAGCTGTGCCCTGAGCGACACCCGCGGACCGACCGAAAAGCCGATCTCCCGCTCTATTTTCTCCGGCACCCGGCAGGCGATCACCTGGTCGACATAGTCGGCCGCATGCGCAAGCTTCAGCCGTGCAGCCGATGCCGGCTCCGGCATCGAAAGCGCGCCGGGTATCGCCAGCCCTCGTATCCGCAAGGCCTCCATCAACAGCGGATATTTGCTCATCGGAAAGCGGTGGTTGACGGCGAAGCCGGCGTCATAGCCGGGATGATGGACAATCTGCAGCGGCATGGATCGGGAGGCGCAAGCTCTGAAATTCGGTTGGCAGTTCGGCGGATGGTGGTTGCGCGAGGCCGGCAAACTGAGGCACATCGGGTCCTCGATCAAGCCGCAATCAGCCAGGCAGCAATCCCTTGGATGCGATTCAAGCCAACGCCAGGTCTTTCGTCGTCACCAACCGTTCGGTTCTGGCGATCGCCGTGCCGATGACGCTTGCCTACCTGACGACGCCGTTGCTCGGCATCGTCGACACGGCGGTGGTCGGCCAGTTCGGCGACGCCGCACTGCTCGGCGGCCTGGCGGCGGGGTCGCTGGTCTTCGACGTCGTCTTCACCACCTTCAACTTCCTGCGTTCGGGCACCACCGGCCTCGTCGCTCAGGCCTTCGGGCGCGGCGATGCGCTGGAGGAGCAGGCGGTGCTGTGGCGCGCCGTGCTGATCGCGGTCGTCGCGGGCGTCATACTCGCAGCCCTTTCGCCGCTCTTTGCCGTCGCCGGCCAATGGTTCATGGGCGCCGAGCCGCGCGTCAGCGCGGCGATGTCGGTCTATATCCGCATCAGGCTGCTCGCCGCGCCCTTCTCGCTTATCAACTACGCCATACTGGGCTATGTGCTGGGACGCGGCGAAGGCGGTCTCGGCCTGATGCTGCAGGCGGTGCTCAACGGCATCAACATCGCGCTCTGCTTCCTGCTCGGCCTCGAGCTCGGCTGGGGCGTTGCCGGCGTCGCCTGGGCGACGGTCACCGGCGAGTTCCTGGCCATGCTGCTTGGCCTTGCCATCGTGCTCGCCCGTTTCCGCCAGCTGGAGCGGCCGTCGCGCCGGCGCATCCTCGATTTGCCGGCCTACCGGCGCATGCTGTCGCTCAACCGCGACATCATGATCCGCTCCTTCTCGCTGCTTGCCGCCTTCGCGCTGTTCACTAGGCAGGGCGCGCAGTTCGGCACGGTGACGCTTGCCGCCAACGCGGTGCTGATGAATTTCTTCCTGATCGCCGGCTATTTCCTCGACGGCTTCGCCACCGCCGCCGAGCAACTTGCCGGCCGCGCCATCGGCGCGCATGCGCCGGCCCCATTCCGGCAGGCCGTCCGCTTGACGCTGATCTGGGGTTTTGGTCTTGCCGGTATCGCCACGCTTATCTTGCTGACCGCCGGCGCCAGTCTGGTGGCGCTGGTGACGACATCGCCGGAGGTCCGCGCGGTCGCCGACACCTACCTTCCCTGGGCCGCCTTCACGGCGCTGAGCGGCGTGCTCGCCTTCCAGATGGATGGCGTCTTCATCGGCGCCACCTGGTCGCGCGACATGCGCAACATGATGCTTTTGTCGTTCCTCGCCTTCAGCGTTGCGCTGATCACGCTTGCGCCGGCCTTCGGCAACAATGGGCTCTGGGCATCGCTGCACGTCTTCCTGCTGGTGCGGGGAGTGAGTTTGCTAGGGGTGCTAAGGCTCAGGGTACGCACGGCATTTTAGAGCAATTCCAGGAAAAGTGCGCAGCAGTTTTCCGTCCGGAATTGCGTAAAAACAAAGAGATAGGGCATTTCGCCGTTTCCATGAAGCGGTGAAATGCACTAGCGCTGGACGCGTGCGTCTGAGGCGTTTCTCAGCTCCAGAGATCGGTCGAGAGATACTTCAGCCCGGAGTCGCAAATCACGACAGCGATCGTTTTGCCTGATTGATCGCCCTTTAGGAGCCGCAGCGCGGCGGCCACATTCGCTCCGGAGGAGAAGCCGCCGAAGATGCCTTCGCTGCGCGCGAGCAAGCGGGTAGCCTCGCGTGCTTCATCACCGGAAACCTGAAGATAGCCATCGACGGGCGCGTTGTTCAGGAACGCCAGGTCCGGCATGGCGTAGCCGCCGCCTTGAATGGGGTGTTCGGGTTGGGTGACCGTCTCGCCCGCCGCCGCGGCGGCGCCCTTTGGCTCGACGATGAAGCATTGGATCAGAGGATTGCGTTCCTTGAGCGCCCTCGCCACCCCGGCATAGGTGCCGCCCGAGCCGATGAAGTCGACGAATGCATCGACGGCGCCGTGGCTGGCGTCCCAGATTTCCGGCCCGGTCCCGTGATAATGCGCAAGCCAGTTCCCGTCGCGATGGAACTGGTCGGCGCGGTACGCGCCTCGCTCCGCCGTCACCGCTTTGGCGGCCTGCTCGACGAGCGCCAGATCGCCACCCGAGACCTGCCCCGGCACCGATCCGGGCAACTGATCCACGAGGATCACTTCCGCGCCGAGCGCAGTCATCATGCGGGCGCGCTCTTCGGAGTTGCCCTTCGACATCACCGCGACGAAGGGGTAGCCCCGCACCGCACAGATGATCGCGAGCCCCGTGCCCATATTTCCCGAGGTAAGCTCGACCACCGTTTGTCCCGGCTTGATGGCGCCGGATCTTTCGGCTTCCTCGATTATTCCGAGCGCCGCACGGTCCTTCTTGGAAAAGCCGGGATTGAGATATTCCAGCTTGGCGAGGATTGCGCCGTCGACGCCCGCCTGCGCCGTCAGCCTGTCGAGCCGGACCAATGGCGTTCCACCGATCGAGTCCACGACGGAGTTCAAAACCTCGGCCATCGTCTGTCCTCCTGGTGCGGTGGGAACTTGTCAGAGTCGTCCGGACCAGCGCTCGCAGCCGCTGTCGCGCAGCTCCGCGATGGATTTGAGGCGCTCCCTCTCCACAAAGCGCGCCATGCCGGCAACGATGCGCCCGGGCAGTGCCGGCCCGGCATAGATCATGCCGGTGTAGAACTGGACGAGGTCGGCCCCGGCACGGATTTTCTCCAGCGCCGTCTCGGTGGAGTCGACGCCCCCGACGCCGACGATGGCCATGTTCGGTCCAAGCAACTTGCGCATGCGAGCCAGAACCGCGGTCGAACGCTCGAACAATGGTTTTCCCGAGAGACCGCCGGTTTCGTTCGCCACGCCACCGCTCCGCAATCCGGTCCGCGCCAGCGTCGTGTTGGAGACGATGACGCCGTCGATCTTCTTCTCGGCGACCTCGGCGGCGATGTCTTCCAGCTCCGCCTCGACGAGATCCGGCGCGATCTTGAGGAAGACAGGCGGCTGCGCTGAAGCGGCCGCACGCGCGGCCATCACCCGCGACAGCAATTCGCCGAGCTGCTCGCGCGCCTGCATGTTGCGCAGGCCCGGCGTGTTGGGCGAGGAGATGTTGACGGTCAGATAGGAAGCATGTTGCGCGAAGCGGGCGACGCCGCGCTCATAGTCCCCGATGCGGTCGGCGCTGTCCTTGTTGGCGCCGATGTTGACGCCGACGATGCCCGGCCGCCCCTTGCGCGCGGCAAGCCGCTTTTCCGCGGCCGCATGGCCTTCATTGTTGAAGCCCAGCCGGTTGATCACAGCCTCGTCCGCCGTCAGCCGGAAGATGCGCGGCTTCGGATTGCCGGGTTGCGGCAGCGGCGTGATGGTGCCGACCTCGGCAAAACCGAAGCCAAGCCCAAGCAGCGCGTCCGGCACCTCGGCGTTCTTGTCGTAGCCGGCGGCCATGCCGAGCGGGTTCGGGAATTCGAGGCCGCAGAGGCTGATCTTGAGCCGAGCGTCGCGCGGCGTGGCCCCGCCGACCGGAAGCCCGCAGCGCAGCGCCGCGATCGACATGCCATGCGCGGTTTCCGGATCGAAGGAGAAGAGCAGCTTTTGGCCGATCCGGTTGAGCACGCTCATTCGCCCTCCAGCGTTGGGAATTCGTGGCCGCCGGCACCGAGCGGCAGCGGCTTTGCCCAGAGGACGGAATCGAGGGGCAGCGGAGCATAGAGATGCGGGAAAAGGGCTCCGCCGCGCGAGACCTCGTATTTCAGCGCTTCGCCCAGCTTTGCGGCGTCGATAGCGATCAGCAGCAGGTCCGTCTGACCGGCGAAATGCTTGGCCGCCGTGTCGCGAACCTGGCTGGCGGTCGAGAAATGGATGAAGCCGTCGGCGATATCGATCGGCGCGCCGGTGAAGCGCCCGTTCCTCTCGGCTTCGCGCCAAAGCGCCTCGGGCGCGATCTTGTAGATAATCTGAGACATTCTCGCGCTATAATCCGAACCGAAGGTGCGGGGAAGGCTCCAGCTCGACTCTTCCCCATTTCCGGCGCAAACCTGTGATAGCCGGCCTTCACTGGCTCATGGAGGACAATATGCGTCCGCAGCACATCCTGATCCCCGCGGCGCTTTGCTCGCTGGTTGCCGCTTCCGCCTATTCCGAGGAGACCGACCACTACCGTCTGGAGAAGTCGGCCAACGGCTATGTCCGCATGGACACCCGAACCGGCGCCATGTCGATCTGCGAGGAGCGCACCGGCCAGCTCGTCTGCAAGATGGCGGCCGATGAGCGCGCCGCCTACCAGGACGAGATCGACCGGCTGGACAATTCGGTCAAGGCGCTCGACGCGCGCGTCGCCAAGCTCGAGAATTCACTCTCCGCCCGGCTGGAGTCGCAACTGCCGAGCCAGGAGGACTTCAACAAGACGATGGGCTACATGCAGCAGTTCTTCCGCACCTTCAAGGACATCGTCAAGGACATGGACAAGGAAGACGGCGACGGCGGCAAGCTGAACCAGAAAACCTGAACCGAGGGCGCAATTCCGGGAGAAGCGCACAGCGGTTTTTCGTCCGGAATTGCGCAAACAACAGTCGAGGAGCCTTGGGGAAAACCCCGCAGGCCGCCTTTGCCGCTTGAAAACGCGCCGCGCCGCCGCATAATCATTCTGGTCCCCGCAAGAAGCACACAATGATGATGGGATCGGGGGAGGAATATTTGCCGTCGGGCCACACCTTCGTCATTGCCGACGACCATCCGCTTTTTCGCGGCGCCTTGAAGGAGGCGCTTGCCGGCATTGGCGACGTTGCCGCCATCCACGAGGCCGGCGATTTCGAAAGCGCCAAGGCGCTGGTGCTGGCCAACGAGGATGTCGACATGGTGCTGCTCGACCTGTCGATGCCGGGCGCCAGCGGCCTCTCCGGCCTGATCTCGCTGCGCGGCCTGCATCCGGCGGTGCCGCTGGTGGTGGTCTCGGCGCATGACGATCCCGTCACCATCCGCCGCGCGCTCGACCTCGGCGCCTCCGGCTTCATCTCCAAATCGGCAAGCATGGAGGAGATCCGCGCCGCCGTGCAGGCGGTGCTTGCCGGCGATATCGCGGCGCCCGCCGGCATCGAGCTCGGCGTCGAGCGCGACCCGGAAATCTCCGACCTGATCAAGCGCCTGCAGGCGTTGACGCCGCAGCAGACGCGCGTGCTCGGCATGCTGGCTGAAGGCTTGCTCAACAAGCAGATCGCCTATGAGCTCGGCGTCTCCGAAGCCACCATCAAGGCGCATGTCTCGGCCATCCTGCAGAAGCTTGGCGTCGACAGCCGCACCCAGGCCGTCATCCAGCTGTCGAAGATCGGCGGCGACCCGCTACAGCCGGTCGGCTGACCATCCGGCTCAGTCCAGGCGCTGAACCGCCTCCTGCCGCACCGGCCGCGCCTTGAAGATGGCAAAACCGATCGCCGCCATGATCCAGACGCCGATGCCGCCATAGAGCATCACCCAGCCAAAGCCGTTTGCCAGCGCGTCATGCGCTACTTTGTCCGGCAGCTCCGGTACCGGATTGCCGGCGGCGATCGCCTCGGCGAATTGATAAAGCCTTGCGCTGTCGAGATCGGGCAGCGTGGTCACGAGATGCGCGAGCACGCCGCTCGCCAGGATGAGGCCCATCACCGCGATGTTCACCGCAAGCGAGATCATGCGCGCGCTCATGTCGATGCCGGATGCCATCCCGGCGCGATTGCGTGAAACCGAGCCTGTGGTCGTGTTGGTCACCGGCGTGTTGGTGATGCCGAGGCCGGCGCCAGCGATCAGACAGCCCGGCAGCATGGTCAGCCAGCTGGCATGGGCAGCGGCGCTTCCCCATTTCATCAGGAAGAAGCCGATGCCGATGATGGCGAGCCCCGCCGGGATGATGACGCCGGGCTGGTAGCGCAGCGAAAGCCGCTCGGCCAAAGGCGGCATGATCAGAGTCGGCAGCGTGTAGGCGAGCAAGGCAAGGCCGGTGGCGAAGCTGTCGAGGCCGAGGCCTGCATGAAACCAGATCGGCAGATAGATCATGAACGGCCAGTAGCTGAGGTTCATCGCCGCCGAGCCGACGATCGCGCCGGAAAACGGACGGATGCGGAACACCGAAAAGTCGAACATCGGCCGCTTGCTGACCCTTTCGGCGACGAGGAACGCAACGAAGCTTGCGATCGACAGGCCAAGGATCGCCAGGGCCGCCGGGCCGGCGAAGCCAAGCTCCGGTCCCTGCGTGATGTAGAAGACGAGGCAGAAGACGGCAGGCGACAAGGTCAGGATGCCGGCGAGATCCAGCCTGCCCGCTTGCGGATCCTTCGATTCATGAACGCCGCCCAAGGCAAGCACGAAGGCGACGATCGCAACCGCCACATGGATGAGGAACACCCACTGCCAGCTCGACACGGCAACGATGCCGCCGCCGACGATCGGGCCGAAGCCGAGGCCGATGCCGAAGATGACGCCCCACCAGCCCCATGCCACGGCGCGCTCGCGTCCGTCCTGGAATTCATGCGACAGCACGGCGAGCTGGCAGATCAGCATCGCGCCGCCGCTCAGTCCCTGCAGGAAGCGCGCCACGATCAATGTCGAGACGCTGCCCGCCAGGCCGCAGATCAGCGAGGTAAGGCCGAAGGCGGCGATCGAGACCAGGAAGACGCGCTTGCGACCATAGCGATCGGCAATGGTACCGACCGCCATCAGCACGGTCGTGACGGCGATCGTATAGGCGTTCATCACCCATTGCAGTTGCCTGAAGTCCGCCTCGAGCACCTGTTCCAGCGTCGGCAGGACGGTTGGAACGCTCGATATCTCCAGCCCGAACATCAGGCAGGCAAGACACGCGGCGAACAGAACGACGATGCCTCGGTGGGTGAGGACAGGTGTCATGGTCAAACCTCTCGAATTTCTTGGGACAAGGCGAAACGGATCGCTGTTCGCCGCTGCCGCGCCGATTCAAGTTAGGGCAGGCTTGATCATTTTAGAATTGCATGGTTGGCTATTTCAGTGACAACAAAATGAGATAGCTGACATGACGCTGGACGTAGATGCGGTCAAAGCCTTCGTCACCGTCGCTGACCTGCGCAGCTTCACCCGCGCCGCCGAGGCCCTCGGCAGCACCCAGGGCGCGATCAGCGTCAAGCTGAAGCGGCTGGAGGAGAGGATCGGCGAAAGGCTGATCGAGCGCACGCCGCGGCTGGTGCGCCTTTCGGCGCGCGGCGCGGTGTTCCTGGAACCGGCGCGCGAGCTGCTTGCCGCGCATGACCGCGCGGTCGCCAGTCTCACCGCCGTCCGCCGCCACTTCCGGCTCGGCATCGCCACTCATGTCGGTGGCGCCGAGGTGCCGACCTTGCTGGCACGGCTCAGTGCGCATGATCCGGCTTTGACCATCGAGGTGCGGCTCGACGATTCGCGCGACCTGCTCGCCGCCTTCGATCGCGGCGAGCTCGATGCCGCGATCGTGCGGCGCGAGGACGACCGCCGCGACGGCGAGGTGTTGGCGCCCGAGCATTTCGGCTGGTACGCCACGCCGGATTTCGTCTATCGCGCCGGCGAGCCGCTGCGGCTGGCGGCCTCCGCGCCGTCCTGCAGCATCCGCGACATCGTCACCGGCGCGCTCGACGCGGTCGGCATACCGTGGACGCAGGTCTTCCTGGGCTGCGGCTCCTTTGCGGTGGCCGAAGCGGTTTCGGCCGGCCTTGCCACGGCGGTCTTCTCCTGTCGGCTCGCCCCGCCAGGCACCATCGAGGTCAGCCGCAAATTCGGCCTGCCGCAGCTGCCGGCGTCGGAAATCCTTCTGCTTTCGACGCTGTCCGATGCCCAATCGCGCGAGGCCTTGCGCACCCTTGCCATGGCGTTTCGCGAGCATAGCCCGACCGCCAATGGCGCGAGGCCTCGCTTCCGCAATTCGCAAATGGCCGACAGCGCGATCTGAAGTTGCCGGCTGCCCCGAGAAGCGCTCGCCAACATGGTCTGCGCCTATCCGGGAAGCCCCGGACATAGAGGCTGAAGCATCGGCCAGCGGTCACTCCGCCGCTGGCGCCAGCGGCCTGACGCGGGCCATCATCGAGCGCAGCACGGCCGGCTTCAGCGGTTTGTTGATCACCGGAATGTCGAGCCGGGCGGCGGCCGCGCGCACCTCGCTGGAGCGGTCGGCGGTGACAAGCACGCAAGGCAGGTCCTGCCCATAGGCGGCGCGCAGCGTGGCGATCGCGTCAAGGCCGGTGCCGCCGTCGAGATGATAGTCCGCCAGCACGAGGTCCGGCTTCGGCGCGCCGGATTTCAAGAGATCGCCTGATCCCGAAGCCGTCTGGACATGGCAGCCCCAGCCTTCGAGCAGCAGCCGCATGCCGTCGAGGATGCGCGCATCATTGTCGATGCAGAGCACATTGAGCCCGGCAAGCGTAGAGGCGGAGCGAGCAGGTGCCTTGCTGGCCTCGCGCGGCGGCGCAGCGACCGCCGCCACCGGCAGGATGACGGAAAAACGCGTGCCCTTGCCGGGGTTGGAGTAGATGCGGATTTCGAGCCTCAGCACCCTGGCGATGCGGTCGACGATCGAAAGGCCAAGGCCGAGCCCCTCCGCCTCGCGCACACCCTCGTCGAGGCGCGTGAACTCGTGGAAGACGGTGTTGAGCTTGTCGCCGGCAATGCCGATGCCGGTGTCGATCACCTGGATCTCCGCCAGCTCGCCGCGCCGCCGCACGCCGACCAGGATGCGGCCCTCGCGCGTGTATTTGATGGCGTTCGATACCAGGTTCTGGATCAGCCGGCGCAAAAGGTTCCGGTCGGTCATGACGCCGAGCGACGACGGCACGATCATCAGATCAAGCTTCTTCTCGGCGGCTAAAGGGCGGAAATCGTTGCCGATCTGGCCAAGCAGCCCGCCCAGGTTGAAAGCGGTGTTTTCGGGCTTCATGGCGCCGGCATCGAGCCTCGAGATGTCGAGCACCGCGCCGAGGATGGTCTCGACCGATTCCAGCGAGGATTCGATGTTGATCGCCGCCTTGCCGGCCGGTCCCTTGCCCGTCTTCTCGATCAGCGACGAGCAATAGAGCCGGGCCGCGTTCAGCGGCTGCAGGATGTCGTGGCCGGCGGCGGCGAGGAAGCGCGTCTTGCCGAGATTGGCTTCCTCGGCCAGCATCTGCGCCTGCGCCAATTCCTCGTTGACGCGGGTGAGCTCGATGGTGCGGGTTTTGACCCGCTGCTCCAGCGATTCATTGGCCCGCTTCAGCGCCAGGTCCTGCTCGACGCGGCCGGAGATGTCGGCATAGGTGGCGACGATGCCGCCGTCGGGCATCGGGTTGGAGCGCAGCTCCAGGATGCGGCCGCTGGTCTTCAGCTCCATCTGCCACGGGCCGGTGAAGCTGGTCAGCCGGTTGAGCATCGTCACGCGCTGGTCGGCGGGGATATCGCCGCGCTCGGCGAGGTGGTGAAGGATCCTGTCGAGCGAGACGCCGACCTGGCCCATCTCGTCCGGCAGGTCGAACAGCAGCCGGTATTGCCGGTTCCAGCAGATCAGCCGGAAATCGCGATCGAAGACGGTGATGCCTTGCTCCATCTGGTCGAGCGCGATCTGTAAGAGGTCGCGATTGTGCTGCAGCGCCTCGGTGGCGTCGTCGAGCAGCTTGAAGGCATCCTTGGAGTCGCGGTCATTGCGGCGGAAGAGCAGCGACAGGATCAGCCGCGCCGAGGACGAGCCGACGGCGCTCGCCAGCAGCTGCTCGGAGAAACGGATGACATCCATGCTGGCCGGTTCGGTGCCGAGCAGGGAGACTTTCGCGTCCCTCTCGAAGGATTGGAACGAACGCTCCGTGCGCTCGACGCCGAGATAGCGCGAAATCGTATCCTTCAGGTCGTTGACGGTGACGGCAGTGCGGAAGCGCCTGAGGCTGGGCATCGGGCCAGCCTCGCGCGGCACGAAGATCGCCGCCTGGATGCGCTCCAGCGGCACGGACGCGCGGGACAGCGACCCAAGGACAAAAAACAGCGCGTTGACGGAGAGGCTCCACAGCACGCCATGGTTCAGCGGCTCGCCGACAGTGCCGAACAGCGCCTGCGGCCTCAGCGCCTCGAAGCCGAGCAGGCCATGGACGACGATGTCGGTAGAGGGGCCGACCAGTGAGGGGAGGAGTAGCGTGTAACCCCAGACGGCGATGCCGGCGACCATGCCGAGCGCCGCGCCCCGGCCGTTGGCGCGGCGCCAGATCAGCCCGCCGATCAGCGCCGGCGCGAATTGCGCGATCGCCGCGAACGACATCAGGCCGATCGAGGACAGCCGCGCGCTGTCGGTGCTCTGGCGATAGTAAAGGAAGGCGATGAACAGCATGATGAAGATCGAGGCGCGGCGCACATTGAGGATCAGCGTCGACCAGTCCTCGTTCTCCGAAGCGCTGGTCTTGAGCACGCGGCGCACGAACAGCGGGATGACGAGATCGTTGGAGATCATGATCGACAGCGCGACGCTCTCGACGATCACCATCGCGGTCGCCGCCGACAGGCCGCCGACGAAGGCGGCCATCGCCAGCAGGTCATGCCCGCTGAGCAGCGGCAGCGACAAAACATAAAGGTCGCTGCTGGTCTTGGCGCCGACCAGCGACAGGCCGGCAAAGGCGATCGGCAGCACGAAGAGGTTGATCGCCACGAGGTAGAGCGGGAACACCCAGGTCGCCGTGCGCAGCTCCGCCTCGCTGCGGTTCTCGACGATGGTGACGTAGAACTGCCGCGGCAGCATCAGCACGGCAAAGCCGCTCAAGCCGGTCAGCACCAGCCAGGTGGCCAAGGACGTGCTGTAGCTCATCGCCTGGCGCACCTGGCCGTTTCCGGCAAGCCTGGCGAACATGTCGCCGGGCCCGCCGAAGATCAGGAACGTCACCATCAGGCCGATGGCTATGAATGCGGCGAGCTTGACCACGGTCTCGACCGCCACCGCCAGAACCAGCCCGTCCTGGTGCTCGGTAGCATCGGCGTGCCGGGTGCCGAACAACACCGCGAAAAGCGCCAAAAGCATCGCCACCACCAGCGAGATGTCGCTGACGAACGGATCGAAGGAAGGCGGCGAGCCGGTATAGTGCTCGACCATCAGGCTGACGGAGCCGGAGATCGCCTTGAGCTGCAGCGCGATATAGGGCACGGCGCCGATGGTGGCGATCAGCGTCGCGATCGCCGCGACGGTGAAGCTCTTGCCGTAGCGGGCGCCGAGGAAGTCGGCGATCGAGGTGATCTTCTCGCTCTTTGCCAGCCGGATCATGCGGTTGAGCAGCGGGAAGCCGAACACGAAGACCAGCACCGGGCCGGTATAGATGCCGAGGAATTCGAGGCCGCGCTCGGAGGACAGGCCGACCGAGCCGAAGAAGGTCCAGGAGGTGCAGTAGATGGCGAGGCTGAGCGCATAGATGAAGGGCCGTGCCCGGCCGAGCCCGGCCGCCACCGAACGCCGGTCGCCGACGCTGGCGATGGCGAAAAGCAGCGTCACATAGGCGATCGCAATGATGACGACGAACCAGCCTTGCATGGTCCGCACTTCCTCCCTGGAGCATGATGCCGAAAAGTGGGAAGCGGTTTTCGGGCGACATCATGCTCTATTCTTAATTCAAAGTCGGTCTCCACCCTGGCCTGAGCTAGACGCAATCACAGCTTGGAGCCTGAGTCCATCGCGGCTTTCGGCGCATATCCCCTTGATGGCGCTGCGGAAACACAAACCGGTGCTTTCGCCTTTTTTCCGGTTTTGCAACGGGGGGTTTTTGTTATGGTGGGTCAGGGCCGGCGCCGAAGGATATTGGTGAGGCGGCAGCGCGGCCCGTCACGGAGGGTCGAATGCTGAAAGAATTCCAGGAATTCATCTCCAAGGGAAATGTGATGGACTTGGCCGTCGGCGTCATCATCGGCGCCGCCTTCTCCAAGATCGTCGATTCCTTGGTCAACGACATCATCATGCCGATCGTCGGCGCGATCTTCGGCGGGCTGGATTTCAACAATTACTTCTTCGGGCTGTCTTCGAAAGTCCACTCGCCCGCGCTGGTCGATGCGAAGAAAGAGGGCGCCGTCTTCGCCTACGGCTCATTCATCACTGTCGTGCTGAATTTCCTGATCCTTGCCTTCATCATCTTCCTGATGGTCAAGGCGGTGAACAATATGCGCAAGCGGCTGGAACGCGAGAAGCCCGCTCCTGCCGCCGCCCCACCGCCGGCCGACGTGCAGCTCCTGACCGAAATCCGCGACCTGCTCGCCAAGAAGTAACGCAGAGCGGGCGCTCTGGACCAAAACCCCGGCCGCCTGCGGCCGGGGTTTTCCGTTTGGCGATCTGGTAAGAGCGCTGACCAGACGAATCCGGATTTTGCCAATGACCCTTATCGAGACCTTGCGCGCGGAAGCCCGCGCCGCGCCGGAAAGCGGCATCGTCGCCGTCATCAATCATGGCCGCCTGCGCGAAGGCCTGATCCCGCTCTGGGCCGGTGAGGGCGACCTGCCGACGCCTTCCTTCATCAGCGATGCCGCCGCCAAGGGGCTGGCCGACGGCGAGACTTTCTACACCTGGCAGAAGGGCATTCCAGCGCTCAGGCAGGCGCTCGCCCGCTACTATGCCAGGCATTTCGGCAAGACCTTCGCCGAGGAGGAGTTCATCGTCGCCGGGTCCGGCATGCATGCCATCCAGCTGGCCATCGACGCGATCGCCGGCAGCGGCGACGAGGTGATCTACCTCTCGCCCGCCTGGCCGAACTTCGCCGCGGCCGCCGGCGTGGCGGGCGCCGTGCCCGTGCCGGTCACTCTCGACCAGTCCGGCAATGGCTGGTCCTGCGACGTCGAAAAGATCGCTTCAGCGATCACGCCGCGCACGAAGCTGTTGTTCATCAACACGCCGTCCAACCCGACCGGCTGGACGGCCGACAGGGAGACGCTCCAGGCGATCCTCGATCTCGCCAGCCAAAAGGGCCTGTGGATCATCGCCGACGAGATCTATTCGCTGTTCCACTACGGCCATGGCCGCGCGCCGTCCTTCCTCGACGTCGCCACGCCCGAGGACCGCATCCTGTTCGTCAACAGCTTCTCCAAGAACTGGGCGATGACCGGCTGGCGCGTCGGCTGGATCAAGACCCATCCCGCCTTGCAGCAGGTGTTCGAGAACCTGATCCAGTACTCGACCTCGGGCGTCGCGCAGTTCATGCAGCGCGGCGCGGTCGCCGCCCTCGACGAGGGCGACGGCTTCATCGCCGAACAGGTGGAGCGCGCACGGGCCGCCCGCGACCTCGTCTGCGGCATCCTCAGCGAAACCGGCAAGGCGCGTTTCACCGTGCCGCAGGGCGCCTTCTACCTGTTCTTCAAGGTCGACGGCCTCACCGATGCTCGAAAAGCCGCCTTCGACATCGTCGACAACGCCAATGTCGGCCTGGCGCCCGGCACCGCCTTCGGTCCCGGCGGCGAAGCCTTCCTCAGGCTATGCTTCCACCGCCGCCTCGATCAGCTCGAGGAAGCGGCGCATCGCCTGGCGAAATGGATGAAGACGGTGTGAGCCGAGCCGTCGACGAAGCCCGAATTGAAACTCGCTCCGGTGCGTCAGCCGGTGTGACTTTCGAGAACCGGAGCGCAGCGGACATTCAGGTCCGTGAGCACCGGAAGCGCAGAAAGTTGCAGCGGATGGCCGCCGGAGTAGAGTTTAAAACGGGCTTCACCCGCCTGACTTCGGCACCAGCAGCGGAACGATCCGATCGGTCTCGGCGACGGCGGGACGGCCGGAGTTGGCATAGGGAATGCCCAGCGCATCCCAGGTCTCGACCAGCGCGTCCTGCAACTCGGC